>NZ_JBAJNR010000004.1:0-196859 GCF_036881695.1 Corynebacterium sp. Marseille-Q4381 | reverse complement strand
CGGCGGTGTGGGCGGGTTCGGCGGTGGGCTGGCGCTTCATAAACTTCAGCAGCCAGTTGTCGCCCTCAGTCCTAATCAACGCGTAGCGCCGCGGCACGCCCCCGAGGCCGCCGCCGGGTCGGCCGGTGAGCACAGCGATGACCTCGTCGTCTTGCCACTTTTCGATCTCGCAGGTGCCGGTGTCCCAGATCGCGACCTCGCCCGCGCCGTACTCCCCCTTCGGGATGGTCCCTTCGAACGTCGCATACTCGATTGGGTGGTCCTCGGTCTGCACTGCGAGGCGGTTCTCCTCCGGGTCGAGCGGCGGACCCTTCGGTACCGCCCAGCTGACGAGTACGCCGTCGTGCTCGAGGCGGAAATCCCAGTGCAGGCGCCTGGCGTGGTGCTCGCCGATGACGAAGATCGGCGTGCCGCCGCGCGGCTGCGGCGTGCCCTCGGGCACAGGCTCGGCGGTTTTCGTCGCGTCGCGCATCGAGCGGTACGTAGCCAGCTTGTCCTCGCGCGGCGCGGCGAGCTCCGCGATCGGGTCGAGGCCGCCCTGGACGCGCTCGATCACCTCATCGAACGTGAGATGGGCAAGGCCCCGCTCCGCGATCTCGTCCCAGGTGCGCGGGGCCGCCACCGTGGGCCGTTCGCGACCGCGCAAGGAGTACCGGCTGACAGTAGTTTTCGACCCATTGTTTTGGCTCCAGTCCAAAAAGACTTTCCCGGCGCGCTCCGTTTTGCGCATGACGGAGGTGACGCGGTCGGGGAGTTCGTTCTGGAGAGCGTCGGCAAGCGCCTTAGCAACCTTGCTCACCTGCTCGGCCTCCGTGGTGCCGTCGAGCCCTGCGTAGATGTGGATGCCTTTGGAGCCGCTGGTGACGGGGACGCTTACAAGCCCCATCCCGTCGAGGACGTCCTTGCACGACAGCGCGATTTCGGCGGTCTCCTCCAGCGTGACTCCGGGGCCCGGGTCCAGATCCAGCACCATCCGGTCTGGGTTTTCCTGTTTGCCGGAGGCGGAAAAGCGCCACTGCGGCGTGTGCAGCTCAAGCGCCGCGACTTGCGCCAGCCATGCGAGCGCGGCCGGCTCGTCGATCAACGGGTAGTCGTTGGTTGAGGTTTTGTGCTCGATTACACCGGTTTCGATCCACTCCGGCGCGGAGTCCTCCAAATCCTTGCGGAAGAAGCTCTGCCCGCCCACGCCGTCCGGCCAGCGTTTGCGGGTCACGGGTCGCCGGGTGATCTGCGGGATCATGACGTCGGCGACCTCGAGGTAGTAGCGCATCACGTCGGCCTTGGTGGTGCCGGTTTCAAGGTAGAGCACCTTATCCAGGCTGGTCACCTTAAGTTGGCGGTCGCCCACCTGGAATTTCGAACCCTGCTTCGCCTGCGCAGCCATGCACCCATCCTAAAGATCCGTAGACTTTCCAACCATGCGCGCAATCTGGACCGGTTCCATCACCTTCGGCCTTGTCAACGTGCCCGTTAAAGCGTTCGGCGCGACGGAGGACCACGACTTGTCATTTCACCAAGTGCACGACGAAGACGGGGGCCGCATCCGCTACGAGAGGCGGTGCGAAGTCTGCGGCGAGAAGGTCGACTACAAACACATTGACAAGGCGTTCGAGGAAGACGGCGACACCGTCGTGCTCACGGACGAAGATTTCGCGGCGCTGCCGGAGTCCGAGAACGACGAGATCGAGGTAGTCCAGTTCGTCCCCGCCGACCAGATCGACCCGATCATGCTGGAGAAGAGCTACTACCTCGCGCCCGAAGGCAAGACGCCGAAGTCGTACCTGCTGTTGCGCCAGACGCTCAAGGAGTCGGATCTGACCGCGGTGGTGCGTTTCGCATTGCGCCAAAAGACGCGGCTGGGCGTGCTTCGCGTGGTGGGCAAAGTGATCGTGCTGCAGGGCTTGATGTGGGCCGACGAGGTCCGCGAACTCGACTTCGACGGCCAGTTCAAGGGAGTAAAATCGCGCGCGAAGATCTCGGACAAGGAGATGAAGCTCTCCGCCCAGCTGGTCGATTCCTACGCCTCGGACTTCACGCCCGAGGAGTTCGAGGACGACTACCAGGTCGAGCTGCGAAAACTCATCGACGCAAAGTTCGAGCAGGGCGATACGCTTGACACCGAAGCCACCTTCGGCGAGAAACCGGAGGATGCAGACGAGGACGACAACGTTGTCGACTTAATGGCGGCGCTGAAGGCCTCGCTGGACAGCCGCAGCGGGGACAAGAAACCCAAAAAGAAAGGGGCCTAGCTTCGGCCCCTAGTATTACTGACCGGTGATCTTCTTCAGCCGGTCGATGTGCTGCGACGCCTCCGCCTTGGTCAGGTTCGCCGGGATCTGCTCCCCTGCCTGCTTGGCCAGGGTGTCGATGTAGGACTTCTGCGCCTCCGTCGCTGGCTGGTCACCGGAGACCCACTCGGAAGGGTCCTTCTCCAAGTTGCCGTCCTGCGCGTCGCCGGTGGCGCCGAGCATCTCCTGCTCGTAGCCGGTCTGGCCGTTACCGGCCTGGACATTCTGGCCCTGCTGGCCAAGCTGCTGAGGCTGCGCCGGGTTCTGCTGGGCAGGGCTCTGGGGCTCCGGCTGGCCGGCTGCTGCCTGCTGGCCGTCCGCAGCAGGCTGCTCGGCCGGCTGCTCGGCGGGGGCAACTTGGTCGTAATCCGGGTCGAACGGGGGTTCCTGCTGGTTGAAGTTCTGCGGGTTCGTCATGTGGCACTCCTTTGATCCGTGCGTTTTCCTCTTCGAGGTGACGCCATGCTACCCGAACACGTGTGCCTGAGGTCTGTGCATTTTCTGGCGAAGCCGGAGTTGTAGGTCTAGTTGTGTATACCGGCCGAAAAGCTCATGAGAATTTGGGGAACTACAACAGTAGGTATGCACTTCTAGCGCGAGGGCACGGGCGGCGCGGATTTCGCCCCACCAGTCGCAGGTGGGGTACATCCGGGTAGGTTGAGAGCATGCGTTTGCGTCGGTTTGCTGTGTTGGGCGCGGTTGGATCTGCCGCGGTGGTCTCCGGTTGTGCCGGGGGCGGCACACAGGAAACTATTCTGTTCACCTCGACCCAATGGGTGCCCGGTGAAGCTGCCGGCACGCCCACCGCCAGCAGCGCCGCCGCGTCCGAGGCGGCTGAGTCGGCGACAACCCCGGCTGCCGGCGCGTGGAAGAACGAGTACGCCTGGGTGCTCGACCACCCGGGAGACTATCCGGTGAACTCGGCTGCGCGCTACGATCCGGTCGGTACCTATCACTACGCGCTTGTGGAGATGACCGGCGACGATACCCCCGAGATGCTGCTGATGGTGGACAGCAAGGAATACAGTCCGATCATCGTGTTCACGGTTGGCGCGGACGGTAAAGCAGCCGGCTCCACCGACGTGTTGATTGCGGGCGCTTCAGGTGCAGGAGGTTCGCGGGCGCGTGTGGAGGCGTCTGAAAGCGGCAATGGCCTCTACCAGGTCGATTCCCATTCGGTGCAGCCCGACGCCTACTCCAAGCTGTACAAGCTCAGCGGCCGCTCCCTTACTGCTGCTTCGGACAGCGTCGAGTTCGAAAACGCCGACTTACTACCCGACCACCGTTTCATCGCGTGGACGAAATCAACTGACCGCTCCGCGCTGCACGCCGGCAAACCCACCTACGCGGGTGCGACCTCTATTACCGAATACACACCGTTCCCCGATGCCGCACCGGAGAAAGTTGCACCGGACAAGGTCGCCCCAGCAAAACCTGCAAGCTCAGCGGTGGGCACCGTGCGCGACATGTCGGGCGAGGAACTGGCCGCCCTCGCCGGGGACTTCCAGTACGGCCCAGAGGAGCGGTACTTGGTCCTCCACCTCGATGAGGTAGCCGCCATCTCTGGCATCAGAGGGGCGGAGAGCTCACCGTCGACGGTCACAACGCAGACGATCCTGCTCGGAACCAAGACGCAGGGCGCAAACTTCAAGCTCGCAGGCCGCCGGATCGAGCTTAGTCTCGACCCAGACGTCACAAGGTTCGCTAACGACCCGTCGGCTCCGTACGCGACGGCGATCGTCCCCCCGACTGATGGATTTGTGTACCTCGACTAAATTCTAGATCATGCGTTTACGTCGCGCGGTTGTGCTTTTTACCGCAGGGTTTGTGTTGCCGATCAGCGCCTGCGCCGGCGGCGGCGAACCAGCGACGGTGTTCGTCACCTCGACGCAGTGGGTGGCTGCTGAGACTGAGCAGGCCGAGCAGGGCGAGCAGGGCGAGCAGGCTGAACCCGAGGTGGCGGAAGACGCGGAAGCACTCGCGCCTTCGAGCCGAGCGGACAGCGGGTACGAACCCGTGACGTTAGATGAGCAAGGCAACGCCAGGTTCACCGGCATCGTGGAAGCGTGGCCGACCGAAAAAGCGGCGCAGGGACGCGAAACCCCAGCCGGCGAAGACCCGCGAAACATCTACTACGTGCTGGTTTTCGACTCCCCGGTCAGCGTCGCCGCGAACAAGGCGGGCAGCACGGTAACGCAGGAAAGCCCGTTTGCCAGGCTGGGATTTGTCCACCACTCCTCCTCCGGCGTCCTGGACCAGTCGAAGGGGTGGGAAGAATACGTGGGCGAACGGGTGGAAGTGTGGTCGCCGCTGAACCGCTACGGCTACTCCTCAGATTTGAGTTTGCCGTTCGGGAGCCAGCTCTGGATCGACACCGAGCACGTGGAGGTGCTGGATTAATCTGGCCGCGGGATCCAGATCCAACCTTCCTCCAAAATCAGGCTCTCGTGCTCTTTCGGGGGCGGAACGCAGGCCCCTGCGCTGATCTCAGAGGCGACGAGAGCGACGATGACAGCGTCGAGGCAGTCTGCGCTGTAGACGGCCGCGTCTTCAAACCCCGCCCAATCCAAGCGGCGCTCGCGGGCGAGCGACGCGACGATTTCCACTCTCGCCTCCTGCGCGGCCGGGCTGCCACCCTTGTAACCGCGGTGGCGCAACCCCCACATCTTCAGCGCAGCGGCCGGGTAGACCTCGGCGACGCGTCCGAACCCGTCGCGGCGGACGCCTTCGCTCCCAAGCTCGTCGCGCAACTGCGCCTCCACACCCGCCCAGCGCATGACGGGAAAGGCGATGCGCTCGGCCGCGACCGGCAACGGGACCACGCCAGCAACGCGGCGCACCTCGAGGTCGGTGAACCGGTTGGCCAGCTCGCGCCGCTCCTCCGTCCCCACGTCCCGGCTGACTAAATCGCCGGCGGCGTGGTCGTTGATGAACCTCCGGAACAACCGGGGCCAGCCGAGCGGGGCGTCGATGCCGGTGAGGTCGGAATCGAGAACGTGGTTGAAGATGTGGAAGTCGGAGGTGTTGAGGTGGACGTCGACAAGCACCGGCCCCTTGCGCGAGGTCTTGAGCGTCGCCGCGCCCGTCTTTGCGGGATCCGCGGCGAGGTCAATGCCGGAGAAGATCATCTGCTCTATGTTGTCATTTATGAAACGCTTCCGGGCAATTGCCGCCCTCCCGCTTTTGCTGAGCGCGTGTTCCGCTTCCCCTGAGACGGTGTTTGTCACCGCAACGGCGATCGTTGATCCAGACTCGGGCGAGGTGGTAACGACGGTGATGGACAAGCCCGTGGCGCCAAGCGCCGTGGATTGGCAAAGCGAGTACGCGGCGGTGCTGGACACGGCCGAGACATACAATTTCGACGTTGCCAACCCTGCCGGCATCGAGATGGAGTACTTGCCCAACGGCGACTACAACTACGCGCTGGTGGAGGCGACAGGCGGCGGCGCGCCCGAGCTGCTCTTGAGCCAGTGGAGCGCCGACGAGCACTCGAACCGGTTCGCCCGCGTGCTGGTGTTCTCCGTCGACAGCGGGTCGCTGACGCAGGCCTCGAACGGCCTGACGTACGGCGCGGCCGGCGCCGGCGGGTACCGCGCAGGCGTGGACGCCTCGCAGCTCGGGCTCGGCCTGTACCAGTCCCAGTGGACCAGCGGCACGGGCGACGGCGAGAGCGTGTGGTGCCAGCTTGAGGGCAATACTTTGGTGCCCGAAGGCGAGGCCAACAAGATAAACGCGATGTCGCCGCCTGCGCTGCACCTCGTCGTCGACTGGACGCCGGTGGCGGACCGCGGGCCGCTCGACGCGGGCGAGCTCACCGTCTCGCTGCCGGAAATCGAGCGCAGGAACCCGGTCGAGGGCCCCGCCGAGGTGATCAGCGGCACGGTGGTGATGAAGACCGCGGCAGAGCTGGAGCCCGAAGGCACACCGAACGGCGAGGCGATGGACAGCGAGTACTACATGCTCGAGATCGATGCGCCACGCGAGTTCACGGACTACAACCGCCCCGAGCCGTCCACGAGAACCGCCGAGTACGTGGACCTGGGCCGGAGGGAGTGGAGCCGCTACGACCACATCGTCGGCACCGAGTGGGCGCCGCTCGTGGGCAAGCAGGTCACGATCACCGTCGAACCGTCGGACGTCTGGTTCCAAACCGACGCCTCGATGCCGATGGGCGCGCTGCGGGTGAACCGGTACAACAACGTCGAGATCCACGGTTAAGCCCGCTAACTACGCAAGCGGGGCGGCCTTCCTTCGCTGCACATCCCACAGCGCGGCGCCGATGACCGCAAGCGCGCCGAGCCCGAGCGCGAACCACGGCAGCCAGCCGCCGGCCCCCGCGTCGGAGCTGCCCTCGGCGGCGGCCCCGCCCTCGCCGGCGGAATTCTGCGCCACCGTGTCCCTAATCCACGCCGCCTGGTCCGCCACCGGCGCCACCGACACCGCGGCGTTGGAGGTCATCTCCTGCTCGGTCGGGTTGTCCGGGTCCTCGAACAGCCCGGCCGACATAATCCCGGCCACCTTGCCGCCGGCGAAGATCGCGCCGCCGGAGTCGCCCGGCTGAATGCGCGCCCCGTTCTTCAGCGCGACATGCAGCGCGCTGGAAGCACCGAAGAGCGCCAGCGGCGACTCCCCCTCCACCGCGGCTTCAGCCGACGGCAACCGGGTCGAACCGCCAGATCCGTCGGAAGACCAGCCGTAGATGTTCACCGGGCCGCTGGGCACAGCGTCGGCAACATCGGCGAAGTGGTCGAGTTCCATCGGCTGCGCGGTGTGCAGCAGAGCGATGTCGCCCTCCGGTGCGACCTCGTGGCGGTCGACCTCGTACACCTTCTGGTCGCCGCCCTGCCCGGTGCGCACGGACCCTGCGGGTTTACGCGCCGCTTCGACGCAGTGGCGCGCGGTGATCACCCAGTGCTCGGCGATCGCGGTGCCGGTGCACACACCCTCGTCTGGGTCGGAGTCTTCCACGCGCACGGAGACGACGGGCGCGGCCTCAGGGGTGTCGCCTGCGAACGTGGTCGACTCCATCGCCAGCGCGGGAGCTGCTGTTGCGCAGGTCGCGCTCGCGGCGAGCAGCGGGTAGAGAAGTTTTTTCACGGTAGTTCCTTTCCAAGTTGTCGATCAGACCCACGCCGGCGCTGACCGCCCGGCGCATGGCCTCTTCCACCGGCCCGCGGGGAAACGCGGCGAGCCAGGCAGTTGCGATGACCGCCGCTGCGATCACGCTCACCGCCGCGCCGCACACCAGGGATGTGGGGATATGCAGGCAGTACAGCGTCAGCGGCATGCGCCCCATGCGCGGCAGCACGAGTTGCCGCGGCCGCGCCACAAGGCAGCTAAGAGAGCAGATGCTTATCGACGCCCCCGCAGACCCCACCACGTCCACCAACCCGCCCGTGTGCCCTTGGGCAGTGAAGTAGTACGGCAAGTCCGCATACCAGCGCGCCACGATGTCCAGCGTCATCACAGCGCCTCCGACCGCAGCCGCAGCCGCCACGTAATTCGGACGGTCGATGAGGTGGCGGTGGAACAGCATGCCGGCGACCATCAGCACCGCCCACATCAGCGGCGGGGAGACGAAGAGGGGGACGACCCCGGAGCCAGCTGTCATCACCGCCGCAAGCGCGAGCAGCCAGCGGCTTGGAAGCCGCTGCGCCCACGCGAGCGCGATCATGCAGGCGCCGAGGGTGCCCAAAACGATCACGATCTGCGTCGGTATCGCGCTCAACAGAAAAGACAGCGCGATCAGCAACAGCCCGCGCACAACGAAGTGCGCCGGGCGCGCCCCGCTTCTCGCCATCAGCGACATGGACACACCGGCCAGGAAGGCGAAGAGCGCGGACGGGAATCCGTAGAGCACCTCCGCGAGCACGCCGTCCGGGTAGGTCAGGTGGGCGCAGATCATGCCGATCAGCGCCACGGCGCGGGCAACGTCGACGCCCACGAGGCGGCCTTGGGTTCGGTTTCGCATCTGCATGGCGTGAGAGGCTATTCAGGTTCGTGTTGCGAGAGCGTTAACGTGTTCTTCCATGACGATCAGGGTGTTTGTTGTGGACGACGAGGTTTACCTCGCGGAGGCCGTGGGCAAGGCGCTCGCGCGCGCCGGGATGGACGTCTCTGTGGTGGGTGACGGCTCGGCGGCGCTGGAGGGCGTCGACAAGCACAAGCCCGATGTCGTCGTGCTCGACCGCGACTTGCCTGGGGTGCACGGGGACGAGGTGTGCCGCATCATCTGTGAGGATTACCCCGCAACCAGGGTGATCATGCTGACTGCGTCCGGCACTCTCGACGACCGGCTGGAGGGGTTTTCCCTCGGCGCCGACGACTACTTGCCGAAGCCGTTCGAGGTCGCGGAGCTGATTGCCCGGGTGCAGGCGCTAGCCAAACGTGCGGCTCCGGTGCGGGGTGAAGTGCTGCGGATTGCCGACGTCCGCCTGGACACCTTCCGAAAGCGCGTCACCCGCGGCGGGCGCGAGATTGCGCTGTCGCCGAAGGAGTTCGCGATTCTTAAGCTGCTCATGTCCGCCGACGGCGGCGTCCTCTCCGCGGAGGAGCTTCTGGAGGAAGCGTGGGACGAAAACGCAGACCCGTTCACCAATTCCCCCCGCGTGACCATCTCGCACCTGAGGCGCAAGCTCGGCGACCCGTGGATCATCCACACCAAGCCCGGCGCGGGTTACTTCGCCGCCGCCCCGGAGGTGGACTGATGCGACTGAGTCTGCGGGCCCGGGTCACCGTGATGTTCGTGCTCACGGTGTTGGGAGTGGGCATTCTGCTGATCGGTCTGGTCTACGCGTACCTGCGCCTTACCCCGGTGCCGTTTCAGGCTGAGTTCAGTGGCGCGGACGGCGCGGTCATCGACGCCGCGATCCCCGTCACCGAAGAGATCCTGCGAACTGTGGTGACGATCTCGCTTGCGGTTCTCGCCGTGCTGACCGCCCTTGCCGGCGCGGTCGGGTGGTTCGTGGCGGGCCGGGTGCTCGCGCCGCTGCGCTCGATTGCAGGCGACGCACGCGCCGTCACCTCAGGCGACACGGCAACGCGCGTGGCGTACTCGGGCCCCGCCGACGAGGTGGGCGATCTGGCGAACGCGCTGAACTCGATGCTGGACTCGCTCGCGGCCTCTCTTGCCGCGCACCAGCGTTTCGCCGCAAACGCGTCGCACGAGCTGAAAACGCCGATTGCCACGATTCAGGCGTTAGCCGACGTTGCCCTCTCCGACGCAGACGCCACCGAGGGTGAGCTACGCGAATCGCTCCAGCGAGTCCGGGAGGTCAACGCAGGCAACGCCGCCACAGTCGCGGCGCTGCTGACCCTGGCCCGCGTGCAATCGGGTCACGACTTGCAGCGCGAGAGCGTGGATCTGAGCGAGATATGCCGGCGCGTGGCGCGCGCGAACGGCATCGAGCGCGCAGATGTTGCCGACGGCGTGGCCGTCGAAGGAGACGCTGAACTCCTCGCAACGGCCGTGGACAATCTGGCCCGCAACGCGGTCACCCACGGCGAACCGGGCACCAGCGCGCTGACGCTTGCGCACGCCGCGGGCAGGACCCGGGTCGAGGTGGCGAGCAGCGGCGAGGTTGTCAGCGTTGAGGACGCCGCGCGGATGGCGGAGCCGTTCGCAGGCTCGCGCAGCAGCCGCGGCCACGGGCTAGGGCTACCGCTGGTGGCCGCGATCGCCACCGCCCACGGCGGCGGTTTGGAAATCCAGCCGCTGCCCGGCGGCGGGATCTCGGCGGTCATCTCGCTCTAGCCCCAGCTCTAGTTCTCGGCTTCCTGCTCCCCCGGCTTCACCGCCAAGGAGTAAATGTCGTGGGCGCGCTGAGCGCGCTCGGCGTTGTGCGACACCGGCGCGTTCTCCCGGCTCCCGAACACGGCCTTGGCCTGGGGCAAGTCGATTGCGGGCTGCGCCGGGTTGTCCTGGTTAGCCGCGTCCTGCCCGCCCACGACTTCGGGGCGGGCGAAGTCTGCGGCGTGGTCCATGAACGCGCGCGGCGGCGCGAAGAAGTTGCAGCCGGTGAGCGCCGTGGAGAAATCGAGGATGCGGTCGTAGTTGCCCTCCGGCTCGCCGATGAACATGCGGCGCAGCATCACCTCGGTAACCCGCACGTCGCGCGCGTAGCTCATGAAGTAGGTGCCCTCGTTGCCCAACGCGTCGCCGAAGGTCAGGTTGTTGCGCACAATCTCCAGCCCGTTGCCGTCCTCGTCCTCCACCGAGTTCACGGCCACGTGGCTGTTGACCGGCTTGTCGTCCAGCTCGATATCGGAGTGCTTGGTGCGGCCGATGACCTGCTCCTGCTCTTCTACGGGCAAGTCGTTCCACGCGTTCAAGTCGTGGATGTACTTCTGCTCCACGATGTAGCTGCCGCCGGCCCACACGCCGTCGCGGATCAGTGCTACCTCGCGGCCCTCCTCGCCGCGGGGGCTCTCCGTGCCGTCGACGAAGCCGAGCGGGTCGCGGAAATCTTGGAACTGGAAGGCGTGGACTTCGTCGAAGTCGCCGATCGCGCCGCCAAGAATGCCTTTAATGCGCCGAGCCAGCTCGAACGCGACGTCGAAGCTGTCGGCGCGGATGTGGAAGAACAGGTCGCCGGGTGTCGACGGCGCGTGGTGCTTTGCGCCCTGAAGCTCCACGAAGTCGTGCAGGTGCTCAGGCTTCTCCACAACGAACAGGCGGTCCCACAGCTTCGCACCGATGCCGACCACGGCGCTTAAGTTCGCGCCCGGCCAGCGGAAGCCGACGCCGTTGACCAGCCCGCTCAACCCGGTGATGGCGTCCAGCGCGGCGCGCTCCCCGCCCTCGACGATGGTGGTGGTCAAAAACATCGCGTCGCGCGACTGCGGGAGGATGACGGTTTGCGAAACGTCTGCGGAGTTGATCTCGGTCATGAGAGACGATGCTACGCCACGTGAGCTGGGGGTGTTCGACGCAGATTCGAACATCGCGCAGCGTGTGTGGGACGAGCCGATACCGTGAAAACATGACTGCGTCACGGACTTCCTCACCCACCACCCGTTCCCGCGCTTTGGGCGCGATGCTCGGCCAGATTATCGGCGACAACCTCGGCGCGCTGGTCGAGTTCGAACCAGCGGAAGACATCCGCGAGGCGTACCCGAACGGTGTGCGCGAGCTGACCGGCGGCGGCCCCCACGGCGTTGTCCCCGGCCAACCCACCGACGACTCGGAACTCGCGCTCGCGCTCGCTCGCAGCCTGGTTCGGCGCGGCGGTTTCGACGAAGACGACGTGCGCGGCGCCTACCGCCGGTGGGCGTCGTCAAACCCCTTCGACATCGGGGGCACCTGCGCCGCGGCGCTTCGCCGCCCCTACGAGCGCGACGCGGGCAAGCCTACCAACGGTGCGCTCATGCGCGTCAGCCCGCTCGCAGTGGCGTACGCAGGCAACCCGAAGGTGGCCGGGGAGCTTGCGCGCACCGACGCGAGGCTCACCCACCCCCACCCCTACCCGGTGAGCATCAACGCCGCGTACACAGCCGCGCTGGCCGACGTCATCTCAGGCGCCGACCCTCAACACGCGCTGCGCGCCCACGCCGGGGAGCTCGCCGACGAGGTGGACACCTACCTCTCAACCCCTCCGGGCGACGTTGTCCACAAGCAAGGCTGGGTGCGCCACGCGTTCCACATCACCTGTTGGTTCGCGGCGAACACCACGTCCTTCGAGGAAGACCTCGTCGCGGTTGTCGGCCTCGGCGGCGACACCGACACCAACGCCGCAATCGCCGGCGCCTTCCTCGGCGCGTTGCACGGCGCGGACGCCATCCCGCAGCGGTGGCGCGACCCGGTCGAGCAGTACCAAAAAGACGCCACCGACCGGCCGGAGGAGTACGCTCCGCACGACATTGCCCAGCTCACGGACGCGCTGTTGGCGCTCGCGAAAACAAGCGCACAAAACGTATAGGTTTTAGGGCCCTTTGGTCTATGCTCTTCTCATTGCCGCAGCCGCCCCAGGATGCGCAACCTACGTTTGAGGAGGGATCCACCCATGCCACGCCACACTTTCTGCCGCCCCCGGGTCGCGCTCGCAGCACTCGGCGCCGCCACGCTCGCACTCGCCGGCTGCTCGTCGGAGTCCGGCGGCGCGTCCGGTGACGCGTCCGGCGAGTCGTACTCGATCGGCATCAGCCAGCTCGTGCAGCACCCGGCGCTCGACGCCGCCGCGGAAGGCTTCAAGGAGGCCTTCGCCGACGCGGGCGCGGACGTGAAGTGGAGCGAGCAGAACGCCAACGGCGAGCAGGCCACCGCGCTGACCATTGCACAGCAGTTCGCGGGCCAGAACTTGGACGCTGTTCTGGCCGTGGCCACCCCAGCCGCGCAGGCGATGGTGCAGAACGTCACCGAGACGCCGATTTTCTTCACCGCTGTCACCGACCCAGTGGAGGCGCAGCTGGTCAATTCGCTGGAGACGCCGGGCGGCAACGCCTCCGGTACTTCCGATGCCACCCCGATTCCGGACCAGCTCGACCTCTTGGCTGAGCTGGTGCCGGACGCAAAGAAGATCGGCGTCGTCTACTCCTCCGGCGAGATCAACTCGCAGATCCAGGTCGACGGCGTCAAGGAGGAGGCGGCGAAGCGCGGCTGGCAGGTCGAGACCCAAACCGTGACCTCCGTGACGGAGATACCGCAGGCCGTAACCGCGCTCGGCGATGTGGACGCGTTCTACGTCCCCACCGACAACATGGTCGTGTCCGGCATCTCCTCGCTGGTCCAGGCGGCTGAGCAGAAGTCCATTCCGGTCGTCGCCGCCGAGGCCGGAACGGTGGAGGGCGGCGCCGTCGCAACGCTCGGCATCGATTACAAAAAGCTCGGCTACCAAACCGGCGAAATGGCGCTGAAGGTGCTGCGCGACGGCGCCGACATCGCCGCCCTGCCGGTCGAGAGCGCAACCGAGTTCTCCTACGTCATCAACCCGGAGGCGGCCAAGCGCCAAGGCGTGACCATCCCGCAGTCGATCGCGGACCAGGCTGAAACCGTCTCATGATCGGCGCGCTTGAACTCGGCGTCCTCTACGGGGTGATGGCGCTCGGCGTCTACCTGACGTTCCGCGTCCTCAACTTCGCCGACCTGACGGTGGACGGGTCGTTCACCGCCGGCGGCGGCACGGCTGCGGCGCTGATTATCGCGGGCGCGAACCCGGTCACCGCTACCGCCGCGGGCTTCGCCATCGGCTGCCTCGCCGGCGTCATCACGGGACTTCTGCATACGAAAGGCGGCATCGACAGCCTTCTCGCCGGCATCCTCACCCAGATCGGGTTCTGGTCCATCAACCTGCGCATCATGGGCGGTGCCAACCTGCCCCTGCTCCGCCAAGACACGGTGTTCACCCCGCTGCGCGAGCGCGGGCTGCTCGGCAACTGGGCCGGCGTGGCCGTCCTCGCAGTCTCGGTGCTGGTCCTGGCGCTGATCGTGCACTGGTTCCTCACCACCGACCTCGGACTTTCCATCCGCGCCACCGGCGACAACGGCCCGATGATCACGTCTTTCGGCGTGTCCACCGACGCCACGAAGATCCTCACACTGGCCTTAAGCAACGGGCTTGTCGGGCTTGCCGGCGCGCTGGTCGCCCAGTACCAGGGCTTCGCCGACATCTCGATGGGCATCGGGCTCATCGTGGTCGGCCTCGCCAGCGTGATTGTTGGCCAGGCGATCTTCGGCCAGCGCCGCCTGCTCCAGGCCATCCTGGCCGTGGTCGCGGGCGCTGTGATCTACCGCCTGATCATCTTCGCCGCGCTCCAGCTCGGCCTGAACCCCAACGACATGAAGCTCGTCTCCGCGCTGCTCGTCATCGCCGCGCTGCTCATCCCCCGCTTCACTGTGAAGGAGAAGACACGTGCTTGAGATCCGCAACATATCCAAGACCTTCTTCCCCGGCACGGCCAACGAGCGCGCCGCGCTGACAAACGTCAACCTCACGCTTGCAAAGGGCGATTTCGTCACCGTCATCGGCTCCAACGGCGCAGGAAAATCGACGCTGCTCAACACGGTTTCCGGCCGCCTCCGGCCGGATAAGGGGCAGGTGCTTATCGACGGCACCGATGTCACCACCGCCCCAGAACACAAACGCGCCCGGCTCGTCGGCCGCGTGTTCCAGGATCCTCTGGCCGGTACCGCGCCCAACCTCACCATCGAGGAGAACCTGTCGCTGGCCTACCTGCGCGGCAAACCCCGCAGGCTCGGCCGCGCGCTGACGAACGAGCGCCGCGACATCTTCACCGAGCAGCTCAAGTCGCTCGATCTCGGTTTGGAAAACCGCCTCACCCACAAGGTGGGGCTGCTCTCCGGCGGGCAGCGCCAAGCATTATCCCTGCTCATGGCCGGCTTCACGCACCCGAAGGTGATGCTGCTCGACGAGCACACCGCAGCCCTCGACCCAGATCGCGCAGCCCTTGTAACCGACCTGACTCACTCGATCGTGGAGGAAGGCGGGCTGACCACACTCATGGTCACGCACAACATGGAGCAAGCCCTTAAGGTGGGCAACCGGCTCATCATGATGCACGAGGGCCAGATCGTCTACGAGGCCGACGAGGCAACAAAACGCGAGCTCACGGTCGCGGATCTGCTCAACCAGTTTGCGCAGATCAAGGGCGCTGTCGTCGCCGACAAGGCGTTGTTAAGGTGACACGCATGCGCATCTTCACCGTCGGCCACTCCAACCTCGAGTTCAACGAATTCGCGCAGATGCTCGAGGCGGCCGGGGTCGAAGCCGTCGTTGACGTGCGCAAGCTGACCGGCTCCCGGAAGTACCCGTGGTTCAACGACGACGCCCTCACCCAGAACCTCCCCGATCGCGGTATCGCATACTCCAAGATCGGGGGGCTGGCGGGGCGGCGCAACGTGTCCAAGACCGTCCCCTTCGAGGTCAACGCCAACTGGCAAAACCGCAGCTTCCACAACTACGCCGACCACGCGCTCGGTAAGGAGTTCGCCGACGCACTGGCAGAGCTGCGCGAGATTGCCGCGCAGACGCCAACCGCCATCATGTGTTCGGAGGCAGTCTGGTGGCGCTGCCACCGCCGGATTATCGCTGACCACCTTCTCGCCCACGGCGACGACGTGGATCACATTATGGGGTTGAAGTCCGACGGTGCATCAATAAGTAAAGCAAAGCTTAGTGACGGTGCGGTGATCGGCGACGACCTCCTCGTCCGCTACCCAGCGCAGTAGGGATTACACCAGCGGCCAGGGGTACGGGAACTCGGACTGCGGCTCCGGCAGCCACGGCAGGCGCACAATCCGCGACGCTCGGGACTGCAACGCCGCGACCTCCTCCGGCGCAAGCAGCTCAACCACCTCTTCCGGCACCTCTTCAAGCAGCGGTTCGACCGCGTCGACCAGCTCGTCGGGAATCGTCTCGTGCGCGAAGTCCCAGATCACGGTGCGCAGCTTCGGGTCCTGGTGGAAGCACAAGCCTTGGTCGATGCCCCACACGCGGTCAACTTGGTTCGCGTTTTGCGAGCGTGCGAGCAAAACGTGGCCCGACTTGCGGTCGGTGTTGTTCACCAGCAGGTCGAATACGGCCATGCGCAGAAACTGGGGGTGCAGGTCGGCGCGCGTCTCGTAGAGCGGGAAGTAGTGGGAACCATCGTTGTCCACGTAATACTGCAGCGACCCCACGCCGAGCGGCTCGATCTCGCGCACCACCGTCGGCGGCACCAGGTTCCAGCCCAGCCACTCGCTGAGCAGGTACGCGGCCCGCTCGCGCCGCCACAATCCGGACTCGAAGTCGTGGAGGTAGCGCTCCCCCGCCTCAGGCTTGAAGATGCCCCAGCAGTAGTCCTCGCTGAGTGTGAGGTCGACCAGCACGGTCAGGTTTGACGAGTCCGCGAGCTGCCCCACAAAGCCGACCTCGCCGTGTTGGAGCAGCTCAATGGTGTTCACAGCTCAAGCTCCGAGATGGAGCACGGCTCCGCAGGAATCGTCTGGAACGCGCCCCAGCCCCGGGCCGTGAAGTGCGCGAGCGCCGCCTTGATCGGGTCGGCGTGCGTAAAGCAGGCCACCACCTCGCCCGGGTGGCGCGCCGCGATCGCGCGCACGCCCTCCACCACGCGCTCCTGCATCTCCACGAAGGATTCCCCGCCCGGGAAACGGAACTGCTCAGGATGCTTCTGCACGACCTGCCACTCTGGCAGTTTCGCGAGCTTAGTCAGCGACTTTCCTGTCCATTCGCCGAAATCGGCTTCGAGGAGGGCGTCGTCAAGCAAAAGCTCCTTTTCGAACCGCTCGCACGTGGGTGCGGCAGTTTCGCGGGCGCGCTCGAGGGGCGAGGCATACACCGCATCCACGTGAGCAAGCTGCCTTGCGACGGCCTCCGCCTGCCCCCGCCCCCGCTCCGAGAGGTGCAACCCCGGCGCGCGACCGGGCAGGATCTTGCCCGTGGTCGGAGTCTCGCCGTGGCGGATGAGGTAGATGGCGGTCATGTGCCGATGGTAGGTCAGAACTCGGGCACTTTGAGTCCGATAACAACCGGCTCAAACTCGAAGGAATCGTCGATGGGGTCTTGCATCGTGAGACGACCCACAAAATCTTCGTCGTCGCCTCTGTTTTGCTGATTGGTGATTTTCTCGTACTCCGCTGACAACCACTCCTCCCTTTTCGCTGCCAGGCTACTACGCGTTGTTCCCGGGCACCGCGCCGCACAACCCCGGCGTACCCTGGCCGGCATGACTGAAGCGACTCCGACCAAGCCCGCAATCTCCACCCTCGGCGAGCTGAAGGCCGCCGGTTACACCTATAAGACGGTGCGCGAGGAGCTTCGCGACAACCTGATAGCCAAGCTGCGCGCCGGCGAGAACCCCTGGCCGGGCCTCCACGGCCTTGAGCACACCGTGTTGCCCCAGGTCGAGCGCGCCATTATCGCCGGCCACGACATCGTGCTCCTCGGCGAGCGCGGTCAGGGCAAGACCCGCCTGCTTCGCACGTTGCCGTTGCTGCTCGACGCTTTCGTGCCCGCCGTCGAGGGCTCCGAGCTGCGCGAGCACCCCCTGAACCCGCTGACGGAGGCCACCAAGCGCCGCATCGAGGAGGAGGGCGACGCACTGCCCATCGAGTGGATCCCGCGCAAGGCCCGTTACTCCGAGAAGTTGGCCACCCCGGACACGTCCGTCGCGGACCTCATCGGCGACGTCGACCCCATGCGCGTGGCCGAGGGCCGCCGCCTCGGCGACCCGGAGACCATCCACTACGGCCTGATCCCCCGCTCTAACCGCGGCATCGTGGCCATCAACGAGCTGCCCGACTTAGCCGAGCGCATCCAGGTAGCCATGCTCAACGTCATGGAGGAAGCCGACATCCAAATCCGCGGCTACATGTTGCGCTTGCCGTTGGACGTGCTGGTGGTGGCAAGCGCGAACCCGGAGGATTACACCAACCGCGGCCGCATCATCACCCCACTCAAAGACCGCTTCGGCGCCGAGATCCGCACCCACTACCCTTTGGAGCTAGACGACGAGATCCGCGTCATCGAGCAGGAGTCGCAACTCACCGCCGTCGTTCCACAACCCATCATGGAGGCGCTTGCCCGGTTTACCCGCGCGCTTCGTGAGTCCGATGCTGTGAACCAGCGTGCCGGCGTGTCGGCCCGTTTCGCCATCGCTGGCGCCGAAACGGTCGCCGCCTCCGCAGCCCGGCGCGCAGCGTTGACCGGTGAGGATCCGGTCGCGCGCCTGGTGGACCTCGAGGCCGCCGTCGACGTGCTCGGCGGCAAGGTGGAGTTCGAGCACGGCGAGGAGGGACGCGAGTGGGATATTCTGGAGTACCTGCTGCGCAACGCGGTGGCGCAGTCGCTGCGCCCGCGAATTAAAGGACTCAACTTTGCCCCGCTGATTGAGGCACTCGACGGCTCCACCTTCATCACCACCGGCGAGAACATCACCGCGGTCGAGTTCTTGAACGGCCTACCACAGCTCGAGGGCTCGCTGTACAGCGATATCGCTACCTCTTTTAACGCCCAGTCCGACGGCGAGCGCGCAGCCGCTATCGAGCTGGCGGTGGAGGCGCTCTACCTCACCCAGAAGATTTCGAAGGACTCCGGCGAAGGCGAGACGATCTATGGTTAGCCAGCGCCGGTATCGCAAGTACACCCCGGGTCCGGACCCGCTCGCCCCGCCGCCCAACCTGGCTAAGGCGGTGCGCGCCATCGCCGATGACGTCATGTACGGCTACTCCGCCGAACAAGCGATGCGCGAGTACCTGCGGCGCGAGGGGTACGATGATTTTCTTCGCCAGATTGCGGAGCGTCGTCAAGAGCTGCTGCAAAGAACCAACCTCGGCGGCACGATCCAAGAAGCTAAGAAACTTCTCGATGAGGCGGTGCTCGCCGAACGTGGTCAACTCGCCCGCGATGTGGACATGGACGACCTCGACCGCACCATGCGCGAGATGACACTGGACAACCTGCCCGCATCCCCGGCGGCTGCCGTGACCGAGCTGGGCGATTACAACTGGGCATCTCATGAAGGCCGCGAAAAATACCAGGAGATCAAGGACCTCATCGGCCGCGAGCTGCTCGACCAGCGCTTCACCGGCATGAAGGAGGCGCTCGAAGGCGCCACCGACGAGGACCGCGCAGCCGTCGCCGAGATGCTGCGCGACCTGAACGTGCTCTTAGGCAAGCACCGCGCCGGCATGGCAACGGAGCAGGACTTCCAGGAGTTCATGGCCAAACACGGCGCCCAGTTCCCGGAGAACCCGCGCACCATCGATGAGCTCGTGGAACTCCTCGCCCAGCGTTCCGCGGCGGCCCAGCGCCTGCTCAACTCCATGACGCATGAGCAGCGCGCGGAGCTGATGCAGCTCGCAGCCCAGGCCTTCGGCTCGGAGGAGCTGATGAACCTGGTTGGCGAACTCGACGCGAACCTGCGCGGCATCCGCCCCGATTTGGATTGGACGGGGTCCGAAGCTTTCGACGGCGACGGTTCGATGGGCCTCGGCGAAGCCACCCGCGCGATGCGCGACCTCGGGCGCCTCGACCAGCTCGCAGACACCCTGAGCAGCGATCGCCCCGGCGACATCGATTTGGACGACATCGCCGACCTGCTCGGCGCCGACGCCGCCACCAGCGCGAAGCAGCTGCGCGACCTGGAGAAAGCATTGCGCGAATCCGGGTTGCTGAACAAGGGCGAATCCGGTTCGCTACAACTTTCTCCAAAGGCACTACGCATGCTGGGCAAAGAGCTGCTGAAGGGCGCAACTTCCCAGCTCTCCCGCGGCCAGCGCGACTCCCGCCTGGCCGGCCAGCTGGGTGAGCCCACCGGCGGCACCCGCCCCTGGGAGTTCGGCGACACCCAGGCGTGGGACACCACCCGCACCATCACGAACGCGCTGCAGCGCACAGCCGCAAGCGGCGAGCCGTTCGCGATCACCGTGAACGACATCGAGGTGGTCGAGACCGAGGCGCGCACGAAGAACGCGGTTGCGCTGCTTGTAGACACTTCGTTTTCCATGGCGATGGAAGGCCGCTGGACGCCGATGAAGCAGACCGCGCTGGCGCTCAACCACCTCATCACCACGCAGTTCCGCAGCGACGAACTCGCCCTCATCGGCTTCGGCCTCTACGCGCAAACACTCACGATCGAGGAGCTCACCGCCCTGCCACCGTTGCAGGAAAAGGGCACGAACCTGCACCACGCGCTGCTTTTGGCCAACGAATTTTTCACCCGCCACGCCGGCTACGACCCGACGCTGCTCATCGTCACCGACGGCGAGCCGACCTCCATCCTCACCGAGTGGGGCGAGGCCTACTTCAACTGGCCGACGGACCGCATCACGCTCGCGCGCACCGTTGACGCGCTCGACACGGTGACCAAGCGCGGCGCGAAAATCACCTTCTTCCGCCTCGGTGATGATCCAGGGCTTGTGGCGCTTATCGACGCCCTGGCTAACCGCTCCGGCGGCCACGTCGTCGCACCCGACCTCGACGAGCTCGGAGGCGCAGTCGTCGGCGAATACCTCCGCTGGTAAATCGACTACGCTTCCGCGCCCAGCTGCCGGATGTAGCACAACATCCGGTAGTCCTCGCCGATCTCGTAATTCGAAAAACCGAGGCGCTCGTAGAACCGCCGGGCGCCCTCGTCCGGCTCGTCGACGTTGATCAGCATCTCCTCGCAACCCTTTTCGCGGCAGATTGCGAGGACGCGCTCCATCACCGCGGTGCCGATGCCGCGCCCGCGCAGCTCCGGCACGACGTACAGCTCCTCCAGCTGCGCAAGCGGCCCGTCCCAGTACGGCGTCGGCCGCAGGGTGAGGTACGCGAACCCGGCTGGCCCCTCCTCTGTCTCCGCGAGGACGACGAGCACGCTTTCGAGCGGCAGCAGCGCCTCGAACCTCCTCGTCAGCACGCCAAGGTCGGGTACGGGTGTGTCGAACTCGGTATTGAAATTGGTGAGGAGGGTGGCGACTAAGGGGGCGTCGGCAAGCAATGCCTCCCTGACGCGGATCACAGTGCCACCGCCCCTGCTGCGGCTGCCGCAACCACCACCGCCCACGGCGGGGTCTTCCACTTGCGCAGCGCGACGAACGCTGCCGCCGCCACCGCCAGGGTGCCCGGACCTGTGATGCCCGCGGTGAACACTGGGTCGTAGAGCGCGGCCGCCAGGATCCCCACCACTGCGGCGTTCGCGCCGCTCAAGGCTGACGCGGCAAGCGGGTGCTCGCGCAGCTGCTCCCAGAACGGCATGACGCCGACCACGAGGAGTGCCGCAGGCAGGAAGATCGCCACGGTCGCGACAATCGCACCCCACCACCAAGCAACACCGCTTGCCGACGCCCCCAAAAACGCCGCAAACGTAAACAAGGGACCCGGCACAGCCTGCGCCGCGCCGTAGCCCGCCAAAAACGTGTCGTGGTCCACCAGCCCAGCCGGCACCGTCGCCTGCTCAAGCAGCGGCAGCACGACGTGGCCGCCGCCGAACACCAGCGCGCCGGCCCGGTAGAAGCTGCTGAACATCTCGGCGGCCGTGGACTGCGCGGCGGCCGCGGCAGCCGGTAGCACCACCAGCAGCCCCGCGAACGCCGCCAGCGCGGCGGCTCCAACCGCGCGGGTGCGGGTGGGGACAGCGCTTGGTGTGCTCGCCGGTGTGCGTGCCGGTGTGCGTGCACTGCCGAACAGGGCCGCGCCCGCGACCATGCCGAGCGCGATAACTGCCACCTGGGTGAACGGGCTAACCACCAGAAGCACAGCGATGAACGCCGCCAGCGCAATGGCTGCGCGCTTGCCGTCGGTGACGATGCTCCCGCTCATCCCGATCACCGCCTGCGCGACCACCGCCACCGCCGCGGCCTTCAGCCCCGCCAGCCAGCCGGCGCCAGAGACATCGCCGAGCTGCGCGACGCCGAGTGCGAACGCAACCATGAGGATCACCGACGGCAGCGTGAAGCCGACCCAGGCGGCCAGCATGCCCGCGTACCCGGCGCGCTTGTACCCGATCGCCATGCCCACCTGACTGGAGGCGGGACCCGGCATGAACTGGCACAGCGCAACTAAGTCCGCGTACTCCTCGTCTGTCATCCACTGCCGCTTGTCCACAAACTCGTCGCGGAAATATCCGAGGTGCGCCGTGGGTCCGCCGAACGACGTCAACCCAAGGCGGGTGAAGATTGCGAGCACTTCCAACATCGCAGGCCACGCTACCTAACGGGGCGCGTGCGCGCTTGCCATCGGCGGGTTACTTTCGGATCGGGTTGGTGGACTTTGGGCCACGATGCGTCGTCAAGCATTGTGCTCCTTGCGGTGCCATGCGAGTATCAGCCGTAAGAATGACACCGCCGGAGGAACACCATGAACATCTCGTACCAAGAAGTGCTCATTTTCGCCGTCATCGCGCTCATCATCATCTCTATCGTGTGGCTCATCGTCCGGATCATCAAAGGGTTCGGTAGCGGTTACTACGGAAACGAGATCGAGGACAACCTGCCCTCGAACCGGCGGCGCTAGGTGTCAGTACACCGCAGGATGCGGTCATGGCGCCATCGCTCCCGGAACATGCCCGCAACTACACCATCGCCACCAGCTTCATCACCCCGACCGCCCTGCTGATGGTGCAGACGGTCGAGGCCTCCCCCGTCTGGCCGATGCTGCTCGCCCGCACCGCGGAGACCGTCATCGGCGCCTTCACGGCGCTCGTCGTCATCGCGGTCGGCTACGTACGCAAGTACCCCGAGGTCGTGCTGCCGCGGCGCTAGGCGCAGGTGCTTTGCGACGGGCTCCGCCCCACCCATTGCACATCGAGCACCTACCGAATACAGTGTATTCACACTGATTAAAGGGGTAAACTTTGGCTACGATGACAATCCGGATGGATGACGACGATGCAGAACTCGTGCGCAAGTACGCTCGCTTCGAGGGCGTAACTCTTTCCGATTTCGCCCGCAATGCGATCTTGGAAAAGATTGAAGATGCGCATGATCTGCAGGAGCTTCGAGACGCCATCGCGCACGACACCGGCGAGCGGTACAGCGTGGACGACATTCTCGCCGACCTCGATACGTAGCACCCCGGATGATGGCACCATCGGGCCACTACACAGTCGAATTCACGGCCCGCGCACGGAAGCAGCTGAAGAAGATGGACCGCTTCGACGCGCGGCTCATCGCCACCTGGATCAAAGAGAATTTGGACGGCTGCACCAACCCGCGCGCATTTGGGAAAGGGCTCTCCGCAAATCGTTCCGGCGAGTGGAGATACCGCGTCGGCGCGTACCGGATCCTTGCCCTCATCGATGAGGGCACGATCACAATCGCGGTGCTTTCGATAGGCCACCGCCGCGAGATCTATCGCGATTAACAACCGACAGCACCGACTCAGCCGCCTCGTCCTCGGCCCCAGGGTGAACGTAGGGTGGGCGGCATGCAGGGCCTGACCATCGCACCCGGCCCGGGGATCCCCGGCGGCCTCGTCGTCGCCGCCGCGGATCTGACGGAGCGGTTCGCGAAGGCGTCGGGCCCAGGCGGCCAGGGCGTCAACACCACCGACAGCAAGGTGCAGCTGTCCATCGACATCGCGAAATGTGCATCACTTTCCGACGCCCAACGCCGCCGCGCCCTCCACAACCTCGAACACCGCCTGGACGGCACTGTGCTCACCGTGAGCGCGTCGACGCAGCGCTCGCAGGTCCGCAACCGTGCCGAGGCGCGGGAACGCATGGCCGCCCTATTGCGTGAGGCGCTCGCTCCGCCGCCTCCCCCGCGGCGGAAAACGAAGCCGACGCGCGGCTCGGTGCGGCGCCGTCTCGAAGCGAAGAAGCGGCGCTCGGAGCTGAAGTCGACGAGGCGTAAGCCCCAACTGCCGTAGATCGGGTCGGCGGGCTCATACGATGAGGACCCGCGGACATCAGATGGTCAGGTGGGTAAGCAGAGCAACAGACGGCTAATACGTGGATGAATCCACCAATCCCCGTCGAGATCACCGGCCTCAGCGGATATGCCGCTAAGCACGGCATCACGCCGCAGGACTCCAGCACTGCAGCGACCTCAGGCTGCGCGTTTTTGCCTCCGCTCAGTGAAGGACCGAAAGCAGTGCCAGAGCCTCCTCGACTCATCGAAACACAGATACAGTGCGTACTATGCGTGACACAACTTTCGCTATCCGACAGATAACCTTCGACTGCAACGACCCCTCTAAGCTCGCCGAATTCTGGTCCGCCGCGACTGGATGCGAAATCGTCGCCGACTACGGAGACTTTGTCATGGTCGGCTCCACCCCAGCACTAGGTTTTCAGCGCGTTGCCGACCCCACCCCTGGTAAAAACCGCGTTCATATCGACGGCGGCGGCACTGAACGCGAAGCCCTAGTGGAGCACCTCAAGGCGTTGGGCGCCACTGAACTCAGCAGTCACGAGGCACCAGGACTTACTTGGACCGTTATGCAGGATCCGGAAGGTAACGAGTTTTGCGTGGGCAGCCCCGACGCGTAATTACACGTTGAACTTGAACTCGACCAGTTTTAAGTGTTCGGCCAAAGTATCGACTGCAATTCCGTATTACGATATCTTGTATGAAGACGATAAACGGCAAGCCGATTAGCGAAGAGCAGATTGACGCATGGGTAGCCGAAGCCGAAGAAGGCTACGACGTGGAGATGCTACGGAAACGCGGGCGGAAACCACGGGATGAGGAAGCCGCGCAAGTTGTTTCCATCCGCCTCTCCCCTAGCGAAGTCCTTCATCTCGACCAGTATGCCGCCTCACACGGGTTGTCGCGATCGCAGGCAATCCGCAAGGCTCTAAAAAACGCCATTTGAGATCGAGGTCCGCCGTAGCGCTGAAAAGCACGGTATCGAACCGGAATCCTCGCTCACTGCAGCCACTTCGGGATGTGTATACAAAACGCCACTCGACGAGGATCACCCGCAGCGTGAACTTCGGCTCGGATTTGATTCCTCTATGCGGTTGCTGGAGATTGTCGTTCTTCTCTGGGATGACGGCACGGAGACCATCATTCACTCAATGAAGGCCCGCAAGCAGTACCGCACCCTACTTGACTAGTTACAAGGTACATCCAGAGAAGTATCGCAGGATGCGGTCATGGCGCTATCGCTCCCGGAACATCTAGCAACTCACGAAGCAACAGGGCACGGAAAGATGAGCGTCAAATCTACATAGTTTTCATGCTGTAGTGCTACTGGAGAGATTCGCGCAAGAAGGGTTCCGGTGAGGGCACGGTGGGGTGTCTGCTGCGCGGTTTCGTAAAGATACGCAAAAAAGACGCGGTGCTCGCTGGTCATCACATAGGCGCGACAACACTAGACCTAACCAAACCGTGGCCTTTGCTCCAGCAAGAGTTGGAAGGATTCCTGCTCCGTTTCTAACCCCACTGCGGGTTGCCCACGTCCACACCTTCGGCCGCCGCGTGGGCGGTGACTAGCTCGAGCAGGTAGTCCTGCGCGCCGCCGTAGGCTTCGTGGAAGCGCGCGTCGTCAACGTACATGCGCGCGAGGATGAGCTGGCGAGCCGGGGTCACCTCGTACCACTGGGCGATGCTTGCGCCGTGGCGCTCCACCAGTGCTTCGGCTTCCTCGGAGCCGGGGTCCACGCCGGAATCGCGTGCGGCGATCAGATCCGCGGCGAGCGCGTCCTGTTCTTCCTGCAGGCGTTTGAAGTCACCTTCGCCCATTTGAGCGAGCTTTTTCTGGGACTGCGCCCACTCCGGGGTATCACCCCAGCGCTGCTCAGCCTCCTCCTGATAGGCGGGCATATCTTCGCCGAGGTACTTCTTCATTGCATCCATGTCGATCGATCCTTTCGTCGCGTTGTCAATGAGGTGCTGGACAGATGTGAGCTGGGCGTCGAGCGTGCGCCGTCGAGAAGCGAGTGCTTCTTGGTGGTGCTTGAGGGCGCGGGTGAGGGTGGCTCCGGAGGCGTCGAGAAGCTGCGCGATCTGCGCAAGCGGCACGCCGACTCCGCGGTAGAGGGCGATGGCCGCGCCGCGCTCGAGGTCCGCCTCCCTGTAAACGCGGTGGTCGGCCCACGTGCGCGCGGGTGCGATGAGGCCGAGCGTCTCCCAGTGACGCAGCGCCTTGGTGGAAACGCCGAGGACTTCGGCGGCCTCGCTGATTGTGTATTCGATACCATCTGCCATGGCTGCGATTGAACAGCTTGCCGCAAGGGCAAGTGCAAGTTGGGAGCGATAATGGACGGAATCCGCGTGGGCGACGCCGAGCGTTCGGACGCGCTGGATCGGCTGGGCACACTGTTCGCAGACGGCTACCTTGATGTGGGAGAGTTCGAAGAACGCACAGGTCAAGCCGCGGTTGCGCGCACTCGCGGGGAGCTTTCAATGCTTTTCGACGACCTCCCGGCCGAACCGGTCGCATTGGAGGAGCGGACGCCGTCCGAGGTTGAACTGGATGAGAAACTTGCAGCGAAGCGGAAGATGGACACCGCGATCTACACCACCCTCATTGGCGGCTTGGCGGTCTATTTTGTGCTGCAGATTGGGCTGGATCTGGACTACGCCTGGGTGGTGTGGCCGATGATGGGCGCACTCGCGGTCGCTTGGTACGCCGTCTTCGACATCTCCGACGAGGAAGACAAGATCCTCGAGGAACTGCTGGAGAAGGAACGTTCTGATCGCGCCGAGCGGCTGAAACTCGCCGCCGAGCGACGCAAGGAGCTTGGGAAATAGCCGAGAGTTTCCTGCGCCCGCCGGTTAGGGTGGATACATGCGTTTTGTCGCGCGCCCGCGCTTATTGTAGCTAGTTCTGTTGGGGTGGTTACGGGTTGCGCCGGAGGTAGCGAGCCCGAGACCGTGGTGGTCACGTCCACGCAGTGGGTGGACCCGGATTCGGGTGCGGTTGTGGAGTCTGCGGAGGTTGCAGAGCCTGGCAGGGAGGCGGAGGCACCGTCGCGCGCTTCGCCGAGGCGCTGGACAAGGTTGTCTCTGCCTAGCCGAAGGTCAACGAATACAATTTCACGCCTGCCGTGGGCCGGATACGCAGCACTCCCTCGGTGGGCGTGTCGCCTTTCACAAGGTCGAGGGTTCCATCTGTGACCGGGAACGACTTTTTCGCACCGTCCGGATACTCGACCTCGATCTCGCCTTCACCCGAAACCACGAGCTGGACCCACTTAGCGAAGACGTTGATGTCCAGGTGTCCTCCACTGGTGGTCTGCACTGATTCCTCCTCGAGAATCCACGCCCCGTTCAGAGTGAACATGCCGCGCTCCGGGGCGGCCGGTTCACCGAAGTCGTGCTCGCCGTCGGTGTAACCGGGCTGCTTGGTGTACTCGGCGCGCGCAGTGCCGAGATACGTTTCCGGGTTGCGGCCCTTTGTACCGCCTGCTGCTTCGCCGCCTTCGACCGGTTCGGGGAGGTCGACGTCGGGGTTGACGTCGATAAGCAATTCACGCACGAGCTTTTCTGACTCGGCGTAGCTTCCCTCCCCTTCCACGATCTGCCGGACGTTGCCGTGCTTGTCCACCAGGTAGCGGGCTGGCCAGTAGCGGTTGTTGAAATTCCTCCACGTAGCGAAGTCATTGTCCTGCGCCACCGGGTAGTGGATACCTTCCTTTTCTACGGCGTTGCGGACATTGCCCAGCTCGTGCTCGAAAGCGTACTCAGGGGAATGGATGCCAACCACGGTGAGGCCGGAATCTCGATAAGTGTCGTAAAGCTTGGTGATGTGCTCCCCCGCACGCTGACAGTTGATGCAGGCGTACGCCCAGAAATCAACGAGCATGACACCACCGTCCTGCGGGCTCGGCGGCTGGTCGGCGTTGATCCAGTTCGTCAGCCCCGCGAATTCCGGTGCCGGGCCGCAATCCTGCAGCTGCGCGGGGTCGGCGCGGCGGCACGACTGCAGTGAACCGCTCCCAGTTGGGCCGACCTTGCTGAGAGCGTCATTGGCCAAGTCCGAATTCTCAAAACGGTTCGACAGCGACGACGTCCAATTCGGCAGCGCACGCTGGATCGCCGCCGGCGCGTCGAGAGCCAACGCCACAGTGAAGACCAGGATGAGCACGCCGATGGCCTTACGGTGGCGCCGCACCGCGTCTACCTTGTCACCGATCTTGTTGCCCGCCAGGGCGAACACGAACAGCGGCAGCGCGGACCCAATCGCGAACGCAACAGTGAGCACCGCCGTGTGCCAGCCGATCTGCCCAGTCGAGCCCGCCACCGTCACCGCTGCAAGCACCGGGCCCGCGCACGGAACGTACACCGCGCCAAGGGCCAGACCGATGAGAAAACCTCCCTTGCCGCGCGTTTTCTCCTGCAATGCCGTGGGGCGCGGAAGCGCGTCAAAGGGCTTCTGCAACACCTCCCCCACCGGCGGGAAAATCATTCCCAGCCCCACCCATGCCAGCAACACCACTCCCGCCCAGCGCAATACCGACTGTGGCAAATGCAGCGCACTAAGCAGAATCGTACCCAGCAGCGCGATCGCGGCGAAGCTCACGACCAAACCTGCCACCACGTGCGACGGTTTACGCCCGACGCTGACACCCAGCACCACCGGCAACACCGGCAAAATGCACGGTGACAATGCCGTGATCGCACCTCCGATGAATCCGACAAGAATCACGCTGATCATGAGTTTCCTCTACTTTCCGGTTGCCTTTCCTACACCCAGCACTACGGAGTGAGCACCCGCACCGGATTGGTCCAATCCGCAACAGCCCCCGGCTCCGTAGTACTCAGTGACGGGCCAGAAACACTGCGCCTGCGAACCGAAAAAGTGAAGGAGACACTATGTCTATCAACCGCGCAATCGCCAGCGTCAGCGCCATAGTCATCGCCGCCACCGGCCTCGTCGCATGCAACGACTCCCAGCAGAAGATGGAGGACAGGATGGACGGCTCCATGGCCCCGTCTTCCGAGGCGATGATGAGCGATTCCATGGCACCGTCCTCCGATGCCATGATGAGCGATTCCATGACACCGTCCTCCGATGCCATGATGAGCGATTCCATGACACCGTCCTCCGATGCCATGATGAGCGATTCCATGGCACCGTCCTCCGATGCCATGATGAGCGAAGACAAGATGATGGAAGAATCCAAGTAGCACATGACCCAGGTGTTAGATTTGGAATCTGTGGATCCTGACCGTCTCTTAGAAAGCGTGCGCGCGGGCGATAAAGGCGCCTTCGCCGAGCTTTACGACGTTCTGGCCCCACAGGTTCTCGGTCTCACCACCCACATCTTGCGTGACCGGGCCCAAGCGGAAGAGGTCACCCAAGAAGTCTTCGTGGAGGTATGGCAGAGCGCCCACACCTTCGACCCACACCGCGGCAGCGCCAAGTCATGGGTACTGCGGCTCGCCAAATCGCGAGCCATCGATCGGCTGCGGAGCTGGCGCAGCTCCCAAGCCCGCGACACCGACGATTTCAACAGTCAACTGACCACGTGGGTCGCTGCCGCTGAGGACGAAGCTCAACAGCGACTAGAGTCTGAGGAGCTTCAAGAACTCATTGATTCAATTGGAGAGCCCCATCGAAGTGCGCTCATGCTCGCGTATTTTGGGGAACTCACCCACCAAGAAATCGCCGATGCCACTGGCGTCGCTCTCGGAACAGCCAAAACCCGGGTACGCGACGGGTTGCAAAAGCTTCGCAAGGCCGTGTCGTTGAAAGGAGGCCTGTGATGGATAAAGATATCGAGGACCTCTTCAATTCCGCGGCCACGCCGGTCACCCCGCCACCGGAGCTCAAACGCGCAATCATGGAGCGTATCGACGCCACCGACCAGGTCGCTGACTTCGACACCGCGCGGAAGAACCGCTCCGGGCGGCGTCTCACAACCGCCGCAGCAGCCGCCGTTGTGCTCATCGCCGGTGGCGGGTTCGCGGTCACCCAATTCACTGTCGACGAGTCACGCGAATCCGTGACAGCCCAAGGCGTCAACGAAATGCACGCAATCATGGAGGCTGACGACGCGCGTCAAGGTCAGGCCGACGCGATGGGCGCGAGCCTCGACATCGTAATCAGCTCTGACATGGGCAAGGGCGGCGCCATGGTAAACGGCCAGCCAGCTCTCGACTACGGCATGGGGGCACAAGTGTGGGCAGTCATGGATGACGGCGCCGTGGAATCGGCTGGAGTCATCGGCCAAGAACCCCACGACGACGTGTGGATGCCGCTGCCCGGTGGAACTGCTTCAGTCCTCGTAACCGAGGAAGTCGCCGCCGGCGCGGCGCAACCCACCGGCGCGGTGCTGGCCAACGTGACGCTCTAGTCCCGGTTCCCTCCCTTGGCGCGCTTCAGCGCCGAGCACCGGGCGAGAGCGAAGTTCACAGCACAATCCAGCCGACCAGGGCCGCGGCGACGACGACCGCCCACGGCGGGACCTTCCACGAGGTGAGCGCGGCGTAGCAGACCACGGCGATGGACAGGGTGATCACGCCGGAAACCCCGGCGGTGAACACCGGGGTGTACAGCGCTGCACCGAGAATGCCGACCACCGCGGCATTCGCTCCAGCCAGGGCGACACCTGCGCGTGGCATCTGACGGATGCGCTCCCAGAACGGTATCGCGCCAAGTACCAAAAGCGCAGCGGGCAGGAAGAATGCGATGGTCGCGATTGTCGCGCCGAGCGCCCAGTCCATGCCTTGTGCACTGGCGCCGAGGAAGGACGCGAACGTGAACAGCGGGCCTGGCATCGCCTGGGCTGCGCCGTAGCCGGAGAGGAAGATGTCTGCCCTCGCTCTCCACGCTGCTGTTGGGCGCGTGACTGCCTAGCCCCTTTACGCTCGACTTCACTGCGTGCTACGGCCCCTTGATGCGCGCGAACATCCGGCCTCCCTCAGTACTGAGGTCCGCATCACCATTCGCGGTAACAGGCTTCAACCCGTGCTGCCTGTCAATAAGCTGGACAGGAACCGGGAGCTCATCGCTGTCCTGCTTCGCCAGCGTGTGAAGCACGACTCAGACCGTTGACATTAGCCTAGCCTTACCTTAGTGTTCTCAGCGTTCCTGTAACTAAGCTTAGGCTTACTTAACTGAAGGGGAAGTGTTGAAGCTTTCACGAAAGATCGGTGCAACCGTGGTTGCACTCGCCACCACGCTCGGCCTGGCCGCCTGCTCCGACTCCGGCAACACCACCGCCAGCACCACATCCTCTGAGGTTGCTACCTCGGCAGCAGCGGCGGAGAAGCAGACGTCGGCACGCACTGCGGACGCAGCGCTGACGGTGAAGGATGCAGCGGGCCGCACTATCGAGTTCGCGGAGATGCCGGACCGCATCGTGCTGGCTGAGGGCCGCGCAGCCTACGCCACTGCCCTACTGCAGGAGAACCCGCTGGACAACATCGTTGCGTACGGCCAGGACCTGGTGAAGAACGCGGGCTCGTTCCGCGAGAAGCTCCTCGAACTGCAGCCGGAAGCAAAGGACCTGCCGGCGATCGGCATGATCCAGAAGGGCGACGTCACCGTTGAGAACCTGCTCGCACAGGACCCGGACGTGGTCATTATGACGCTCGACCAGAAGAAGGCCGCCGAAGAGGCCGGCATGATCGCGGACATGGATGCCGCCGGCATTACCTACGCCTACATCGACTTCCGCCAGAAGCCGCTGGAAAACACCACCGTGTCCATGCAGCTCTTGGGTGACCTGCTCGGCCAGAGCGAGCGCGCCGCGAAGTACAACGAGTTCTACGACGCGAAGGTCAAGGAAATCTCCGAGCGCGCAGCCAAGATCGCAGAGAAGCCGGACGTGCTGCTGTGGACCGCGGCCGGCTACAACGAGTGCTGCGCCATCGCAGGCAACGTGCACCTGGGCACCCTGGTCACCGCGGCCGGCGGCCACAACCTCGGCCCCGAAGTCCTCGGCCCGGAAACCAAGACCATCACCCCCGAGAAGCTGATTGAGCTCGACCCGGAGAAGATTATCGTCACCGGCGGCGAGTGGGCGCGCGACCCGAACAAGACCGACCTCTTCCGCCACGTCGAGATGGGCTACCAGTCTAACACCGAGCTGGCGAAGGAAACCTCCAACGGCCCGCTGCAACTGCCCGGCTTCGAGCTGCTCGAAGCGCCGCAGACCGGCAACTACTTCGCCGTGTACCACCAGTTCTACGACAACCCGTTCAACGTCTTCGCGCTTGAAGCCTTCGCCAAGTGGATCCACCCGGAGGAGTTCTCCGACTACCACCCCACCAAGGACTTCATCGAGTTCCACAAGGAGTGGATGCCGTTCGAGTACAGCGGCGTGTTCTTCTACGATCCTGCGAACCCGGACGAGAGCTAACCCATGACAACTCGAGTATCCGCCCAGCCCGCCGCAACCGTGGATGCTCGCCAGGCCGCGATTGCGAGCTACCACAAGCGCGGACGCAAAAAAGCGTTCGCCATCGTGGGGCTGGTCATCGCGGCCTTCGCGAGCTTCCTCGTCGCCGTTGTCGTCGGCCCCATCGACATCGCACTTGCCGACGTCTACAACGCCGTTTTCCGCCCCGAGCTGGTGGACGATCAGACCCGCGTGGTCATCCGCACCCTCCGCCTGCCCGCCGCAGTGATGGCACTGCTGTGCGGCGCCGCGCTCGGCCTCGCTGGCGGGCAGATGCAGACCATCTTGGATAACCCCCTTGCCGAGCCCTTCACCCTCGGCATCTCGGCGGCGGCCGCGTTCGGTGCGGCGATCGCCATCGTGATGGGCTGGACGCTCATCCCGAACCCGCAGTTCAACCTGGCCCTTACTGCGGCGATCGCAGCACTTCTCGCGGTCGCTATCGTGGCAGCCGCGTCCGTGTGGCGCGGCGCCACTGCCGAATCGATGATCCTCCTCGGCATCGCGCTGAGCTTCTTCTTCCAGGCCCTGCTCTCACTGCTGCAATACAGCGCCAACATCGAGGCCCTCCAGCAGATCGTGTTCTGGACCATGGGTTCGATGCAGCGCGCGAACTGGACTGCGAACATCATCCTCGCCGTGGTCGTCGCCGCAGCGATCCCCTTCTGCGTGGCTAACTCCTGGCGCCTCACGGCACTTCGGCTTGGCGACGATCGCGCTGCCGCCCTCGGCATCGACGTCAAGCGCCTCCGCCTCACTACCCTGCTTGTGGCATCCTTTCTGGCCGCCTCGGCAGTCGCTTTCACCGGCATCATCGGCTTCATCGGCCTTGTCGGCCCCCACATCGCCCGCATGCTCGTGGGCGAGGACCAGAAGTTCTTCCTTCCCGGCGCGGCAGCCGCGGGCGCGATTCTGCTCAGCGTGGCTTATGCTGTATCGCTCTCCATCATCCCGGGGCTGGCGATCCCGATCGGCATCATCACCTCGCTGGTCGGCGTGCCGTTCTTCGTCTTCCTTATCTTCACCCGCGCACGAAAGAGGGGCTAACCGTGGCAATTTTCGCTGAGCACCTCACCGTCGGCTACGGCCGCACCACAATCATCGACGACATGACCTTCGGCCCACTCGAAGAAGGCAAAGTCGTAGGGCTCATCGGCCCGAACGCCGCCGGCAAGTCCACGCTGGTGAAAACCATCGCGGGGATTAAGAAGCCGTCGGACGGCACCTGCTCCATCGTCGTCGACGGGCGCGAAGTCACCGGCAAGTCTCGCACCACCGCCATCGGCTACGTGCCCCAGGACATGCTGACCACCGCGTCACTCACCGCGTTCGAGTCCATCATGGTTTCCGCGAAGCGCCGCGGCGCGGCCGAAGTCGATCCAGTCGCGGCAACGGCAGACATCATGGAGCGGCTCAACATCACGCACCTCGCCGACCGCATGGTCTCCGACATGTCCGGCGGCCAGCGCCAGTTGGTCGGCGTCGCACAGATGCTCGTGCGCTCCCCGAGCGTCTTGCTTCTCGACGAACCCACGTCCGCCCTCGACCTTCGCCACCAGGTGCACCTGCTCGACATCATCCGCGATGAAGTGGCGGGAACCGACAGGCTTGCCCTGGTTGCAATCCACGACCTCAACCTCGCCGCACGTTTCTGCGACGAGCTGCTCGTGGTCAAAGCGGGCCGCGTCGTGGCGCTGGATACCCCGGCCGCGGTGCTCAACCCTGAGCTCCTCAACGAGGTCTACGGCATTAGCGCCCGCATCCTCGACGACGCCGGCGTGCCGGTCATTTGCCCGGTGTGAATGCGCGGGCCCTCGTGAGCGTAGGCGTCGCAATAGCCTCGTCCCTATGAGCGCGACGCGGTGCACCCTGAATACACGTTGACTACACGTTGAACTTGAACTCGACGGTATGTAGTTGCAAAGTAACTTTCTCGAGAACCTCGCCACCCACGTCGCTCCCGCGTTGGGTGGCAGCCGAACCACAAAGGATCAGTCATCTGCTATCCCATCGACTAATTCTTGCAGGTCGCAGGACCTTCGCGTAACTGTCAGTTCAGCACACTTTGAATAGTTCAGCACACGATGTATTGTTCAGCACATGCTGACTATTGCTTCACGCCTCGACGTCATGAACCGGCTCGGCCGGGCCATGGCGGATCCGACGCGTTCCAGAATCCTGATGACACTACTCGACGGCCCGAGCTACCCGGCCGTACTTTCGCGCGACCTGGGCCTGACCCGCTCAAACGTCTCGAACCACCTGACCTGCCTGCGTGACTGCGGCATCGTCGTTGCCGAGCCGGAGGGCCGCAAGACACGCTACGAAATCGCCGATCCGCACCTCGCGGCAGCGCTCAACGCGCTGGTGAACGCGACGTTGGCTGTCGACGAAAACGCCCCGTGCATCGACCCTGAGTGCTCGGTGCCCGGCTGCGGCGAGAAGGGAGAGGACGCATGAGCTCGGCGTGTGGATGCGAACACGAACCCGCCACGGAGATCGAAGAACTCGATCGGCCATGGTGGAAGGACCCCGAGTTGCTACTGCCGATCTTCTCCGGCGTAGCCCTCTGCGTAGGCCTGGCGCTGGGCTGGTCCGGGCTAGCGACACCCGCGACAGTACTGTTCTGGGTCGGCCTGCTGCTAGGGGCGTATACGTTCGCGCCCGACGCGATCCGAAACCTTGTCACGAAGCGCAAGCTCGGCATTGGTTTGCTGATGACCATCAGCGCGGTCGGCGCGGTAATCCTCGGTTACGTCGGAGAGGCCGCGGCGCTAGCGTTCCTGTACTCGATCGCCGAGGCGCTGGAAGACAAGGCGATGGACCGGGCGCAGGGCGGACTGCGGGCACTGTTGAAGTTGGTACCGCAGACCGCGACGGTGCTGCGCGACGGCACGTCGGTCGAGGTCGCAGCGAAGGACCTCGCGGCTGGCGAGCTTATGCTCGTGCGCCCCGGAGAGCGGATCGCCACGGACGGCATCATTCGGTCTGGGCGCTCCAGCCTTGACACCTCAGCGATCACCGGAGAATCCATTCCGGAGGAGGTTGCGCCCGGCGACGAGGTGCCCGCGGGAGCGATCAACTCCGCCGGTGTGCTGGAAGTCCAGACGACCGCAGCTGGAACGGACAACTCGCTGACCACACTCGTGGACCTGGTCGAGCAGGCGCAGGCGGAAAAGGGCGACCGCGCCCGGATCGCCGACCGGATTGCCCAACCCCTAGTGCCCGGGGTGATGATCCTGGCGGTGCTAGTCGGCGTGATCGGCTCGCTGCTGGGCGACCCCGAGACGTGGATCACCCGTGCGTTGGTGGTTCTGGTCGCAGCGTCGCCGTGCGCGCTGGCAATCTCCGTGCCGCTGACGGTCGTGGCCGCGATCGGCGCGGCCAGCCAGTTCGGCGTGGTCATCAAGTCTGGCGCGGCGTTCGAGCGGCTCGGCGGCATCCGTCACCTGGCGGTGGACAAGACCGGAACCCTCACCCGCAACCAGCCCGAGGTTACCGGCGTGGTCCCGGCAGACAGGTTTGATCGGGCGCAGGTGCTTACTTTCGCGGCGGCAGTTGAGCAGCAATCGACGCACCCCCTCGCCGCGGCGATCGCGGCAGCGGGGCCCGAAGCGCCCGCCGCCCAGGACATCAGCGAGGAAGCCGGGCACGGCATCAGCGGCACCGTCGAAGGCCGACGGGTGCTGGTGGGCAGCCCCCGGTGGATCGACGCCGGGCCACTGAAGGCAGACGTTGAGCGCATGGAGTCCGAAGGCCAGACCTGCGTCCTGGTCGCCGTCGATGACACCCTCGCCGGAGCGATCGGCGTCCGCGACGAGCTGCGGCCCGAGGTGCCCGAAGCCGTGCAGACCCTGCGCGCCAACGATGTGGAAGTGAGCATGCTCACCGGCGACAACACTCGTACCGCCCGGGCGCTGGCTGAAATCGCCGGAATCGACGACGTGCGCGCCGAGCTGCGCCCGGAGGACAAGGCAAGCATCGTCGCCGAACTCTCCTCCAAGACGCCGACGGCGATGATCGGCGACGGCATCAACGACGCGCCGGCACTGGCGGGCGCAACGGTGGGCATTGCGATGGGAGCAACCGGCTCTGACGCCGCGATCGAGTCCGCTGACGTCGCCTTCACTGGCCACGACCTCCGGCTGATCCCGCAGGCGCTGCAGCACGCCCGCCGAGGCAGCAGGATCATCAACCAAAACATCGTGCTGTCTCTGGCCATCATTATCGTGTTGATGCCACTGGCGATCAGCGGTGTGCTGGGCCTGGCCGCCGTCGTGTTGGTTCACGAAGTCGCCGAAGTCATCGTGATCTTGAACGGCCTGCGGGCTGCACGAGCGAAACGCTGAGGCTGTGACCGGCAAGTCTTATAAGAGTTAAACCACGCGCCGAGCGCACACACGTTGGACCAGGCGAGTCATTCGAGTTCACCACCTGGTCCTTCTCGATGCGTGCAGGCACGGGAACTGTGGGTGAACCTAATAGTTCAACGGCCCGATACCGCTTGCAGATTCTACACACGAGGTAGCGGAATGGACCGAGGCCGCACGAAAACCGGAGTTAGAGACAGCGCTCTTCAACCTACCCCCCCAATAACGCGAAACGTCATTAACGCTCCGCGTTACACGTTAAATTTGAACTCCACGGAGTGTCGTCGATAAATAACTATTCGATGCGCAAAGTACAACGAAATACCGCTAGAAACAGACAACATATGGGGGTGCACAGAAACACATATAGGTTCTGCGGAAAACCTATAGGGTGCGTCGCTAAAAACCGCTGTGCGCGAAAAACATAAAGGGTTTACGGACCCGGTCCCAGACCCCTCAATACTCTGAGCCGGAAGAATGGAAAGTGGAAGGTTGATGTATCCCCACTATTTATTTTTTCCGTTTTTCGGAGTACATCGGGAGCTACAACTGCGGACCAGCTCTGTGTGAACTAGATGAGAAGGCGCAGCAGCGAATCATCGACGCTGGACAGTTGGTGCTGCGGGCACGCGAGCGGCACCCCCAGCGGTCACTCGCGGAGCACTACAACCCGTTATCGATGGACCCAATTCTGCTCAAGGCTCACAACAACTTGGACCGGGAAGTCGATAAGGCTTTCGATGTGGCACGCAAACTCACCAACGAGCGCCAGCGCCAGGAGCTACTGTTCGCCAGCTACGGGGAGTTGGCGAGGGGCTATGTCTCCTCGCTTTCATCAAAATCGAAACCACCAGCAGGGTCGTTCCCCGTGCGGGTGATTTTGATCGGTCCCGCTGCTGGGTGTAGAACCCTGTCGCTGGCAACGCCGGGAACTATGACTGTGCCCGACGAGAACACGTCACTGCCATAACGCGGCTCACGGTAGACGAACATGGGTCGTTCACTACTACTGGTGGATTTCGGTTTTGGTGGTGGGGGGATTACCGCCGCCGGCCTCGATTTTTCCGTTGAGGAGGGCGTTGACTACTTCCCGATTGTGAAATGGGCCGATGGCGCGGTGAAGAGGAACCAGTCACCTGGAAGAGATCGATCCAGTCGCTGGTGTGCAATCTGGGAGGTAGGGTTGCGGGGTCGATTCCTCGCGAGCGCAACCATGATTGTGTCTCTGAACGTGATGAAAACAACCCTGCCCTTCGGAGAATTTCCCCTATCCCGCGTCCCCGGGCGGTGAAAACGGTGTGCACCATCGCCTGAAAGGCTTTGCGTTGCTCTATCGGGATCTTCGGGTCACCCACCCGGCGGATCACTAAGATCCCCCCGTCAACGTTTGGCTGTGGCCGGAAAGCAGACCTTGGTACTCGGGAACCAAGGTGAAACGTGAACCATGGGGACCACTGAGCTGTCATCATCGTGCTTGCACCTACCCCGGCCCGGCGGCGAGCGACTTCCCACTGCATGAGGAGTACAGCGGCAGTCCATGCCGGCGCATGCAACAACTTTCGAAGAATGGCAGTGGTGAGGTGAAAGGGAATGTTTCCCACAATGACGCAGGGAGTGGCGGGTAACGGGAAGTTGAGGAAATCATCATGGACCACTTCGACCGACGCCGAGGCGGTCTTTTTTGTGAGTTTGGCAGCTAGTTTTGCGTCTACCTCAACTGCCGTTATTGCCCTCCCCAAGTGGGATATCGGGTGAGTGAGGGCACCGCTTCCTGGCCCGATCTCAATGATGGGGCCGGAGGTTTGTTTTACAAGATCGACGATGGAGTTGATGATCTTGTGGTCTGTGAGAAAATTTTGGCCATGTTCGTGACGGCCGTATCCGTATGTAGACATCAGGTGTGCTCCGTGGAGTTGAAACGGAGCCGGGCATGGCAAATGGCCGCCCGGCTAAAGGACCGGAGCGGTTTCTAACCTGCGGGAGGGAGAAAACCGCCTTAGCGGCTGGTGAGCGGCCGCATGAAAACGGAACCTGAAATCAACATGGGCCTATCGTATCCAATTAATTTCGCAGGGTCCAATACGGTGAGAAAGAAGACAACCGCACCGCAACAGTGCAAGACCTCTCTGGATTGGAATTTAATTGAACATGGGTTTGGGGTACGACGCGCCCTACTCGGAGTGGCACGGACACTACGGCTGCGCGCCCACACACAACAGTAAAGAGCTCGGCAATGCACAGACACGTAACGAGAGCGCCACAAATGTATGTACGTTTAAGTTACAGCATCGACACTGACGCTCCACATGGAGGGACGGCCGCAGCCCTGCAGCAAGCACACGGCAGGGTGTCTGCTTCGGGCGACGTGAAATTACGCAGAAAAATACGAAACACATCACCGCAGGTCACGGTAGGTATTTGCGGGTCATTTCGTAATCTCGTAAACGAAACGAACAAAACTACGAAACACAAAAACATACGTTGAGCAGCGTAAATGGTTTTCGTTTCGTAATTTTTCCACTTTTTGAAGAAAATCTAAATAAGAAGAGACACCTTGATTGCGATTGTGTCCCGTGTCACATAGCTGCAACCCCTGCAGCGTGCCCTCAACGAGGACGCTCTGTGTCGTAGACATGTGCCTGCAATGCGTGTCTGTGTCTCTCTCTTAAAAGGTTTGGGTCGAAATACCGCAAAATTACGAAACACCGCCGAAATGTGACGTGTCTATGCAGGTCACAGCGTTATCGCGTGTTTCGTAGTTTTGTTCTTTTCGTTTGCGGAAATCACGAAACCGCAGGTAGAGCGTTTCGTAATTTTTTCGTATTTTGATCGGCAAATTACGAAACGAGGTCAAAACTACGAAACGAGCGCGCTACAGACGTGTCACAGGTCATAAAAGGCGCGCCCCTTGCGTGTCACCGTGACGCAGCATCCCGGCCGTGTCACATAGCTACAACCCCTGCAGCGTGCCCTCAATGAGGACGGTCTATGTCGTAGACATGTGCCCGTAATGTGTGTCTGTGTCTCTCCCTTAAAAGGTTTGGGTCGAAATGCCGCAAAATTACGAAACATCCCCGAAATGTGACGTGTCTGTGCAGGTCACAGCGTTATCGCGTGTTTCGTAATTTGGTTTTCCGATTTTCGTAGTTCTACGAAACCGCAGGTAGAGCGTTTCGTAATTTTTTCGTATTTTGATCGGCAAATTACGAAACGAGGTCAAAACTACGAAACGAGCACACTATAGACGTGTCACAGGTCACAAAAAGGCGCGCCCCTTGCGTGTCACCATGCCGCCACACAACAGCTGCCCCACCACAACACCCCAGCCGTGCCACGTGGCGTGTAGAAACGTGCTCGGTTCGATTCGTAAAGATTAGGTCGCAGGCTATTGTGCGCGACGCATAAGTTCCGTACGATGGCCCCCAGACCGTATGTGGCGTTTTAATTCGTTTTTGGTTTAGCCAGCCGCATACGGGGGATAACCCCGAGGATAATTCATAAAGAGACAGCCTCTCGACCGTGATAGGAGCGGTTCCTCCGACGAGATAGACCGGTCGGCAACGGCATTGCCAACCACAAAAGCGGTCAGGTAGGGAGTAAGCGCTCCCGTAAAGCGATGGGACGGCAGACCACCGTTCTAGCGAGTTGAGCACGGCACTCCAAGCCGCCTGAATAGCAAGCCGGTAAAGCACCCCGCTCCGGGACAGATCAATCTGCCCAGGAGCGTTTTTCTATGTCCGAAAAGGACACGACTACCGCCGTCGCGCCACGCTTTTACACGCTGCAGGAACTCGCCGATCTCGGCGTCGGCTCCGAGTCCACGTTGCGAAAAGCTATTAAAGAGGGCCGTCTTTCATTCCACCGTTTCGGCACCGCCTATCGGATTCGCCAAGACGATCTCGACGCCTACCTCGCGGCCGCACGCCGCCCTGCCCCGCAGCTATTCGACGGCTTCGTCGATGCCGTCGTGAATGCAGCGCCCCAACTGACAGATGAGCAGCGCCAGCAGCTCGTCACGGTGCTGGGCGGTGTGAAGCACTAATGCGGACAAACCCGCCTACGACGAGATCCCGCCGCTTAGCTCAGCTAGTCAGGCTGGGTCTTGAACTGAGTGCGAGGGCTGATGGGTGATGGCCGTGCTACTACACACGCGCGCTCCACCGTCGTGCCCCGAGTCCAAATAAACAGTTCATTCAACCAAGGAGAACAAACCATGTCTTTCAGAGACGATTACGCAGCAGCGCTGCGCGATGAGCAGCAAGCAAAAGATACCGTGAACGAGGCGCGCCGTGCACACAAAGCGACAAAGGAGCGCCTTGCGCAGTTGCGCAAGTATGCCGAAGAGTTCGAGGTGAATCTCGACGGTGACAAGTCCGCCAGCACCGAAGGGGACGGTGACAAGTCCGCCAGCACCGAAGGGGACAGCGATACACCTGAGAACGGTGACGGCGACACGCCTGAGAGCACCGAGGGCAGTAAGCCGAAGCGGCATCTAGAAGTTGTACCCGACTAACCCTTTAGCCGTACACGCAATCACCTCATGTGTGTACGGCCACGCGGCGTGACGACGTACAGCCGTCACGTTTGATGTCGCCACACACCCCGCTCGCAAGGGCGGGGTTTTCGCGTGTGTGCGGGTGGCTGCGGCACCGCTACACGTGACACTGTCACGATGCTTGCGACGGTGTTGGCGACGGGGCATATACACACCTGCCCCGTCGCCTGGATCATCCGCCACATGGCTGGCGGTGTGTCGCGCTGCTGTGATGCGCGGCCGCAGCAGGCATGGTGTCGTGCGCGACGAGATATGCCGATAGCTGTGGCCGTGGGTTGAGGGCGTGCAGCAGCGCGGACAGAGCAGATTTCAGCAGCTGTGCTGCTGAAGATGCAACCGCGACGGCAGATGACATGCGGCGCATGCCGCATCATGGACGCGCCGTGAGATACGCCAATATCCATCTCGGCAGGCTTGCCGTTATGGAGCGTTTCGTGATGACCCAAACACGACACATCGATGCTGGCATATCCGAATACATATCGACGGGATATATCGGATTGCCAGCAGTGTCGTGACGTAAAGCATGGGTCATCACACAAGGTGCAGCGCCAGCTGCACTATTGGGCACCTTGACCGGAGCGCAGCGGAGGGAAAGGTAGACCCAGCCAGACCGAGCGAGCGAGGTCTGAGACTGGGGCTATAAGGGGCGGCGCGCCAGCGCCGGGCACCGGGTTATGCGAGCGCCAGCGAGTAGTAATACCCGGTGCAGTGCCTCGGCTATGCCGAGCGCCGGAGCGCAGCGGAGGCGTCGCACCCCCTTATGCCCTTTTCCCCCTTCTACCCCTATAACGACAAACATATAGGGGTTTTGACACAGAAGGGGGCTGCGACCTGCGTGTTTCGGGTTGTGACACGGTCTTCGACCCTTACCCGAAACGGCCCGTTGATGCGCGAAGCGCACATGGTGCCTACGCAAAATCTGCAGGTCGCCACGCTGTGCGCACCACATGCGGCGTCAGCCGTTGTATGTCGGTCTTAAAGTAAGGGCCGATGACGGGTGGAAACGCCGCTTGCGGCGTGTTCCCGCGTCATCGCGCACGCCGTGTGCAACGTGAGCTTGCGAACGTGCCACGGCGTCGAACCGAACGGCAAGACCGACATTGTTTACGTGGTGCGCACAGCCACACCCTGCACTCTGGCACCGCCGTCAGGCGGTCATTGCAGGGTGGTGAAAATCCTGCAGCGAGCCATCCGCCACCAGGCAGTGTTGATGCTGCTGCGGGGGTCAACGACACGGGCCTGATTAATACACTTCATATCGGCCCGTGCCACAAGCACACTATCGGTGCAGACGTATCACGCTCGCGGCGGCCATATGCGCGCAAGCGCATGTGATGAGCACCGCCAGCGACGTGTGTTTCGCAGCGCGTCGCGCTGCAGCAGATCCAGCGGCAGCTGTTGATGCAAATGTGTAGCGCCGCGACTCGATTGGTTCATCTTTGTGGCAGCGGCTGTACGGCCCTGTGGCGGCCGTAGACGCCTCGGATGGACGGAGTGCGCGTGCAGAAGAACAGTTTCAAGACGTCGCTGTTCGTCGTGTATCTGCCGAAGTCGATGTGCAAGGAGATCCCCGACTACTACACCAGTGAGGTGGACGGGCGCGAAGTGAAACGTCCGCGCTATGTCGCCCGCGACTACGAGGAAGCAAAGCAGTACCTCGAAGAGTCAATGCGCTGGCTTGCAGAAAACTTCATCCCCGGCGGTATCGACGCAGTCGCTGGCGGTGATATGAACTTTGACGAATCAACGCCACACATCCAGTTCCAGGCGGATACGTTCTCACCGAAGCCCGAAGATCCCGACAAGCTCCGTTGCCGCCCCGGCATCGCGTACAACACTGACACCTCAGTGCGGTACACATCCGGCCCGAAGAAGGGCAAGCAGATCTCGGGTAACCAGAAGTTCATCGACGCGCAACGGGGCCTGCGCGAACACATGCACTCGCTCGGCTATCCGGTGGAACTAGAAGTCTCCGAACGTCATGACGAGTCACTCAACCTCGACCGCTACACCGAGCAACAAGACCGGGAGCGCGATCTCGCCAAGCGCGAGGATGATGTGGAAGTCAAGAAGCGATCCGTGCAGCGCGACATGGACGCAATTGATCGTGACCGCGAGCAGGCTGCTAAGGAACTTGAACAGGCGCAAGAAGCCCGCGAAGCAGCCCAGCGCGTACAGGAGAATGCTGAAGCACAGGCTCGCGAGGTTGCCGAGCGTGTGCTCAAGGAAGCACGCGAGAAGGCCGAGCAAGAAGCCGAAGAGATCCGCAGCGAAGCACGCAAGGATGCTGAGCAGGAGTTGGGCCTGGCCGAAGCGCAAGCAGACGAGCTGCTCGAACGAGCCGAAGAGACTGCGCGGGCCAAGGCGGGCGATATTACAGCCGCAGCTCGCAGCGAAGCAGAGACGATCACTCGCAAGACCGACGAGGCCCGTAAGCAGGCTGAGCGCGACGCCGAGACGATCCGCAGCAAAGCACGAGATGAGGCCACGAGCATCCGCGACGAGGCCACACGCGACGCTGCAGTAACGCGCAAGGATGCCCGCGATGAGGCTGATCAGATCCGCCGCAACGCGCACACGGACGCCGAAGATGAAGCCGCATCATCATCGAAGAAGCGGTGAAGTCAGGACAACAGTTGGAGCACTTGGATAAGAAGTTCCTGGTGCAAGAACTGCATCGCAGCCCAGAGTTGCTTGAGCGTTACACGCTGTTCAGGCAGTCGCAGACCTCAGGCAAGAAGGGCGGGGCGCAGCAGCGTGCACGCGAGCGCATCGAGAAGCGCCGCCAGCAGCAACAGCAGCGTGATCGTGATGGCGGTATGGAGTTGTAGCACTGCTCTCCCCTGCCCTGTACGGCCTTCTGCGGGCCTAACAGGGGGCCGTCGGCGTCGTAGGTCATTGGCGGCGGGTAAACGGCTGATATTCAGCGAAAATCGAAGAAATCTCGGCTAGGCGGGGCCGGTGTCACTACGTTGCGCAGTGAATTGGCCTGTTGAGTGGCGGAGATAGTGCGCAGCACGTCGGTGTGTACGACGGGGCATGTGCTGCGCAGAAGAGATGTCCGTAGAAGGGCCGACAGAATGTCGTTGTCATTCTGTTGCGTAGTAAAGGTGTCAATAGGATGACAAACCACTTCACTGCCCAATTCACATGTCATTAAAGTGACAGGGCATTTGATTGCGCAGTAAACGTGTCGATGAAATGGGTGCCCAATACACAGTGCAACCTACGTGTTAATGAAATGTCACAGACACTACATAGTGCAGTGAGTTGCGCAGCAGAAACGCCAGTAAAAGCACCGCACCACTGCACCGTAAAACTGCACAAGTGATTCGCAGCAAATTGGCGTGTGAAATGGTTGAAAAAATAACCCCGCAGGTTTCCCTGCGGGGTTTCGTAGTTAGAACGGTACTTCTTCGCCCTCAGCGCCAGCCAGGGCGGCGGTCGCCGCCTCGCCTCCGCGACGGGCAGCGCGAGCAGCGGACTCCTTCTTGGAATCGATCAGCTGCACCGTGTCGATGCGCGCCACCAGCGGGTACTGCTTCACACCGTCCTTGTCGGTGTAGACGTCGGTCTTGAGCGAGTAGCTCACCGCAACGCGATCGCCGGAGCCGATGCAGCCGAACACACCGGGGTTCGCGGCGTCCTGGACGTAGCCGGTCAGCTCCACGATCTCGCTTTCCACCTTGCCGGTGGACTTGTTCTTGAAGGTGTTGCGCGCATAGACGCTGAGCTTCACCGTCGCGCCGCCGTTTGTGTGCTCGAACAGCTTGGGTGCGCGAGCTGCGTTGCCGACGATGGTGCCGTTGTTGAAGGGGTTGGACATGATGGTTCTCCTTACGTGAGTGGGTGTGATTTGCCGTGCAATTTGGGTACTTAAGCAGCGGCTTTGCCGCTGCGGGGGTTGAGCTGTCGTTACAGCACTGCCCAGGGCAGCGGTGTGCCTGCCGCCTCTAGGTCGCGCAGTTCTTGTGCTGCGCCCGGATCGGCGTCCTCGCCGTCGATGCCGTCGGCGAGCTGGTAGAGCAGTTCCAGGTCGGTGTGGGTGATGTCGCGCATCAGGTGCCTCCTTGTTCGGATGGATGGTCAATCCGTCTGTTGGAGACAGCTCTGCTGTCTAGGGGGTTCTCCCCCGCCCCGCTAGGTGTGCATCTCTGCTGGCCACGGCCCCGCGAGAAAAAGAAACCCCGTTGCATCGCTGCAACGGGGTGTGTGGTGTTACTCGGTGAACAAGATCGTGCGGGTCTTCTCAGCGCCCTCGCGGACGAGTTCGACCATCCGCTCGCCCTGGCCAATGTCGGTCAGCTTGGCCACCAGAGACGGGAAATTCTCGTCTGGTCCGATCTCGGTGGCTCGCTGCGCAGCCACGCCAGCTAGTCCCGGCTGGCCTGTGGCGTGAGCGAGCACGGCAACAGTGGCGGTGAGCTGCGCCCGCATCCCCGGCCAGCTGGTCGGGACAGCGCGCATAACCTGCTCTATGAACGCAAGGCCAGCCTGCGGCTCATCGAGCAGCGCTGCGAGCAGCGTGTCTCGCAAGCGCGGCGTGGTGAAGCATTTCAGCGCAGACCGAACAGCACGAGTGCTCGGCTGGGTGATCCCTGCCGCCGCCTGCTCGTATTCACGCTGCAGCACGTCCGCGAACATGGGCGGGATATACGCCAGCGCGTCTTCGATGATGTCGGCGTGCTCGGCAGCGTCGATGCCGTGATCGGTGCTGTTCAACCGTGCTTCGATGTCGTCTTTGCTCGGTTCCGGCAGCTCGCCGGTGTGCTCTAGCATCTGGCGCAGCGCCGCCGATGCGGCGACCTCGCCGACAACACCGTGGCGCGGCTCATCGATGAGCGGATGCTGATACACAGACCACCACGCAGCCCCGGTGACGATCTCGGGCACCTGCACCACCCCGAGCAGCGGCGGTAGGTGCACTGCCCCACTAGTGAGATACGTTGCCGTCTCGTCAAAGACCGGCTGCGCAATGTCGTCGCTGATCATGTACGCGATAACAGCGTCGAGTTCGAGGTGGTGGACCCACGCTGCGAACCGCTCGCGGCTCTCGGTGAGCTTTGCAACAGCTTCGTCCAGGTCGAACCGCGCGACCGGGCCGAGGCGGATGGTGTCGACGCCCTCGTCGTCGACGAAGAACGCGAGGATCAGCGAGTTGTTCGGGTAGAATCCGAGGATGCCGGGGAGGTTCGCGAGGATCTCGCCGTGGGATGCAAGCGTGTGGGAATGAGTGGACATGGCAGTGCTCCTTTGCACGAATACGGGGTGTACACGGTCAATCCCGTATTCGGTCCGGCTCTGCCGGTCGCAGGCGTATCCCAGCAGCGCAGCACTCATGTGCGCCGGGCGTCGCTAGCGCAGCCTGATGCTCGGCTTACCGGGTGCGAGCGCTAGCGACGCAGCATTGTTAGATCCCCGCGTCGCCGCTGGTTAAGCGTTACCTTTGGCGCGATTGTGGGACTTGCAGAGCAGCTCGCAGTTGCTTTCCTCGGTCTTGCCGCCCTTCGACCATGCGGTGACGTGATCAGCGTCCATATCCTTGAGCGGCCAGATCTTCTCCTTCTTCTCGTCGAGGCCGATAGCGCAGTAGGAGCAGTTGGACACACCGTTCTTCTCGGCGGCGTCTGTCTGGCGCTTGTACACGCGCTTTTTGACAGCCTCAGTGAAGACACGCACGTTAAGCAGCCGCGTCTCTTTCTTGCCGCCGAGCAGGTACTCGTAGATACCCTTCTTCGACTGGACCTGCGAGTCGGAAAGCAGCTCGCGTGCTTCGGCGGTCATCTTTGCTGCGTCGTAGCCCTTGTCGCCGTACTGCTCATAGAGCTTGTTCCACGCGATTCCACGCATGGAACTGTCCGTCATCTTGAACACGCTTGCGGCCCAGTCGATGACGGTGGTGAAGTACGTCTGCAGCTCCTTGCAGTCCTCGTCATCGCGGTGCTTGGCCATGTAGTTATCGATGCTCACGCCGTCACGCTGAGCGATCCAGTCGAGAGCGACTTCAAGCACCTCCTGGCGGGCGGGTTCACCGCGCACGAAATTCGACCACTTCGACATCAGTCGCCAAGAAGTCTTCCGGTGGTGCATGCGCTACAACACCCGCAGACGGCACTCCTGGTGCAACTTTCTAGCCCCCAATGACTTCGAAGCACTCACATCAGCTACGCCGACCCAAGCAGCATAGCTAACCCCCGACGTGTCTACTTTCCGGGGGTCAGGCCCGTGCTCGACAACCCCAGCGGACTCAACGCCCACGCCAGCGTCGCGGACCATGCGGCCGGGTACCGGAAGGTGGCCAAGGCCGCGGGCATCGCGATTTAATCCCGCGCAGAGCCGGAGACTGTGACCTGGCGATCATTGATGCGCAAGGTGCTGTCAGCGGCAGCAATAACTGCGGCATCGTGCGTGGCGGCCAGAACGAGTGCGCCCCCGTCCGCAGCTCGCCGCAGGAGCGCGATAACTTGGTCGCGGTTAGTGGGGTCGAGGGAGGCGGTCGGCTCGTCAGCGAACACATAAGCCGCGCCGCGGAGCAGGGCTCGGGCGATCGCCAGCCGCTGCTGCTCGCCTCCGCTGAGAATAGCTGCCGGCCCGTCGAAGGGGACATCAAGACCGACTTCGCCGAGGGAGTGCAGCAATTCTTCTTTGGAGTATTGCTTCCTGGATAGCCCGAGGGTGAGGTTATCTTCGCAGCTTAGTTCGGGAATGATTCCGTGGTCTTGGTGGATTATCGCTGCGCGTTCTCGCCAGAACCTCCGCCTCCGCTTCATCCTCCACGCGGAGGCATTCTCACCGTCTATCCGGAGGAGGCCGTCCGCCGGCGGCAGGAGCCCGGCCAAGGTGTTGAGCAGCAAAGTCTTTCCGGAACCGCTGGCTCCACAGATGGCGACAAAGCCTGGCCCGGGTAGGGAAAACGTTGCATTTTCCACGAGGGACTTCTTCACCATCCGCGTGCTGCGCCCCACAGAAAAAGTCGACTCCGCGGCGAGACAGAGATGAGAGGTGGAAATCTCCGGCGGCAGAGTGGGGGACTGATTGGGGCTAGCCAATGACATTGTGACTCCTAGGGGAGGCGGACATGTGCTGAGAAATACTGAGACGGACAAAACCGAGGTAGACGATTAAGACAAGGCAGCTTAGCGCGGTGAAGGTGTAGAGGAACGGGTTGGGAAGCAGTAGCGGAGCCAGGACGGACAATATGACGACAACTGTCAGGCTGACCAGTTGGCTTTTGAATAGTCGCCACATTGTTTTGTCCGGTGATTGCCCAGCGCTGTGGAGGAGTACCAGGAGGCGACGGTGAACTCGGAGCTGGATGCGCGCCTGGACTATCAAGGCCGCAAGCGTGGCGAGCAAAGCTCCGAGGGCGCTCAGGATACTCAGCCAGAACAGCGCCGTGCTGGCTACTAGTTCGGCCAGACCGCGATCGGCGGCGCGTACCGGGTAGACGTAGCCTTCGAGGCCGGCAGCGGTAAGTTCTGGACCCAGTTCCGAGAAATCCGCGAAGAGCAAATTTTCACTCGAAGCTGTGGAGCTTAGGAAGTCTGCGTCGAAGCCGGATAGATCGTCCGTTTCAAGCACGTAAAAACAATCGCCGGGAACCAGTTCCCCCGACATTGTTCCACTAATGAATCCGACCGCATGATCGGCACTGACCGGACCAATTTGCGCAGATTTAAGGAGCAGGTCGCCGGATTCCTGAGCCCACAGATCCACGGAAGCTGCGAAATGCTCTTGGGCTGCGGAATAGTCGACCGAGTGGTTGTCGTCTCCGGGACGGAACTGATAATCCTGCAGATCGTGCCATTGGCGGTTGGCAAGTGCCACGGGGCAGGAGTCCGGCACACCGGTACCTTCTTTCGGCAAAGTATGGCTGAGGACAGCCCCGTGCTCCCGTTCCCAGCTGAGCGCGAAGTCGCGGAAGTTCTGCTGCAGACTGGGCGGCAAGAGCTCGCCTCCTTCCACGCGGCCAGCAGGGCCGTCGAAGTTGGCTGAAAAATGCAAGGCTCCAAACTCCGCGAGAGATTTCCAGGTCTGCTGGGCCTCGGATTCCTGCTGGTAGGAGCGGAGCGCAGCCGCTGAGCTAAGACCCGCTGCTACAAAGGTCACGCAGGTAAAGACCGAAATTACTTTCAGCGCTTTTCCCGCCGCCTTCTCTGCGGGGGCACGCTGCGCCAGCAGCGCTACTGCGCGGCGCAACAATGGGGCGGTGACGGCTACGGCCAAACCGGTGGTAGCCAGGGCCAAGCCTATCCCGGCGGCGTAGAACCTGAGGAACAGGAGGGCAAAAGAATAGCTCCCTTGGCGGGCGAGGAATGTACTCGCAAGGCCAATGAGAACTAGGTGCGGGAGGATGACAAAGGTCCATTGCCGCCAATTGCCTTTTTGACTGCGGTGCCCGCCATTTATTGTGCGCAGCGCTGCCAATCTAAGACCGGAAACCCGAAGAACAAATACCAGGGCAAAAAGGGAAACGACAAATAGAAACAGGATCGCCACCAACGCGGGCAGGCGGAATACGACCGATTGGATGAGGTGAAGGAACTGCGTCTTTTCGCTTAGCCTGAGCCCGTCATTCCTGGCCGATTCGTAGAAGTGGTTCGCATTGCCACCCGTTGCTTTGGGAACCAAGACGTAGTCACCGTGGTAATCCAGCGACCCAAGCTCACTGGCCGCTTGGCTCAAGGCATCCGGCCGGTTGAGCCGGGGAATGCGTTCCGGTGCTGGATAATTTTGCTCCAGCGGGATGAAAACCTCGTGAGAAGTCCCGCTTGCGTCATCGGTGCCAGTCAGCCGGTAGATGTAGTAGCCGTTCTGCTCGGCCAATGAAACCAGTGAGTTACGGATTACCGTCGGTGCGTAGTCTGACTCAAGTTCCTCCGCGAGTGAAGTCTTAGGCTCGACGTAGTCAAGACTAAAGGTTGATTCGACCCCTAAGGACAAGGGCTTGGTGGAGTCAACCAGGGCTGTCAGCAGCCACCCAGTAGTCGCGATGACTGCAGCAAGAAGTAGGCTCAAAAGCCCAAGTACTAGGGGTCGAATGCGCATGAGTTCTAGCAGAAGTTGTAGTAGTAGCTGTCCTTAGTGCCCGGCAAATTCGTTGCCCAAAGCTCGGCGATCGACTTCTGGCCGCCGCGGGTGTTGATGCTTCGTTGCGTTCTGCCGTTGACGGTCACAGTCGAAGTATGGCACCGATTCACGGTGAAATAAGAACGCGCCTTAGCGTTCCAGAATCCGTACTCCCAGGTACCGCCACCTGCAGGGTAGCAAACTTTCCGGCCGGCAGATGCCCAGTAGGTTGTGAAGGCTGGTGCTGCCTCGCCGAGTAGCTCGGCCATCACACCGGAAGCAAAGCCTCCCTTGGCGCCGTGGTCTTGGAATTCTTCTGCGGAAGCAACGGCTGAGTTAGATACGGAAACGCTCAGAGCAGAGGCAATCAGCAGCGCTGCAAACTGCCGAGTGCGCTTTTTGGGGGTCATAACAGTCTCCCGAGCACGGCGGCGGCTTCGGATGGGATGATCTCGCCGGTGGAGGTGTAGCCGATCGGGCGCACACCGCCGGAGTACCAGCGGCCCTGCTCGGCGCGCTGCTGTTGCGCACGGGATTGGCGCATGCTTTTTCGCTCGATCTCGCCGCGCGCCACGGCTGCTTTGATACGCGCGTACATTCTGCCGCCGTCGGTGGCAAGGTCAGCATCACCGTTCGCGGTGACGAGTTTCAGCCTCTGCTCTTCCGCCCTGTCGGTCCACTCTTCGAGCTGCCAGGGCTGCCGTGTGAGGCGGTCGAGGTCCCAGCAAATGATCGCGTCGATCTCGCCGCGATCAAAAGACGCCACCATCGCGTCGTAGTCGGGACGGTCCACGTCCTTCTTTGATGCAGAGATCGATTGATCGACGTAGGTATGCACGACGTCCCAGCCGCGTTGCTCGGCGAGGGCTTCGCAGTCCTGACGCTGCCGGTCGATGGCGAGGCCGTCCATGGCAGCATCTAACGAGATACGGAGGTAAATAGCAGCGCGTGTAGTCATACGCTATTCATAGCGTATTTAGGTTACATTGAAACGAAACTCGACGACGTCCCCATCAGCCATAACGTAGTCCTTGCCTTCTTGGCGGACTTTGCCGTGCGCGCGGGCCTCGGCCATCGAACCGAGGGAGTCCAAGTCGTCGAACGCGACGATCTCAGCCTTGATAAAGCCTTTCTCAAAGTCGGTGTGGATCACGCCGGCAGCCTTCGGCGCAGTGTCGCCCTTGCGGATCGTCCACGCGCGGGCTTCCTTCGGGCCGGCGGTGAGGTACGTCTGCAGGCCGAGGGTGTCGAAACCGGCCTTGGCCAGCGTCTGCAAGCCGGGCTCGTCTTGGCCGACGGCAGCGAGCAGCTCGGCGGCATCCTCTTCGTCCAGTTCCAGAAGCTCGGTCTCGGTCTGGGCGTCGAGGAAGACGGCCTCGGCAGGAGCAACGAGGTCGCGCAGCTGTTGCTTCTTCGCCTCGTCGGTAAGCACTGCCTCATCGGAGTTGAACACGTAGAGGAACGGCTTCGCGGTCATCAGGTGCAGGTGGTGAAGGAGACCGAGGTCGATATCCCCGGACTTGGACGCGGCGAAGAGCGTGCGGTCGTCCTCAAGAATTGCCTGCGCCTTCTTGGCTTCCTCCGCCTGCGCTGCAACGTCTTTGTCCTTGCGGCCTTCCTTTTCCAGCCGCGGCAGCGCCTTCTCAATTGTCTGCAAGTCAGCCAGTATGAGCTCGGTGTTGATCACGGAGATGTCGTTGGCGGGATCCACTTTGCCGTCGACGTGGATCACGTTGTCGTCGCTAAACGCGCGGACCACCTGGCAGATCGCGTCGGCCTCGCGGATGTTCGCCAGAAACGCGTTGCCCATACCCTCGCCCTCGGAGGCACCCTTGACAATGCCGGCGATGTCGACGAACGACACGGTTGCGGGCAGGATGCGCTCCGACGCGAAAATCTCCGCCAACCGCGTCAGGCGCGGGTCCGGCAGCTCCACCAGGCCGACGTTCGGCTCGATGGTTGCGAACGGGTAGTTCGCCGCCAGCACGTCGTTGCGCGTCAGCGCGTTGAACAGGGTGGACTTTCCAACATTCGGCAGACCGACGATTCCAAGAGTAAGGCTCACGCTGGCTCATCCTAGTCCACCGAAGACCGTGGCATTCGACCGGTTCATCGTGCACAATGGTGCGAGTGAGTGCGAGCAACGAGAATGCAGCGGCGGAGCAAATCCCCACCCAGCGGCCAGCAAGCAACGACCGCATTGACCGCGGCATTGTGATGAACCAGTGGGTGAAGTCCACCGCGATGTTCACGCTGCGCATTCTCATCATCGCGGTGTTCCTCTACGCCCTCGCTCGCATCATCGGCGCTTTTTGGGCCGGTATTTTGCCGATGATCCTCGCGCTAATCATTTGCACGGTGCTCGCACCGGTGTCCACCTGGCTGAGAAACCACAAGGTGCCGTCCGGATTCGCCGCCATGTTCACAATGCTGGGGTTCATCGCGCTACTCGCGGCTATCTTCATGCTTATCGCGCCGGACGTGGTCAACCACTCCCAGGTCCTTTACCTCCAGGCGTTCGAGGGTGTGCAACGCCTCCAGCTTTGGCTGCAGGGCCCGCCGCTCAATGTGGACCCCGACAGCATTAACGAGGTGGTCAACGACATCTCCGGCTGGATCCAGAACCAGGCTGGGGCGATCGCGGGCGGCGTGTTCTCAGGCATCAGCTCCGCGGCTGGCCTGAGCGTGACCCTCATGGTCATCATCGTTCTGACGTTCTTTTTTCTGAAAGACGGCCACCGCTTCCTGCCCTGGCTGCGCTCGGCCACCGGCGGCCGCAGCGGTCTGCACGCCACGGAGCTGCTCACCCGCGCCTGGAACACCCTTTCAGGTTTCATTCGTGCCCAAGCGATAGTGTCGCTTATCGACGCCCTGTTTATCGGCATCGGCATCTGGATCGTCGGAGTACCGATGGCGTTCACCCTGTCTGTGATTACGTTCCTGGCCGGGTTCATCCCGATCGTGGGCGCGGTCGTCGCCGGAGCCTTGGCCGTGCTGATCGCCCTGGTCTCCCTCGGCTTCACCAAGGCGCTCATCGTGCTCGCCATCGTGATTGCCGTGCAGCAGCTCGAGGGCAACATCCTCTCCCCCATGCTGCAGTCCCGCGCCATGGACCTCCACCCGGTCATTGTCTTGATCTCTGTCACCGTCGGCGGCGGCCTGTTCGGACTCGTCGGCGCTTTCCTGGCCGTGCCGGTAGCAGCGATGGTTGCGGTCACGTACCGCTACATGCTGGACATGCTGCGCATCCACTCCGGCGAGCGCACCGCCGACGAGCTGGACTTCTTTACGCCGGAGGGCCTCGCCATCGCGCAGATCGAGCAGGAGGAGTCGGTGCACACCCGCCGCCAGTGGCGCGAGGAGCGCGAATGGTCCACCGCCCCGGTTATGGACGAGGTTGTGGACGCACCCCAGCCCGGCCACGGCTCGACGAGTTGGCAAAAGCTGCGCGACCGTAGCAACGAGCTGCGCAAAGCGGGCGGGAAGAGGATCGCGGACACGTTTGAAAAAACGGTGAAAAACAACAAGCTAGACTAATCAACCGTGTCTGCTGCATTTATGGGCCTTCCAACCGGCTCCGCGATCGCGATTAACGCCGCGGCGCTGTTCACCGGCGCATTGCTCGCAGTCAGCGCCGGGGCCATCACGTGGCCGCTTCTGGCGCTCTTCGCCGCAGCAGTCATCATCACCACGCTCTTTGTCAACCCGCGCGGCGTCTTCCTCACCGTGGTCACCGCTCCGCTGCTTTTCCTTGTCGCGGTGGTGGCCTCCGGCCTGTTAATTGGCAAAGACCAGCTCGCAGGCGAAGGCGCATCCTCGCGCGCCGCGCAACTCCTCGTGGTCTACCCGCTGGTGGAGCTATTCCCGTGGCTGTTCTTCGTCACACTCATTTCAGCGTTGATAGGAATCGCCCGAATCCAGCTGATCAAGCGGCAAAACCGCGTGATCGCGGCGCGCGAGGCGCGGGAACGCCGGCGCGTGTCGTCTTCAAACCGGCGCGCAGCAGACCAGGCAGCGTCTTCTCGCAGCGTATCCGTGCAAGAACTTGTGCGCCGCGAGCGGGCGCGCTCAACTCGGCGCTAAGCCCCTTGCGGGCTAGGCCTTGCGGGCGCGAAGGTCGCGCGGAAGAGCGAACGTGATGGTCTCGACCGTGGTGGTCACCTCATCTACGTTGGTGAATCCGCGCTCGCCGAGGTAGGCGACCACTTCCTGCACCAAGATCTCCGGCACGGATGCGCCCGAGGTCAGCCCGACCGTTTCCACACCTTCCAGCCAGGCGTCGTCGATCTGGTGGGGATAGTCCACCAGATGGGACGCCTTCGCGCCCGCCTCGAGCGCGACTTCCACCAACCGCTTGGAGTTCGAGGAGTTCTGCGAACCTACAACGATGACAAGATCACAGCGCGGCGCAATGTTCTTCACCGCGGCCTGGCGGTTCTGCGTGGCGTAACAAATGTCGTCGCTCGGCGGATCCTGCAGGTGCGGGAACCGCTCTTTCAGCTTTTCGACGATCTCCATCGTCTCATCCACCGACAACGTCGTCTGCGACAACCACACCAGCGGCTGGTCTTCCGGGAAGTCGGGCAACGCAGCGACACCCTCCACACCGTCGACGAGGTGGGTGACCTCGGGCGCCTCGCCAGCGGTACCCTCGACCTCTTCGTGGCCCTCGTGACCAACCAGCAGAATCTGGTAACCGTCGCGGGCGAACCGCTTAGCCTCGTTGTGCACCTTGGTCACCAATGGGCAGGACGCGTCCAGCGCCAGCAGGTTGCGCTGCGCCGCAGACTCGCGCACTGCGGGTGACACGCCGTGAGCAGAGAACACCACGTGCGCGCCTTCCGGCACCTCGTCGGTTTCCTCGACGAAGATCGCGCCGCGCTGCTGGAGCGTCTTCACCACGTACTTGTTGTGGACGATTTCCTTACGCACGTAGATCGGTTCGCCGTATTTCTCCAGCGCACGCTCGACAGTCTCCACCGCGCGGTCAACGCCCGCGCAGTAACCGCGGGGGGAGGCGAGAAGCAGGGTTTTGCCCTGACCTTGATCCGTCATGGAACCGACCCTACCGAAGTGGCGTCTAAATCCCTAGCAAGAAAAACCGCTGGCCTATCCTTGGGGCGAAACGAAGGAGGAGCAAGGTGGCTGATCCCAAAAGCACCGCGGAGGCGCCGTGGAGCGTGGCCAAACTCAACACCAGCGTGAAGGGTTGGGTTGAACGGCTCGGCTTCATCTGGGTCGAGGGGCAACTTACCCAAGTCAAGACCAAGCCGAACTGGAGCTACTCCTACCTCACGCTGCGCGACACTCAGGCTGAGGCCAGCGTAGAGCTGATCGCAGATACGAAGCTTCTGACCTCGATGGCAAGCCCGCCACGCGACGGCGATCACGTTGTCATCCACGGCAAACCCAACTTCTTCACACAGCGCGGGTCTTTTTCGCTGCGGGTCACGGAGATCAGACACGTCGGCGCTGGCGAGCTTCTGGCGCGCATCGAGGAATTGCGCCACCGCCTTGCTGGCGAGGGTCTGTTCGATCCGGCCCGCAAGCGTCCACTGCCGTACCTACCAAACAAGGTGGGGCTGATCACCGGGCGCGGATCCGCCGCGGAGCGCGACGTGCTCTCGGTGGCGCAGGCACGCTGGCCCGCAGTCCGGTTCGAGGTGGTCAACACCGCGGTGCAAGGCCCGCGCACGGTGCCCGAGGTCATTGCGGCGCTGCAGAAGCTCGACGCCGATCCAGGCGTGGATGTCATCATCATTGCCCGCGGCGGCGGCTCAGTGGAGGACCTCCTCCCCTTCTCCGAGGAGGCACTCCAACGGGCAGTCGCGGCTGCTGCCACACCGGTCGTCTCCGCTATCGGTCACGAGCCGGACAACCCCGTCCTAGACAACGTGGCGGACGTCCGCGCCGCCACCCCTACCGATGCCGCTAAGCGCGTCGTGCCCGACATGGCCGAGGAAATCGCGCTCGTCGCAGAGGCGCGCCGCCGCAGCGCCGCAGCACTTCGCAGCTGGGTGCAGCGTGAGCAGCAGGCGCTTGCCGACGTGCGCTCACGACCCTCGCTTGCGAACCCACTCGGTGCCATCGCCCAGCGTCGCGAGGAGATAGATCGCGAAGTCTCCCGGATCCGGCGCGAACTCACCCACTACCTCGCCCAGCAGACGTCGACGGTGAGCGCGCTTCGCTCGCAAGTGGCCACCCTGGGCCCGTCGGCAACCCTTGCCCGCGGCTACGCGGTAGTCCAGGTCCTCCCCCGCGACGGCTCTGGGCCGGAGGTCGTCACCTCCATCGAGCAGTCGCCGCCGGGGTCGCAACTGCGCATCCGCGTCGGCGACGGCTCGATTTCGGCCGCGTCAATGGGCGTCACCCAAGCCGACTAACTACAACCCGACCTTTTTACAGACGAAACAGGAGATACCCATGGCAGATACCACCTTCGGGGCAGGTCAAGCTGGCGAGAACGCGTTCCCGGATCCGGAGATGCTGAACTACGAAGATGCGCGCGCGGAACTGATTGAAACGGTGAAGATTCTCGAGCTCGGGCAGATGAGCCTGGACGAATCGCTGAAATACTGGGAGCGCGGCGAGAGCCTGGCGAAGCGCTGCGAGGTCCTACTTCACAACGCCTCCGAGCGCGTGGAGGCCGCGATCGCTGAACGGGAGAGCCGCGAAGATTAAGCGTCGCCGTTCGGATCGATCGGGGCGGCCTGAAGCGCCGCGCTGATGAGCGTTACAAACTCGTCTTCCGTGCCGGCGCCGGTCACCACCAAGCGGGCGTCCCCGGCATCGACGGCCCATAAGGGGCGCACTGCCGGGTCGTCGGCGCTTAAGACACGCACCTCGCGACCGTCGATAGTCGTTGTTTGCTCGTTCGGGCGCAGCGCCGAATCCTGCGCCGCGATGGCGGTCTCAATGTCTGCCCCCGTCTGAGTCATCTGCAAAAAGCCGCCGTCGGCGGTGACCCACCCCACCACGGGTGCGGGCTGCTGGTCGATCATGGTGCGGCGCGCTGAGTTGGCTACCCAGCCCTCAGGCGTGTCCGGGTAGCGGATCGGGAAATTTGTCGCTCTGGATTCGAGACCGAGGAACGTGCGCGCGTCGACTTCCTGCACGGGACCGTTTTCCGGCCGTCCCGGGTTGTAGGTACACAGCCCGGTGGCACCGACACCGATCAGCATCATCACCACGATGATGACAACGTTGATGAACATGTCCCGGCCGTCTTGAAAAACGCGGGGTTTCCCTTTGTCTGCCACGCAGACCAGTATGACACGGGGGCGCGCCGGCCCCGAATCCCCCAAATTTGCGGTTCTTGGTGGAAGAAAGTGCCAGAATGAAGGTGTCTTTTACCGCACCGCCTTGAGGAGGATGTCCCCGCATGTCTGAACCGACGACCGAATATTTCCCGGACCGCAATCTCGCCATGGAGCTGGTCCGTGTGACCGAGGCGGCGGCGCTCGCCTCCGGGCGCTGGGTCGGCCGCGGCAAGAAGAACGAAGGCGACGGTGCCGCCGTGGACGCGATGCGCAAGATGATCAACTCCGTGAGCATGGACGGCGTCATCGTGATCGGCGAGGGTGAAAAGGACGAAGCGCCGATGCTTTACAACGGCGAGCAGGTCGGCAACGGCCAAGGCGCCCAGGTGGACCTCGCGGTCGACCCGGTGGACGGCACTCGTCTGATGGCCGAGGGCCGCCCGAACGCGATCTCCGTTATCGCCGCCGCCGACCGCGGCTCGATGTTCAACCCGAAAGACGCGTTCTACATGAACAAGATCGCCGTCGGCCCCGAGGCTGCGGGCAGCATCGACATCACCGCCCCGGTTGCCGCCAACATCCATGCTGTAGCCAAGGCAAAGGGCATCCGCCCCGACGAAGTCACCGTCGTCGTGCTGGACCGTCCGCGCCACGAACAGCTGGTGCGCGACATCCGCGACGCCGGCGCGAAGGTCCGCTTCATCATGGACGGCGACGTTGCCGGTGCGATCGCAGCAGCGCAGGACACCAGCTCTATTGATATCGCGATGGGTGTGGGCGGCACCCCGGAGGGTGTCGTGACCGCGTGCGCGCTGAAGTGCCTCGGCGGCGAGATCCAGGGCATGCTCGCACCGCAGAGCGACGAAGAGCGCGAGGCGGTACTCGCCGCTGGCCACGATCTGGACCGGGTGCTCGGGATCAACGACCTCGTCACCTCGGACAACTGCTACTTCGCCGCCACCGGTGTCACCAACGGCGACATGCTGCGCGGCGTGTCCTACCGCAAGTACGGTGCGACCACGCGCTCACTGGTGATGCGCTCGAAGTCCGGCACAGTTCGTTACGTCGAGTCCATGCACAAGCTGGCCAAGCTGCAGGAGTACTCGGTCATCGACTACTCCGACCCGACGAACTAAAGCCCGCCCACAACGACAGCCTGCACGAGCAGGTTGTTGCAGAAGTGCAAAATGAGCCCGGCCCACAGCGACTTATGCCAACGAGTTGAGAGTGCCAGGGCTATGCCCATCAGCCCCGTATACAGCATCGCCGGCGGGGCGATGTGCGCGAGGCCGAATAGAATCGCGCTGCCGACGACGCTCACGGCAGCGGGGGCGACCGTGTCCAGGTAGCCCATCACGAGGCGTCGGAAAACGATCTCCTCAAGGAACGGCCCCACCGCGAGGTACGCAACAAGAGTGAGGACGACGCCGAGGTTGGAGCCGTCGTTGGACGTCGTCTCCCCCGTTGACTCTAGGCCGAGCAGCGGGCCGATGAGCGCGGCCCCGGCACCCGCGAACAGTACTGCGACTGGGAACTCCCACAGCAAGTGCCACCCTCTCGCACCCAGCCGGTCAAACCCAAGGGGGATCCCGCGCCGCTTGAGGTAGCGCAGCAGGAAAATGGTGGGCACCGCCAACGCCACCAGAATCAACAACGGGAAGAGCGTGAGCAGCACCGCGCGCGGGACTTCAAGGCGCATCAGCGCGAACGCTTGCGCGATGAGCAACGCGTCGGCAACCACCAGCGACGCGCACCCGACCAGAGCGTCCCTCAAAGTGGGGGCTTTACGGGCGCTGTGTTCGGTCATTTCGCCTCCTCGTCGTGTCTGGTTCGTGCATAATCGTCCAATGGACAGGCACGCGCGCACCTTGCAGTGTGGGGCGTGCACGAGATAGTTGCAAAGGATACATAATGGCTGATCAGGAATACCGCATCGAGCATGACACCATGGGCGAGGTCAAGGTGCCCGTGGACGCGCTCTGGCGCGCCCAGACTCAGCGCGCCGTGGAAAATTTCCCAATCTCCGGCCGTGGCCTCGAGGCGCAGCAGATTCGCGCGCTCGGCCTACTGAAGGCAGCCTGCGCGCAGGTGAACAAGGACCTGGGCAACCTCGACGCTGAGAAGGCTGACGCGATTATCGCCGCGGCGAAGGAGATCGCCGACGGCCAGCACGACGACCAGTTCCCCATCGACGTGTTCCAGACCGGTTCCGGCACCTCGTCGAACATGAACACCAACGAGGTCATCGCGTCGATCGCGAAGGCAAACGGCGTTGAGGTGCACCCGAACGACCACGTCAACATGGGCCAGTCCTCCAACGACACCTTCCCCACCGCCACCCACGTCGCGGCAACCGAGGCCGCCGCAAACGACCTGATCCCGGCGCTGAAGGTGCTCCACGAGTCGCTCTCGCGCAAGGCCGCCGAGTGGCACGACGTGGTGAAGTCCGGCCGCACCCATCTGATGGACGCCACCCCGGTCACCCTGGGCCAGGAGTTCTCCGGTTACGCCCGCCAGATCGAGCTGGGCATCGAGCGCGTAGAGAACACCCTGCCCCACCTCGGCGAGCTGGCGATCGGCGGCACCGCTGTGGGCACCGGCATCAACACCCCCGCCGAGTTCGGCGCGAAGGTGACCGAGGAGCTTGTGAAGCTCACCGGTGTCGAGCAGCTCTCAGAGGCGAAGAACCACTTTGAGGCGCAGGCCAACCGCGACGGCCTGGTCGAGTTCTCCGGCGCGATGCGCTCCGTGGCGGTGAGCCTGTACAAGATCGCCAACGACATCCGCCTGATGGGCTCCGGCCCGCTGGCCGGCATCGGCGAGATCCACCTGCCGGACCTGCAGCCGGGCTCGTCCATCATGCCGGGCAAGGTCAACCCGGTGCTGTGCGAAACCGCGACCCAGGTCTCCGCGCAGGTGATCGGCAACGACGCAGCCGTGGCGTTCGCCGGCACCCAGGGCCAGTTCGAGCTCAACGTGTTCATCCCGGTCATGGCCCGCAACGTGCTGGAGTCCTCCCGCCTGCTGGCCAACACCGCCCGCCAGTTCGCGACCCGCCTGGTGGACGGCATCGAGCCGAACGTCGAGCGCATGCGCACCCTGGCCGAGTCCTCCCCGTCGATCGTGACTCCGCTGAACTCCGCGATTGGCTACGAGAACGCGGCGAAGATTGCCAAGCACGCCGTCAAGGAGGGCATCACCATCCGCCAAGCCACCATCGACTTGGGCTTCGTGGACGGCGAGAAGCTCACCGAGGAAGAGCTGGACAAGCGCCTCGACGTGCTCTCGATGGCGAACACCGACCGCAACTAAATGGCGGATTCCTTCTCCGACCTGCGTCACGCCGGCGGCTCCAACAAACCGTGGATTGCCGCCGGCGTTTCGGCGCTCGCAGCATCCTGATCGCCCTTGCCGGCGCGTGGCGCTCGGCCAACCCCGCACCAGATCCGGTCACAGCGGTTCCCGAAACGGTCACCGTCACTGCGCGGCCAAAGGAGCAGTTGCTTGCCGACGCTCCCTTTCAAGGCCCCTACACCGGCACCATCAACGCAGCCGACCCTGCCGCGCGCGTAAAGGCGTGGCCGGCGGTAGCGCACTTCGGCGGCGGCACCGCCTCGATCACCTACCCCTGACCGGCTGCACCGCGCTCATCGACGCCGGCGGCGCTGTCGGCGACGGCACGTGGACTTTCGGCATCCCAGAACCGGGGCTTGTTGAGGTCACTTACAGCGAAAACGGCGCGGCGGTCGCCTCCGGCGTGCTCTCGGCTGGCAGATAAACTTGCACCGGGTGTAATGTTGCACCCCGTGCAAAATCGACAACGAAAACGCGAGGAAACCCGCCGGCGCATCATCGCCGAGGCGGGTTCGCTCGTTGACGCACACGGATACGACAACGTCACCGTCGAAGACGTCTGCGCTGCAGCGGACATCTCCCGGCGCACGTTCTTCAACTACATGGACTCCAAGGACGAGGCCGTCCTAGGGCCCGTGCCGTTCCAACTCACCGCAGACTCACTGGAGCGCATCCGCTCGACGCAGAGCGTCAACGTTCTCGACTTGGTGATCTCTTCGGTGGAGGTGGTGCCGGAGGGGACGGAACCGTCGATAAGCGAACAGCGCCGGCGCTTAATCGGAGCGAACCCCGCGCTGCTGCACCTCGCTATCGCGCGCCAGCACGAAACGCTTGCCGCCCTCGAGGCTGCCTTAACTGAGCACTACGAACGCTTTCCAGGCGACCGCAGACTCCTTGACGCCTCCGACACCGACGCGTCAGAGGTGCACGCCATCATTGCGCTGTTCCGCAGCGCCGCCGGCGAATACTTTTGGAACCCGCGACCTGAGGGCGACCCGGTGACCCAAATCCGTCACAACGCCAACAACTTGACCCAGTTTGCAAAGGAATTACCGTGGTAGAAACCAAAGAAGCCCCCAACGTGGGGCTCATTTTCTCCGCCCTGCTGCTCACCATGCTGATGAGCTCGCTGGGCCAGATGATCTTCTCCACCGCGCTGCCCACCATCGTGGGCGAGCTCGGCGGCGTGGAGCATATGAGCTGGGTCATCTCCTCGTTCTTGGTCACCATGACGATCGCGATGCCTGTCAACGGCAAACTCGGCGACGTTATCGGCCGCAAGTGGCTCTACGTGGGCAGCATTGCGCTGTTCGTGATCGGCTCCACCATCGGCGGGTTCGCCAACTCGATGACGATGCTCATCGTCGGCCGCGCTGTCCAGGGCTTCGGCGCGGGCGGCATGATGGTGAACTCCCAGTCGATCATCGCTGAAGTCGTCCCGGCCCGCGAGCGCGGCAAGTACATGGGCGTGATGGGCGCAGTCTTCGGTGTCTCCTCTGTCTTGGGCCCGGTGCTCGGCGGCTGGTTCACCGACGGCCCCGGTTGGCGTTGGGCGCTGTGGATGAACATCCCGCTGGGCATCCTGGCAATGGCGGTGTCCTCAGCCGTCCTGCGCATCCGCCGCGGCTCGACCGAGAACCTCGACGTGGATTGGCTGGGCACCCTGCTCATGGTGGTGACCACCACCTCGCTCATCCTCACCACCACGTGGGGCGGCACCCAGTACGAGTGGTCGTCGCCGACCATCATCACCACGTCTGCAATCGCGCTGGTTGGCGCCGTCTTGTTCGTCGTTGTCGAGCTGCGCGCCGACGACCCGCTCATCCCGCTTGGCCTGTTCACCAACCGCAACATGGTGCTGACCACGGCGGCTGGCACGGTCCTCGGCTTCGCCATGACCTCCTCGCTGGCGTACCTGCCCACCTACCTGCAGATGGTGCACGAGCTGTCGCCGACTGAGGCTGGCCTGATGATGCTGCCGATGGTGATCGGCATGCTGGCCACTGGCATGGGTGTGGGCTTCATCATCTCGAAAACGGGTCGCTACAAGCTCTACCCGATCATCGGTATGGCGATCACCGCGGTGGCGCTCAACATGTTCTCGCAGCTCGAAGTGACAACCACGCTCACGCGACTCGGCGTCTACATGTTCATCTTCGGCTTCGGCTTGGGCCTGACCATGCAGGTCCTGGTTCTTATCGTGCAGAACTCGTTCCCGCTGAAGATCGTCGGCACAGCGACCTCCACTAACAACTTCTTCCGCCAAATCGGCTCCGCGATCGGTGCGTCGCTGTCGGGTTCGCTGTTTATCCACGGCATGCGCGACAACCTCGAAGAGCGCCTGCCCGGAGCGCTGGCGCAGCTCGGCCCGGAGGGCGCGGCCTACGGCGAGAAGTTTGCCAACGGCGGCGCCAACAGCCTGACCCCCGAGCTGGTCACCCAGCTGCCCGCACCGCTGCGCGACGTGGTCTTGAGCAGCTACAACGACGGCCTCACGCCGGTTTTCCTCTTGATGGTGCCGCTCGCTGTGCTGTCGCTTCTGCTGCTGCTTCCCGTGAAAGAAGAGCCGCTGAAGGAAGACTTGAGCTAGTCCTCCTTGGACATGGGCAGAATGAGCTCGTAAACATCGCAGTCGCGCCACGTTCCCTCATGGTCGCCGTACGTCATCTTGGCCATGTTGTGGAAAGTGCCGGCCTTCACAAATCCGCGGGACGTGTGCAGCCCCGCGGATCCTTTGTTTTCGGGGAAGATCCACGAGTGGATCGACCACTTGTGCAAGGCGATGCAGGTATCGATCAGCGTATCCAGCAGCGCGCCCGAGACGCCCATACCGCGAGCGTCCGGGTGGGTGTAGATCGAATCCTCCACCACCCCGTGAAAGACGCTGCGGGTGGATGCCTTTGCGGCGGCCACCCAACCGAGCACACGTGCATCATCCGCTTCGTCGACAGCGACGAAGACCGTTTCAATGATCTTTTTGCGGGAAAATTCCTCCCACGTTTGGCCTTGCGTTTCGTACGAGGCGTTGCCGGTGCTCAGGCCAAGCTCGTAGATATGGCGGACCTGCGGGTAGTCCTCGGGCTTGATCGGACGAATACGAAAGCCTTGCTTCTCCGTGCGTGTCACGCGCACCATTGTTGCGGTAAACCCGACCGCAAGCAAACAAAAAGCTCCACCCCAGCAAACGCTGGGTGGAGCTTTTTGTTTGGTAAGGAGTCGAGCTTACTTCGCGTCGATTGTCGCGGTAAACGGTGCGTCTGCACCGCCGTCGCGGGACCAGTCGATGGTGCCGTTCTCGAACTCCTGGTTCCAGCCGGAACCGTCGGTGTTCGGGGTCTCCGGCATCAGCGGGAAGCCGACGGTGCGAGCGCCGCGGACGTCGTTGAGCCAGGTGTTGGCGATCTCGCCCCAGATCGGGGAGCCGCCGGTGGACTCCTTCCAGGTGATGTAGTGCTCGTTGTCGTAGGTGACAACCCAGCCGCCGTCGATCTCCTCGACTGCGGTCGGCTCGCCCCAGTTAGAAGCGACGTACTCGTTCATGGTCTCGACGACGCCGGCCGGAACCAGGGCTGCGGAGCCGTCAGCCAGGGTGATCTCCTCGGTGGCGCCAGCGGCAGCGCTCTCGGCGACGGTCTCGGTCTCGGTGTTGGTGGAGGTCGCGGTTTCGGTCGCGGTCTCAGACGAGGAAGAAGAGGTCTCCGTCGCGGTTTCGGTCGCGGTCGAAGAGAGCGTCTCGGTGGCGGAAGCCTCGGTCTCGGTTGCCACGTTGGTCGAAGTCACGGCATCGGTGGCGGTGGTTGCAGCGTCGTCATTGGAGCAAGCCACCAGGCCGCCGGCCAAGGCCAGGGCAGCAGCAGATGCAGCAATCTTGCGATTCACGAAAATCATTACCTTTCTTTAAGTGTTGGTTGCAGTCCATTATGCCTATTCCCAGCGATCGACTGTCACATCACCCACCCTAACGGGGGTGGCGGATGCGCTTCCGGTTGCGGGATTGCTTGGGTTGGGCGTTGCTTCTCGACGACCTGACCGTCCTGCCTTTTGCCACCCCAACAAAGTCCTGAATGTCGTCGTCATCGCGCACTTTCAACCACACCAGCGCGATTTCGGTAGCGGGGCTCGGCCCCGGGTACTCCAACGCCTGAACCTGCTTTTTACTCAGCGCCTTGAGCAAAGGCAGCGGCGCGAACGCAACGCCAACGTTGGCCGCGACGACCTGAAGAGCGCTGTGTAGCGCGTCGGCAGACGCCGAGGGGTTCTCGGCAGGGTCGAAGCGGTAGTTCACAATCTCGCTGCCAGCATCCGCCGGGTCGATCTCGGAGTCCTTCGGCACGGCGACCCCAAGTGCTTCCTCGTAGAGCCGCACGACGTGGTGGTCCTCCCCTACCCGCGCGTCGGGCAGGCGGACGAGCGCGAGGTCACAGGTTTCGGAGAAAGGGTCGTCTGACGGGATCGTCGTCAAGCGGATGCCCGTCAGCTCCTCGTAGCGCCGGAACCACTTCCCCGGCGCTGTGCCGGTAGCGAACGCAATGGTGAGCATGGCCAAGATGCTACCGTCTTGAACCATGATCGATCGTGAGCCATCCGGCACCGCTATGAAGCCCGCCACCGCGGCGAAGAAGCTCGGCATCTATCTGCCGGCCACCCCGCAGGATTTCCAAGATGGCGCCGTCACCCACGCCGAACTGCGGGAGTTGCAGGACAACCCGCCGCAGTGGCTGCAGACGCTGCGCCGCAACGGCCCCCACCCGAGGCCGGAGGTTGCGCGCAAGCTGGGCATCTCAATTACTGCGCTGAAGGCCAGCGGCGCGGATGAGCCGCTGACTACCGCGCAGATCAAGGCGCTGCTCGACGACCAGCCGGACTGGCTGCGCGAAGCCCGCGCCAAGAACGCTGAAGACTAGAGCATCTTCCAATCTTCGATACCCGGGTAGAGCGGGTACTTCTCGCCGAGAGCAGCAGATCGTGCCGCCAGCGCATCGAGATCGGCCTCCTCGCCCTTGATCAAGGTTTCAGCGATAATATCGGCCACCTCGCGGAAATCTTCGTCGCCGAAGCCGCGGGTCGCGAGCGCGGAGGTGCCGATGCGCAGACCGGAGGTCACGGCCGGCGGGCGCGGGTCGAACGGCACGGCGTTGCGGTTGACTGTAATGCCGGCCTTGTGCAGCAGGTCCTCCGCCTGCTGACCATCCATCTTCGAGTTGCGCAGGTCGACGAGGACCAAGTGGACATCAGTGCCGCCGGAGACGACGCTGACGCCGGCCTCGCGCGCGTCGTCGCGCAGCAGGCGCTCCGCGAGAATCGCGGCGCCGTCGAGGGTGCGCTGCTGGCGCTCCTTGAACTCTTCGGAACCGGCGATCTTAAACGCGGTCGCCTTGGCGGCCACCACGTGCATCAGCGGGCCACCCTGCTGGCCAGGGAAGACAGCGGAGTTGAGCTTCTTGTGCAGCTCAAGATCGTTGGTGAGGATGAAGCCCGAGCGCGGCCCGCCGAGCGTCTTGTGCACCGTGGAAGACACCACGTGCGCGTGCGGCACCGGAGACGGGTGCAGACCAGCCGCGACAAGGCCGGCAAAGTGCGCCATGTCGACCCATAGGTACGCGCCGACCTCATCCGCGATCGAGCGGAACTCGGCGAAATCTTCCTGGCGCGGGTAGGCAGACCAGCCGGCGATGATGACCTTCGGCTTCACCTCGCGGGCCTGCTCGCGCAGCTTGTCCATGTCGATGAGGTGGGTATCCTCTTCCACCTCGTAGGCGGCGACGTTGTAGAGGCGGCCGGAGAAGTTGATCTTCATGCCGTGGGTGAGGTGGCCGCCGTGGGCCAGTGACAGGCCGAGGATGGTGTCGCCCGGCTCAGCGAGCGCCATGAGCACAGCAGCGTTCGCCTGCGCACCGGAGTGCGGCTGGACGTTGGCGTACTTGGCGCCGAACACTTCCTTAGCGCGGTCGCGCGCCAGATCCTCCACGATGTCGGCGTTCTCGCAACCGCCGTAGTAGCGGCGCCCCGGGTAGCCCTCGGCGTACTTGTTGGTGAAGACGGAGCCCTGCGCCTGCAGCACGCTGCGCGGCACAAAGTTCTCGGAAGCGATCATCTCGAGCGTGTGGCGCTGGCGGTCGAGCTCGCCGACGATAGCGGCGTGCACTTCTGGGTCGTAGGTTGCAAGATCCTGGTAGCGGAGATCTTCAGTCACAGCCCCGGTCCTTTCTTCGTGTATTTCCAGACGGTCTAACGCAGTATATTCCCCTCACACACGCTCAAGCTCACCCCAGTGGGACAATAGATTCCATGTCCCGAGCATCAAGCGGCGGTGATTCCAGCCCGTACCTCGATTTCTCCCGCGACGATTGGAGAAAGCGGCGCGCCACCATGCCGCAGGTCCTCACCGAAGCCGAGCTGACCACGCTGAGCGGCATCGGTGAAAACCTCGACCTTCAGGAGGTGGAGGACATCTATTTGCCCATCTCCAGGCTTATCCACCTTCAGGTCCGAGCGCGGCAGAAGCTGATCAACTCCACTGAGACCTTCATCGGGGGCGACCCAGGCCACGTGCCGTTTGTCATCGGCGTCGCCGGCTCGGTCGCCGTGGGGAAATCCACCACCGCCCGCGTCCTCCAAGTGCTTCTGCAACGGTGGGATTCGCACCCCCGGGTGGACCTGATCACTACCGACGGCTTCCTCTACCCCACCGAAGTGCTACAAGAGCGCAACCTGATGCACCGCAAGGGGTTCCCAGAGTCATACGACCGCAGAAACCTCATGCGCTTCGTCACCGAGGTCAAATCCGGCCAGCCCCTCGTCCACGCACCGATCTACTCACACAAGGCCTACGACATTTTGCCGGGCGAGTACATCGAGGTGCGAAAGCCCGACATTCTTATCCTGGAGGGGCTGAACGTGCTGCAAACGGGCCCCACGCTGATGGTGTCGGACTTGTTCGACTTCTCTATCTACGTAGACGCGAAAACCGAGGACATTGAACGCTGGTACATCCACCGCTTTCTCAAACTTCGCCACACTGCATTCCGGGAGCCGGGTGCGCACTTCGCCGAGTACGCCGACCTCGACGATGCCCAAGCGGCGTACAAAGCGCGCGAGTTGTGGCAGACAATCAACCTGCCGAATCTGGTGGAGAACATCCTCCCGACCAGAGTGCGCGCGTCGCTGGTCTTGAGAAAAGGCCACGACCACACCGTGCAGCGGGTGCGGATGCGGAAAATGTAAGGCGCGCTACTTGCCGAAGCGCCGGGAGCGCTGCGAGTAATCGCGCAGTGCTCGCAGGAAGTCGATTTTGCGGAATGCCGGCCAGTAGGTGTCGGTGAACCAGATTTCCGAGTACGCTGCCTGCCACAACAAGAACCCGGACAGGCGCTGTTCGCCTGACGTGCGGATGACCAAATCCGGATCCGGTTGGCCCGAGGTGTACAGGTGCTCCGCGATCGACGCGACGGTGACATGCTCAGCCAGATCTTGTGCTGGGGTGCCCGCCTCGGCTTCGGCGTTGATGAGGGACCGCACAGCGTCGACAATCTCCTGCCTCCCGCCGTAACCCACCGCGATGTTGACCGTCAGCCCGCCTTTTTCTGTTGTGGTGTCGGCGGAGCGCTGCATGCGCTCCGCCACGTCCGGAGGGAGGAGATCCAAGTGGCCCACTAACTTCACCCGGCAGGTGTAGTGCTCGGTGGCGAGGTCGTCGATCACGTCCGAAATGATGGAGAACAACACCTCCACCTCTTCGGAGGTGCGCTTCAAGTTCTCCGTTGACAGCAGGTAGATGGTGACCACGTCGACGCCCATCTCAGCGGACCATTTCACCAACTCACCAATTTTGGCCCCGCCGGCCCGGTGCCCGTGGGAGATATCGGGCAGCCCCGATTCCCGCGCCCAACGGCGGTTGCCGTCAGCCATCACGGCGATGTGCTTGGGGCGCTTCTTGCCGCGCAGCTGGCGACGCAAACGCGCCTCGTACATCGGGTACAGGAGAGTTTCGAGCGCCGTCACACTTATGCAGCTTACTAAATCAGGCGGCGCTTCTGCCGGTCCAGCACCCCGGCTTCTTTCATGGCTGCGTCAACCGCTTGCTCGTCAAACGGGTCGATGCCGTGCATCTCGGCGAACGCCCGGCGGCGGTTAAACCGCGAGAAGCGACGGTGGAACGCGTAGCCTAGCGACAAAACGATGACTGCCAGAAAGACAATCAGCAAAAGGCCCGTCGGCTGGGCTTTGCCAAAGTCTGGCCCCGACGGCGTCTCCGCCGCTGCCTGGGCAAGCAACACGATGGTCTCAGTAGCCATTTACTCGATCCCTTCAAATAGGTCGGTCTCCGGCAAGGTGACCTCGACGCGGGTTTTGGCCAGCTCGAACTCCTCCGTCGGCCACACCCGCTGCTGGTCTTCGATCGGGCTGGCCAAGAATGCGCCAGCCGGGTCGATCTGGGTGGCGTGCGCGGCAAGAGCACGCGCACGGCAGTCGAAGTAGTCGCCGCAGTCCACCCTGGTGGTCACCCGCTGCATCACGTCAGCCTCGTTTTCGCGCCAACGCTTGATCATAAGCTCGTACGGGCTGGTCTTGCCCTGCTCCAGCAGCAGGTCGTGCAGCAGCTCCATGCGCTGCAGGATGAAACCGTGGGAGTAATACAGTTTGAGCGGCTCCCAGGGCTCGCCCGCCTCCGGAGCGAAATCCGGGTCACCGGCGCGTTCCCACGCCACCATGGAAATAGCGTGCACCATCAAGTGGTCGGGGTGCGGGTAGCCACCGTTCTCGTCGTAGGTGATGATCACGTGCGGGCGAAAATCCCTGATCGAGGCGACGAGCTTCTTCGCCACCTCTTCTACCGGCTGCACCGCGAACGAGCCCTCGGGCAGCGGCGGCAGCGGGTCTCCTTGCGGCAAGCCCGAATCCTCATAGCCCATCCACTCGTGCTCCACGCCGAGGGCCTCGGCGGCTGCCGCCATTTCTTGGCGGCGGACGTTGTGAATGTTCTCTAGCACGCCCGGACGGTCCATCGCGGGGTTCAAAATATCGCCGCGGCGACCGTCAGTGCAGGTCACTACTTTCACCCGGTGGCCCTCTGCGGCGTACTTCGCCATCGTTGCGGCACCCTTCGACGATTCGTCGTCGGGGTGCGCGTGAACCGCCATGAGGCGAAGACCAGTCACTTAACGTTCCAACTTTCGTAGGGGGTGGTGCAGTAGCTCCGCAACATCTTAGTACGATCACTGGCAAACTCATTTTCCCGACGACAACTACGGAAAGAGCGAGGCCACCTCAGTGTCTACTCCATCTAGGCCTACCCAACGGTCGCGCTACGGCGCTTCTGGCAGCGAGGCGAAGGGGGCAAGCGGCAAGGTCGTCGCGATCTTCGCAGTCGCAATGCTGGTGCTGGTTCTCGTGATGGCAGGCCAAGCAATTGTGCGGTCCCAGTCGCGTCCGGTGACTGCTGAATTCATCACCCAAGAACGCGTCGACGATTCGACCGCGCGGCTGTTCATCGACGTCAACCGCAAAGACACCACCAAGGACTCGTATTGCATCGTTTTCGCCGTGGACTACAACCACGCTGAAATCGGCCGGCGCGAGGTGATCCTGCCCGCCGGCGGGGAGAAGCGCCAGCAGCTGGCGGTGGAGGTGCCCACCCGCGAACCGGTGGTCTCCGGACGCATTTACGGGTGCTCGCAGGATATTCCGTTCTACATGGACACATCCTCAACCTACGTCGGTGCGCGGGCGTAAGCCCGTGATAAACTGCGCCCAGACCACCAGCGATGCCCAGCCCACTCGGGGCCCGGGCTCGTTTTACGTATGAGGGAAGGTAGCTAAAAGACCCCATGGCTGAGACTCAGCAGCAATACATCACCCCCGAGATGAAGGCAAAGCTGGAGTCCGAGCTCCAGCAGCTCATCGACAACCGCCCAGTCATCGCCGCCGAAATCAACGAGCGTCGCGAAGAAGGCGATCTGAAGGAGAACGCCGGCTACGACGCGGCTCGTGAGCAGCAGGACCAGGAAGAGGCCCGCATCAAGCAGATCTCAGAGATCCTGGCGAACTCCACCACGGAGCGCTCCGGTGTGGCCGAGGGCGTTGCGCACGTCGGCACCGTGGTGCACGTCTACTACAACGGCGACAAGGATGACCGCGAGACTTTCCTGATTGGTACCCGCGCTGCTTCGACGGACAACAAGGACCTCGAGACGTACTCCGAGAACTCCCCGCTCGGTGCGGCTGTGATCGGCGCCGCCGAGGGCGAGACCCGCTCCTACACCGCGCCGAACGGCCGCGAGATTTCGGTGACGATCATCTCCGCCGAGCCTTATGATTCGGATAAGGCTTCTACCCCGCGGCAGAAGTAATCTTTAGGCACAACCCAAAGCTCAACTACCGAAGGATGTATCTCGTGACTTCCTCCTCCACCCGTATCGCCGCCGCCGGAATCGCCGCGCTCGCAACCCTGGCAATCACCGCCTGCACCCCGCCGAACGAGAACCCGTCTGATCAGAAGATCGACACGGCGTCGAGCCAGAACCCGGATTCGCTGGCTTCCTCCGGCGCAACCGCCCAGTCCAGCGCCGCGTCCGCAACCAACGTAGCTGAGGCTTCCTCGGTTCGCGCTAGCTCCTCCGCCGCAACCTCCACGGCAGTGGCAGCGCAGGACAACACCCCGTTCCTGGACAACTGCGGCACGGCCGACCTGCAGCGCCCGACGAGCTTGAACCTCGATTGCAAGGACAACAAGCACCGCCTCGAGGACATCGTGTGGGACCAGTGGTCAGCTGAGGGCGCTACCGGCACCGCCACCGAGGTCACCATCGATCCGGACCGCGTTGTCGAAGGTGCGCAGGTGACCCTGGGCGCTCCGCAGGAGGTCGACGGCAAGGTGGTTTTCTCCACCATCACCGTCGACGGCGTGCAGTACAACCCGGAGTCGCAGTACTAACCTGCGAGATCCGTCAGCGCACAAAGCAATCCCCCGCCGGTTCACAATGTGAACTGACGGGGGATATGTTCGTTCTTGGAGGCGCTGCTAGCGGTCCGACATGATCGACAGCAGGCGCAGAATCTCGGTGTAGAGCCACACCAGCGTCACCGCGAGGCCGAGCGCTGCACCCCAGGCCGCCTTCTCCGGCGCGCCGACACGGACCAGCTTGTCCACCTGGTCAAAGTCCTGCAAGAAGGCCAGCGACCCGAGAACGACGCAGATCACGCCGAAGATGATCGACACGGTGCCGCCGTCGCGCAGCGGGGACATGCCGGTGAACAGGAAGAGCAGGAAGTTACCCAGCGCCATAATGAACACGCCGAAGATCGCGCCCGTGATGAAACGATTCAGGCGCGGGGTGACGCGAATCGCGCCGGTGCGGTACACAACCAGCATGCCGATGAAGACGCCGATGGTGCCAAGGATGGCCTGGCCGATCAGCGCGCCCGCGTCCGCGCCGCCGACGCTAAACGCGCCGGAGATCATGAACGAGAAGCCGCCGAGGAACAGGCCCTCAAACGCGGCGTAGATCAGGGTGATGACAGGCGAGCCGTACTTGGACCCGAAGGAGTGGACCATCACGGTAATGAAGGCGCCGATCATGCCCACAAACGTCGCGATGGTGGCGGGGCCGTACATGCCGGCGCCGTACATGCTGAAGGTGACCAGTGCACCGAGCACGATCACCGCCAAAGTGATGCCGGTCTTGGCCGTGACGTCGTTGACGGTCATCGGCCGTTCGGTCTGCTGTGGGTAGTCAAACCCGGCTGGGCTGTAGGTTTGCCCGTGCGCTTGGCCGTCTTGGGCCCCGGGCAGGTTCTTAAGCACAGGGTTGGTGCTGCTCACGTCCCCGTAGCTCCTTTCCGTTTTCAAAAATTGGAAGTTCATCTTCCTTAACGCGGCCTCAGCTAGTTTAGTTCCCATGGGATGGCTCTCGGCGTTCGCCGCGCGTGTCCGCCAAGGCCCGCCGCTGGGCGGCGACGCGGTGTTGAAGCGTGTGGCGGAAGCGGCAGCGGCGGTAGACCCGTTCGTGTTCACCTTCGATGATCTGGACGGACTCGACGTGCTCGCGTTCAGGGTGGACGAGCCATTCCCGCATTACCTCTACGTCACCTTCGGGTTGTCCCGGGTACGCTCGTCGGTGCCGGTCGCGGGGACGCAAACCGAGCTGACCATGCGTGTTGCCGCCGACTCCCCGGTGCCCTACGCGTGGCCGGCTGAGCGGCTCGCCGGGATGGTCGCCCAGGTGCGCCGCACCGGGAGCGAGATTGCCCCGGGGCACCACATGGTCACCGCCGACGGAGGGTTCACGTTCGTGGTTGACCCGGTGCTCACGCTTGCCGACGCACCGACAGGCATCATCCGCTTCACCTACGCGGTGGGCGTGACCGCGCGCGAGCTGGACGCAGCCCTGTCCTGGGACCCGGCGAAATTCACCGGGGTGCTCGGCGACTACGTCCCGCTCGGGCTCACAGACCCGGCCCGCGGCGACATCATGGATATCGACGAGGCGCGGGCGCGGGTGGAGGCGGGGATGGCGGACGAGGGGTCGTCGATAAGCGCAATGCAAGCAACGCACCTGGTTATCGATCCTTGCGGCCACATCGAGATCGACCAGCGCTCCGCCCAGGCGCTGCTCCGCGCCGCCCGTTTCAGGTTGCGGTTCGGGCGCACGTTTGCGCTGGTCAACAGGGACGCTGCGCTGTTGCTTATCGACGCCCCCTTCAACCTCTCCCCTGCCCACGCCGAGATCCCCGCAACACCTGCTTTCGCCGCGGAGCTTATCGCGGTACTGGATGTTGAACCGGCCACGTATCGTCTGCGTAGCGTTCCGATCGAAATCGAAGTAGTGGAGACGCCGTGACAACTTTAGTTTGGGCGCTGCCGCGCGCTGGTGGCGCAACGAAAGCCTGCAGCGCCTGAGCGAGAAGCTTCCGCTTAGAGGCCACGGGTGCAGTGTCGCACCCGGGTTTCCTGCTCACAGAGCCGTTCGAGATCACCACCAGCTCCGGCACCCCGTTCAAGGTCTTCACCCCGTTTGCGAAGGCGGTGCAGGCGAACCTGCTCGACAGCCCGCCTGCGCCCGCGGCGGCGCCGCGAATCACCCCCGCAGACGTTGATGTGGAGGCGTTCAGCAACTGGGCTACGGAGACAGAACCGTTCTGGGCGGCGGACACCCTGGCCAGGCATTGTGAACCGGGCGAAGACGCAGCACTGCGCCGCCTCGAGGCGTTCCTCTCCAAGGGCGCGTACGACAACGACACCTTGGGCGCAGGCTCGACCTCTGGGCTGAGCCCCCACCTCCGTTTTGGGGAGGTCTCCCCCGCCACCGTGTGGGCGGCGGCTGTAGAGCACCCGCACACCGCGGGGTTTTTGCGCCAGCTGATCTGGCGGGACTTCGCGTGGCACCGGTACTTCCACGTGGAGGACCTCGAGACCCGCAACGTGCGCGAACAATTCGACCAGTTCGAGTGGGCGTGGACGCCGCGCGCTGCGCCGGGCAGCACTAAGCACGCCTTCGCGAACCCGGATATGGAGCCGGACGCCGTCCACCTCGAGCACCTCACTGCCTGGCAGCGCGGCGAAACTGGGGTGCTGCTTGTGGATGCCGGGATGCGCGAGCTGTGGGCCACCGGCACCATGCACAACCGCGCGCGCATGGTGGTCGGTTCTTGGCTGACCAAGAACCTCGGCATACATTGGCGCCACGGAGAAGAGTGGTTTTGGGACACGCTTGTCGACGCCGACGTGGCCTCAAACCCCTTCAACTGGCAGTGGGTGGCCGGCTCCGGTGACGACGCCGCCCCATATTTCCGCATCTTCAACCCGGTGCTCCAACAGGAGAAGTTCGACCCTGACGCTTCCTACGTCACGCGCTGGGTGCCGGAGGTACACACCCCGCTCTACCCAGAACCGATGGTGGACATCAAAGAATCACGTAAGACAGCGCTCGCCGCTTACGAAGATATGCGCAGCGGACTGTAAGCTTTCCGGCATGCGTTTGAAAGGTCTGGCCAAGGCACTCGTCGCTGTCGCAGCGCTTGCAGGGTCGCTCGCCCCCTCCGCTGCCGCGCAGCCGGTAGGCGACGTGGTGGTGTTCGGCGACTCGTTCGCCGCCAACCCCGACCAGCAGCGCCACTGGGCCGCGAAGATCCCGGGAATGGCCAGCTCCGACTACCTCGCCAACTACCCCAAGATGGGCGGGTGCCTGCAGGGGCCGGACAACTGGCCCCGCCAGCTCGCGTACCGCACCGGGCGTGACGTGCGTGACTGGTCCTGCTCAGGCGCGACCTCGTGGTCGGTTATGAGCCGCATCAACGGCGCGATCCGCGCGGGCGATCTCAACCCGGGCACCCGCGCCGTGGTCCTCGCGGTCGGCATCAACGACTACTGGCCGGACAACATGTTCACGGCCAACACCCGGTTCGACCAGCCGCGAATCCAGAACAACTACGTTGCCAACATGCACGCAGCCGCGGCCCGCGTCCGCGAGGTGGCGCCGAACGCCCGGATCATCATTCCCGGCATGCTCGCTATTTCCGAGCCGTGGGGCGCCCAGCGCGTCTGCCTGATCAACGTGGTGCCCAACCTGCCCGGCGGCGTACCGGTGCCGATTGTGCAGCGGGTGGAAACCCTCACCCGCGACAACCAGATCCGCGCGGCCCGCGAGATCGGCGCCGTCTACCTCGACCTGAAGCCGCTCTCCGCAGGACACAACACCTGCGCGCGCGACAACGAGCGCTGGGTCGCGGGCTTTATCGACACCACAACCCGCGACTACAACATGGCCTACCACCCCGCGCGAGCCGGCTCGGCGTTCGTGGCGGGAGAGGTTGCCCGCGTCCTCTAGGCTGAAACGGGTGAGTACAGTCCCCGGTTATTTGAAGCGCTACGACCGGATGTGCGACCGCGCAGCCGCGCAGGTCATCGCCTCGTATTCCACGAGCTTTTCGCTGGCTTCGCGGATACTGCCCCCCACAACCCGCCGCGACATTAACAACCTGTACGCCATGGCGCGCGTCGCCGACGAGATCGTCGACGGCACAGCCCTAGAGGCGGGCGCAGACCCGGCGACATTGATCGCTGACTACGAGCGGGCTGTGCTCGCCGCACCCGCCGCGCGGTTCCACACCGACCCCGTCCTGCACGCCTACGCCGCCAGCGCGCGGCGCTGCGGGTTCACCGAAGAGCACGTCCGCGCCTTCTTCGCCTCCATGCGCCGCGACATACGCCAAGTGCGCTACACCCGGGAAGACTTCGACGAGTACGTATACGGTTCCGCTGAGGTGATCGGTTTGCTGTGCCTGAGCGCGTTTCTCGTCGGCGAGGACCCGGCTCCGGCGAACCGCGCCCGGATGGAGGCCGGGGCCCGCGCGCTCGGCTCCGCGTTCCAGAAGATCAACTTCCTGCGCGACTTCGGCGAGGACCGCGACACCCTCGGACGCAGGTACCTTCCGGAGGGCATGGCACCTGATGATGCGACGAAAGCCGCTGTCACCGCCGGCATCCGGGAGGAGCTCGCCGAGGCCCGCGCAGCAATACCGCTCTTGCCCGCACCAGTGCGCGGCGCCGTCGCGGCCGCTGAGGCGCTGTTCAGGGAGCTGACCACCATGCTGGAGCAAACAGACGCCGCCGACTTGGCCGCTGCGCGGGTGAGTGTTCCCGCCAGCCGCAAAATTATGATCACTGCCCGCGCGGCGGTTACCAAAGGAGCGCTGCCATGAGCACCAACGCGCAACACGCTGTCGTTATCGGGGCAGGTGTCGCAGGACTCGCCACCGCCGCCCTGCTCGGGCGCGAAGGGTACGCGGTGACCGTCCTCGAGCGCCTTGACACCGTCGGCGGCCGCGCCGGCGACGAGGCCATTGATGGTTTCCGGTTCGACACCGGCCCGTCGTGGTACCTCATGCCGGACGCGTTCGACCACTTCTTCGCGCTCTTCGGCAAACGCACCGAAGACCTGCTCGACCTGGTTGACTTGACCCCGGCCTACCGCCTCTTTCCGGAGGGGAGCGAGCCCGTGGACGTGCAATCCGGGCGCGCGCAGGCGCAGGCGCTCTTCGAATCGATCGAGCCCGGCGCGGGGGCGGCACTCGGCGAGTACCTGGATTCAGCGAAGTTCACGTACACGATCGCGCTGGAGCGGTTCTTGTATACGACGTTTGCTGGGGGTGTGGGGGGCGTCGATAAGCAACTGCTTCTGCTGCCCAAGCTGCTTGCGCAACCACTCGACGCCTACGTGGCGAAGCGGTTTACCGACACGCGCCTGCGGCAAATGCTGACGTACCCGGCAGTGTTTTTGTCCTCGCACCCGTCGCGCACGCCGTCGATGTACCACTTGATGAGCCACACGGATTTGGTGCAGGGCGTGCAGTACCCGCAAGGCGGGTTCGCTGCGGTGGTCGATGCGCTGCAGGCGCTGGCGAGGGAGAACGGGGCGGCCGTGCGCTTAGGCGCGGACGTCGCGGCGATCACCTACGAGGGCCGTCGCGCGACCGGCGTGCGCTTGGTCGGGGGCGAGGAGATCCCGGCGGACGTGGTGGTCTCCTGCGCGGACCTCCACCACACAGAGACGCGCCTTTTGCCGAAGGAGAAGCGCACCTACGACGAGGCGTATTTCGCGCCGCGCGACCCGGGACTGGGCACCGTGTTGGTCATGCTGGGCGTCGCGGGCGAGATTCCCCAGCTTGCCCACCACAACCTGCTCTTCAGTCGCGAGTGGGACGCGGACTTTGACGCCGTGTTCAACGCGCCAGAGCCGTCACGCCCTCTGGACGCGTCGCGTTCGATCTATGTGTCCAAGCCGTCTGCCACGGACCCGACCACCGCGCCGGCTGGCGACACGAACCTCTTTGTCCTCGTGCCGGTGCCAGCGGCCGAATCCGTAGGCCACGGCGATCTGTACCGCGGCGAGGAATCCGTTGCGGTGCGCGCGATCGCGGACGCGGCCGTGGCGCAGATCGCCGAGTGGTGCGGCGTTGTTGATCTTGAAGATCGCATCGTGGTGCGCGCGACGCTCGGCCCCGCTGACTTCGCCGAGCGCTACAACGCGTGGTCCGGCGGCTCGATCGGCCCTGCCCACACGTTGCGACAATCGGCGTTTCTGCGCGGGCGCAACCGCTCCCGGAAGCTTAACAACCTGCTGTACGCGGGCGCGACGACGCTTCCCGGTGTGGGCGTGCCCATGTGTTTGATCTCCGCCGAGAACGTGGTGAAGCGCCTGCGCGGCGACCGCTCCCCCGGCCCGCTCGAAGAAATGTAGTGCCCCCAGTCGGACTCGAACCGACACTTGGCGGATTTTAAGTCCGCTGCCTCTGCCAATTGGGCTATAGGGGCGATTGCTGCCTTGAAAATCATACGGCAGCCGGCGCGGCAGGCGAAACACGCCCGCCTAACTAGCCCTCGAACGAGAAGACGCCGCTTGGCTCCACCGCGGTTGACCCGGTGACTGAGACTTGCGGCGCGTCCAGCATGGACGTCATGAAGTCGGCCACCCACTGCAGCATTTCGGTGTCGCGCAGGTTCGGGCTGTTGATCGCCTTCGATTCGCGCGGCATCGGCACCTGCAGCGTTTTTGCCGCCGCCCGGAAGTTCGCGCCGGGATACAGGCGCTTGAGACGCACCTGCTTCGAATCCGGCAGCTCCACCGGGTGGATCTTGATCCGGGTGCCCTGGGTCAAGATGTCGGAGACTCCGGCGGCGCGCGCCTGCTGACGCAGCCGCCCCACCGCCATCAAGTGCTCGACCTCCTGCGGCAGCGCGCCGAAGCGGTCGACCATCTCATCGGCGACGGTGCGCAAGTCCTCCTCCGTGCGGGCCTCAGCAAGCTTGCGGTACGCCTCGAGGCGCAGCCGTTCGGAGTTGATGTAGGTCTCCGGGATGTGGGCGTCCACCGGCAGGTCGATGCGGATCTCCTTCGGGCCCTGATCGGTGGCGTCGATGACCTCGCCGCTCATCAGCGCCTTGTAGGTTTCCACAGCCTCGCCAACGAGTCGGACGTACATGTCGAAGCCGACGCCGGCGATGTGGCCCGACTGCTCCGAGCCCAGCACGTTGCCCGCTCCGCGCATCTCCAAGTCCTTCTGCGCCACGGCGATACCCGCGCCCAAGTCATTGTTCTGGGCGATGGTGGCCAGCCGGTCGTAAGAGGTCTCGGTGAGCGTGATGTCCTTCGGATAGAGGAAGTAGGCGTAGGCGCGTTCGCGCGAACGCCCAACACGACCGCGCAGCTGGTGCAGCTGGGAAAGGCCCATGTTCTGGGCGTTCTCCACAATCAGCGTGTTGGCGTTGGCGATGTCGAGGCCGGTCTCCACGATCGTGGTGCACACAAGCACGTCGTATTCGCGGTTCCAGAATCCCTGCACGGTCTGCTCGAGCACCTGCTCCGACATCTGGCCGTGCGCGATGACCACACGCGCCTCGGGAACGAGCTCGCGGATGCGGCGCGCGACCTTCTCGATGTCCGCGACCTTGTTGTGGATGTAGAACACTTGGCCGTCGCGAAGCAGCTCGCGCCGGATTGCAGCCGCGACCTGCTTGTCCTCCTGCGGGCCGACATAGGTCAGCACCGGGTGGCGGTCCTCCGGCGGGGTGGTGATCGAGGTCATCTCGCGGATCCCTGTCAGCGACATCTCCAGTGTTCGCGGAATCGGGGTCGCGGTCATGGTCAGCACATCCACGTGAGACTTCAGCGCCTTGATGTGCTCCTTGTGCTCCACGCCAAAGCGCTGCTCCTCATCGACAACGATGAGGCCCAAGTTCTTCCACTGCACGCCTGTCGCCAAAAGCCGGTGCGTGCCGATCACGACATCGACCGACCCGTCCGCGAGCCCCGCCATAATCTTTTTCGCGTCCGCGGCCGAGGTGAAGCGCGACAGCTCGCGCACGGTGACGCCGAAGCCGTCCATACGCGACGAGAAGGTCGAGTAGTGCTGCTGGGCCAAAAGCGTGGTCGGCACCAGCACCGCGACCTGCTTGCCGTCCTGCACCGCCTTGAACGCCGCGCGCACGGCGACTTCGGTCTTGCCGAAGCCGACGTCGCCCACGATGACGCGGTCCATCGGCACCGGCTGCTCCATATCGTGCTTAACGGCTTCGATTGCGTTGAGCTGGTCCTCCGTTTCCACGAACGGGAAGGCGTCTTCCATCTCGTGCTGCCACGGGGTGTCCGGGGCGAAAGCGTGACCGGGTGCGGCCTGGCGCTTGGCGTAGAGCTCCACCAACTCGCCTGCGATCTCGCGGACCGCGGCCCGCGCTTTGCGCTTCGTGCTCTTCCAATCGGATCCGCCCATCTTGGACAGGTGCGGCTGCTCCCCGCCCGAGTAGCGCGAGAGAAGATCCAGCGATTCCATCGGCACCCACAACTGATCCGCCGGTTGGCCACGCTTAGCAGGCTGGTACTCCAGCACGATGTACTCGCGCCTGGAATCGGAAACGGTCCGCTCCGCCATTTTCAGAAAGCGGCCGATGCCGTGGGTCTCGTGCACGACGTAATCGCCTGGTTTCAGCGCCAGCGGGTCGACGCGGTTGCGCCGCTTCGGCGCGCGGCGCTTCGCTCCGCCGATGTCCCCGACACGGTTGCCGGTGACATCCGTTTCCGTGACCACGACAAGGTTCGGCCCGCCGAAGACGACGCCGCCGTGGGACAGGGCCTGGTAGAGGGTCACCGCGCCGTCGACCGGTTCAAGGCCAGGGGTGGCGATGCGGGCGGAAATGCCGTGCTCGCGCAGGCGCTCCGCGGTGCGCTCCACCGTGCCCTTCGCCGGCGCCACGAACGCTGCCTTGCCGTGGTTGTCCTGCACGTGCAGCTTGAGCGTTGCGTAGAGCTGCTCAATCGCCTTCTGGTCGCCCTTCGGCGCGGGGGCGGTGTCGAACTCGAGCGGCAGCGTCTCGGCCTCGTCGGCGGTGAACATGCCGGGCGGAGCATACGTCCACCAAGCGTTGCCGGCCTTGCGCGCGGAGACAGCCAGCGACTCGTACGAGCGGTAGGACGACGCGGAGACATCGAGCCCCTCCACGGCGACTGGTCCCTCCGCGCCCATCGCGGCGGCCTCCCAGCCCGCTTCGAGGAACTCCACGTCCGTCGCCTCCAGATCGGCGATGCGGGCGCGCACCTTCTCCGGGTTGGTCACAAGGACGATGCCCTGCTCGAACAGTTCTGGGAGGACCGACCACGGCGCGTCGGTGAGCGCGGGCAGGAGCGACTCCTCGCCGTCGGCGTGCACGCCTTCGGACGCGCGCGTCAGAAGGGAGACCAACGTCGGGTTCGACGGGTAGGCGCGGGCGAGGGTGTCGGCTTTGGACTTCACGGCGTCGTCGATAAGCAACTGCCTCGCAGGGTAAAGCGAGACGCGCGCGACCTCGTCGATGGTGCGCTGGTCGGCGACTGCGAAGGTGCGGATGTCGGTGACCTCGTCGCCCCAGAACTCCACGCGCACGGGGTTCGCACTCGTCGTGGGGAACACGTCGACGATGCCGCCGCGCGTAGCGTATTCGCCGCGGGCGGCGACCATGTCCACGTGGCGGTAACCGAAGCGCTCGATTTCGCGGACGAGCTCGGTGAAGTCGCGCTCGGCGTCCAACTCGAGGGTGATCGGGGCAACTGCGGGCAGGCTGGGCTGGCACACGGCGCGGGCGGCGGCGACCACCACCTTCGGCATCTCGTGGAGCACCTTGGCGCGGCGGCCCACCACGTCCGGGGCCGGCGAAAGGCGCTCGTGCGGCAGTGTTTCGAAGGCGGGGAATTCGGCCACGGCGGCGTCGCCAAGCAGTGCTTTCAGCTCCGCCGCAAGGTCTTCCGCCTCGTGCCCGGTGGCCGTGACCACAAGCAGCGGCACCTCGCGCGCCAGCGTTCCGGCGACCCAGGAGCGGGCCTGATCGGGGGCGGTGATGTGCAGCGACTCGTCGCCGATGCGGCTTGAAAGGCCTTTCAGCTTCGGGTCCGCTTGGGCGGCGGTGAGCACTCCCGCGAGCGCGGGCAGGGTCTGATCCGTCATCAATCCTTCTCTTCCTCAGCTATATGAGTTACATGCGGCAGCGCTTCCAAGCCGCTTAAGCCGTTCCACACCAGGTTGACCAGGTGGCGCGCGGTGGAGTGCTTATCCGGGCTGCGCTCATCCAGCCACCACAGCGCGGTGTTGGACACCGTGCCGACGAGCGCTTGCCCGTAGAGCGTGGCCGCGTCCTCGTCGAGGCCGCGGTGCTGAAACGCGATTGCCAACAGGTACGACACCTGGGCCGTGACTTCGTTCAACACCGTGGAGTAGGTTCGTGTTCCACCCGGGAGCTGGCCGTGGGCCAAAATGATGAACCCGTCGGTGTCCTCCTCGACGTACGTGAGAAGCGCCAACACGCCGCGCTCAATGCGCTCGCGCCAGCGCCCCTCCTGAATCGCGTTCGTGATGGAGCCTTTCAGCTTCTCCATCTCCTGCTCGACCACGGCGCGGTAGAGGCCTTCTTTACCGCCGAAGTGCTCGTAGATGACCGGTTTGGACACGTCCGCCCGACTCGCGATCTCCTCCACCGAGGTGCCCTCGTAGCCGCGTTCGGCGAAGGCGGCGCGACCAACGGAGATGAGTTGATCCCGGCGTTGCGCGCCGGTCATTCGCTGTCGAGCCATGCCGACCAGCTTACTGGCCTTGGAGCAGCCCGGGATTTGGGATCGGGTGGCCATGAGCTAGACTCTCCAATTGCATTTCCCCATAGTGTAATTGGCAACACTACGGTTTTTGGTACCGTCATTCTAGGTTCGAGTCCTGGTGGGGAAGCTTCGCAACTTTTGAGTTGCACTGGTTTCGCACTGCCCAGCAGTGCTTAGCATCGCTTCTATCTGGGGTGGCGGGGGCAAGTCACACTAGTTTTGACTGCGAAAGGGTGAAGCGAAAGTTGGCTGCGAGTGAACCCGAAATCCAGCGGGACGAACTGGGAGAATTCGTCATCTACAACACAGATGACGGCCGAACTCAAGTCCAGCTTCGCCTTATTGACGGCACCGTGTGGATGACCCAAGCTGAAATGGCCGAGCTTTTTGACGTCGCGCGATCGAGCGTAAGCGAGCACCTTAAGTCCATCTTCAATTCAGGGGAGTTGAGGCGCGAAAGGGTTGTTCGGAAGTTCCGAAAGGTGCAAGGTCAGGGTATTCAAAACCGTTCGCTCGACCACTACAATCTCGACGCGATCATGGCCGTCGGCTTTCGCGTGCGAGGACCACGAGGCAATCAATTCCGGTCGTGGGCGAGCTCGATATTGCAGGACTACTTGATTAAGGGTTTCGTTCTAAACGATGAGAAGTTGAAGGATCCCCGCGGGGTGGATTACTTCGACGAGTTGCTCGAACGCATCCGGGACATTCGTTCAAACGAGGCACGCTTGTATCTAGAGCTTCGAAACATTGTTTCCCTGGCGGACGACTATGACAAGGACGCACCGCGAACCCACCAAATCTACGCAACTATTCAAGACAAGCTTCATTACGCGATTACTTGCCTCACCGCTAGCGAAATCATTGCCACCCGCAGTGATGCCGCCGCTGATAACCTTGGCCTGACTAGCTGGAAGGGGAAGCGGGTCAGCAAACGCGATGTCACGGTGGCCAAGAACTATCTGACCGCCGATGAGCTACGACACCTCAACCTGCTGGTGAGTCAGTTTCTGGACTATGCCCAGTTCCAAGCAGAGAGCCGCAAGGTCATCCATATGAGTGACTGGCTAGAAAAGACTGATCGCTTCATCGAGTTCAATGAGCGGGAGCCTCTCAAAGACCGAGGAAGAATTACACGATCTGCGGCAGACAGGCTTGCTGGGGAGCGTTATGAGCTGTTCAGCGCTCGCCGACAGCAAGAGGACAATGCCGAGTTAGAGGACGAACTTCTCGCCGCTCTAGCCGAGTTGGATAGACGGCTTCTCCAAGATCGACAACGCCTCCAGCCGCGTAATCGGGACAGTTAGCGTCTCTGACTGCATGGTGACTCCGCTCCTACTGCCAGTGACTGCCGGGGCGCTCCAATTTCGGCGTCTCCCCCGGCTTCGTCACGACGAACTGGCCCATCATGCCCTGGTCCTCGTGGTTGAGCATGTGGCAGTGGTACATGTATGCCAAGCTCGGATCCGGGTAGTAGCCAATCTCAACCAGCAAGCTCACTGTGGAAAGCGGCGGCACGCTGATCGTGTCGTGCCAGCCTGTTGAGAACGCAAGCTCCCCGTTCTCCACCCCAATCACCGCGAAGCGCGCGTCGTGGATGTGGAAGTTGTGCGGCATGTCGTCGTTCTCGTTGGTCACGTGCCAGATCTCCGGCCCGTCGTGGTCGACCACGAAGTCGACCCGATCCATGTCCATGGTCTGCTCGTTGATCTGGATGCCGTTGAGGCGGAACTCGCGCTCCACGACGGCCGAACCGGGCACGTCGAACGCTACGAGCTTCTCCGGCAGCGACGGGGACGCGGGCGCGTCCGCCGGCGGCGCGGCGATTTCGAGTAGATCGAACTGATCCGGGAAGCCGAACGTCTTCGCGGTGTCCTTGTCGGACAGGCCGCCGAGGTTGGGGATGCCGTCGCTTGTAAGCGTCAGCTCCTTTCCTGGCTCAAGGTCCACGACAATCTCCACGCGTTCACCGGGGCTCAGCAGCACGCCGTCGACTTCGACCGGGGACTCGATGAACCCCTGGTCGGTGGCGACAACCGTGAACGGCACGCCCAGGGTTAGGTGGTGGAAGCGCAGCACGCAGCCGTTGAGCACACGCAGGCGCAGGCGCCTCGTGGTCGGCTCGAAGAGCGGCCGCGTCATGCCGTTGACCATCACCGTGTCGCCGACCCAGCCGCTGTCCTCATCCAGTTGGCCGCCTTCGGTGAAGTTCGCGTCCGAGATAATCACCGGGATGTCGTCCACGCCGTAGTTGTTGGGAAGGCCCGGGAAGATCGACTCGTCGTCGTCCACCACAAGGCCGCCGGCGAGGCCGCGGTAGGCGTGGGTCGCGGATTTTTCGTGCGGGTGCGGGTGGTACCAGCAGGTCGCCGCCGGCTGGTCGACCGTCCACGACGGCGACCACGTCTCCCCCGGATCGAACATCAGCGCCGGCCCCCCGTCTGCCGACGCCGGCAGGTGCATGCCGTGCCAGTGCACCACCGTGGCCTCCGGCAGCTCGTTGCGCACCGTCATCTCGATCTTCTCTCCGTGGCGCATGTAGAGCGTCGGGCCTTGGTACGGGCCGTTGAACCCCCAGGTTTTCGTCATCGTGCCGGGGATGATCTCGAACTCGCCCTCCTGCGCGGTGAGCTCGAAGCGGCGGACGTTGCCGTCGAGCTCGCCTTCGTAGAGCGGTGGGATGCGCAGCGGGCGGGCGTCGAACTCGGCGCCGCGCGGTTTCGGCTGCGTGGAGCAGGATGCGGCCGCCCCTGCGGCCGCCGCAGCGGTCGCCAACACAGCGCCTTTGAAAAACGTCCGTCGTGTCATCCTCATGCTCTCCTCCAAGCTCGCAGGTTTGGGCAAAATGATACTACTATCTGCAACTATGCGTAACGAGGAAGCGAACGCCCGCCGCTTTGTCTGGTCGAACGGCCTGCAAAACATCGGCGACCAGATCGTCGCACCGAAAACCGTCCTGCCGTGGTTGTTCAGCTCCGCGGGCGTGCCGGCGGTGCTCACCTCTTTCCTGGTGCCCATCCGCGAGTCGGGATCGATGCTCCCCCAGGCGATCTTGAGCCCGTGGGTGACCTCGCAACGCTCGCGCAAGCGCGTGTGGCTGATCGGCTCGTGGGGGCAGGCGCTCGCCGCCGCACTGATTGCTGTGAGCGCATTGCTTATCGACGGCCCCCTACTCGGCGCCACCATCCTCATCCTGCTGGCCACCCACGCGATCTTCCGTTCGCTGTGCTCGTTGGCTGGCAAAGACGTCCAAGGACGCACCATTTCGAAGGGCCGCCGCGGCGAGATCACCGGCCGCGCGACCGCGCTCGCCGGCGCTTTTACCCTGGTGATCGGCGTTGTCCTCGCATTGCTGCCGAACGATCTGCCTCAGTGGGCGCTCGCCGCGCTGCTCGGCATCGGCGCAACTACCTGGGCGTTCGCGTCCCTGGTCTTCCGCGGCATTGATGAGCCGGAGGCCGAGCCCGCTGACAAGGACGGCCAGAGCTTGAGGCAAATGTGGGCCTTGGTCCGCAGCGACAAAGACCTGCAGCGTTTCCTCGTCGTGCGCTCGCTGATGCTGGTCACCGCGCTGTCCACACCGTTCATCGTGGTCATGGCGGGCGAGCAGGGCGCAGACCTGACCGGGCTCGGGGCGTTTGTGATCGCATCGGGCGGCGCGTCGCTGATTGGAGGGAGGATTTCGGGGAAGTTCTCCGACAGGTCGTCGAAAAGCACCATGGCTTGGGCCGCAGGCATCGCGTCAACCGTCATCGTTGCGCTGGTTGCGAGCGCCCGCCTCGCACCCGGCGGAGTGAACGCCTGGGTGATGCCGCTCGGGTTCTTCCTGGTCAACCTCGCCCACACGGCGGTGAGGGTGAGCCGCAAGACGTATCTGGTGGACATGGCGGACGGCGACAAGCGCACCATGATCACCGGCGCGTCCAACACCGTGATGGGCGTTGTGTTGCTGGTTGTCGGCGCGGTGTCGTCGGCAGTTTCGGTACTCGGGCCGCAGGCCGCCCTGGTCTTCCTCGCGGTCGTGGGATACGCCGGCGTGCTCGGTGCGACGCGCTTGAAAGACGTGTCGAAGCGTTAAGCTGGAACCCTAAAAACAAACCCTCAACCCCCACAAGGAGACCGCACGTGCCTGATCAGCAACGCGCCGTCGTCGTTCTGGCCGCCGGCGCCGGAACCCGCATGAAGTCGGACCGCCAGAAGACCCTTCACGAAATCGGCGGGCGAAGCCTGTTGTCCCACTCCCTGCACGCCGCCGCTGGCGTCCACCCGAGCCACCTTGTGGCGGTTGTGGGCCACCAGCGCGACCAGGTCTCCCCCGCGGTTGAGGCGATCGCTACACAGATGGGCATCGAGGTGCGCCAGGCCGTGCAGGAGGAACAAAACGGCACCGGCCACGCCGTGCAGATCGGCCTCGGCGCCATCCCGGATTTCGACGGCACCGTGGTAGTGACCAACGGCGACGTGCCGCTTTTGACCGCCGAGACCATTGAAATGCTGGTGGAAAAGCACGAGTCCGAGCACGCCGCAGTCACCGTGCTTTCTCTCGAGTTTGAGAACCCGACCGGCTACGGGCGCATCATCCGCAACGCAGACGGCGACGTCGAGCGCATCGTGGAAGAAAAGGACGCGACCGATGACGAGCGCCGGGTGCGCGAGGTCAACTCCGGCGTCTTCGCGTTCGACGGCGCCGTGCTGCGCGAGGCGCTGACCCACCTCAACACCGACAACGCCCAAGGCGAGCTCTACATCACCGACGTGCTGGGCATCGCCCGCGGCGAGGGGAAGAAGGTCGCCGCGTTCATCGCCCCCGACGCCCGCGAGCTAGCCGGCGTGAACGACCGCGTGCAGCTTGCTGCCGCCGGCAAGGAGCTCAACCGCCGCTTGGTGGAGCGTGCGATGCGCGCAGGCGCGACCGTCATCGACCCGGACACCACGTGGATCGGTGTGGAGGTGGAGATCGGCCGCGACGTGATCATCCACCCGAACACCCAGCTGTGGGGCTCGACCGTGATTGGCGACGGTGCCGAAATCGGACCCGACACCACTTTGAAAGACATGGAAGTCGGTGCGCGCGCAACCGTGGTGCGCACCCAGGGCGAGCTCGGCGTGATCGGCGAAGAGGCAACCGTCGGCCCGTTCACCTACATCCGCCCCGGCACCGAACTTGGTGCCCGCGGCAAGCTCGGCGGCTTCGTTGAGTCGAAGAACGCGAAGATCGGCGAAGGCTCGAAGGTGCCGCACCTGACCTACATCGGCGACGCGACGGTGGGACGCGAGTCCAACATCGGCGCCTCCAGCGTTTTCGCCAACTACGACGGCGTGAACAAGCACCACACCACCATCGGCGACTACTGTCGCACGGGCTCCGACACCATGTTCGTCGCTCCCGTGACGGTGGGCGATGGCGCGTACACCGGTGCGGGTACAGTGGTGACGCAGGATGTGCCGGCTGGAGCCCTTGCTATCAAGGAAGGCCGCCAGCGCAACATCGAAGGCTGGGTGGAGAAAAACCGGCCGGGAACCGACGCGGCTGCGGCCGCACAGCGAGCACGCGAAGAAGGGTAGGACCGAGACACGCCATGACTGGATACTCGACTGAAAGCCACAAGGACCTGAAGGTTTTCACCGGCCGCGCGCACCCGGAGCTGGCCGAGGCCGTGGCCAAAGAACTGGGCATCGACCTCGTTCCCACCACGGCGCGCGACTTCGCCAACGGCGAAATCTTCATCCGCTTCGAAGAGTCCGTCCGAGGCGCCGACTGCTTCGTCATGCAGTCCCACGCCCAGCCGCTGAACAAGTGGCTGATGGAGCAACTCATCATGATCGACGCGCTCAAGCGCGGCTCCGCGAAGCGCATCACCGCGATCTTGCCGTTCTACCCGTACGCGCGCCAAGACAAGAAGCACCGCGGCCGCGAGCCGATTTCCGCGCGCCTGGTTGCTGACCTGCTCACCGCAGCGGGCGCAGACCGCATCGTGTCGGTCGACCTGCACACCGACCAGATCCAGGGTTTCTTCAACGGCCCGGTCGACCACATGCACGCAATGCCGATCCTGGTCGACTACATCAAGTCCAAGTACCCGCTGGACAACCTCGTGGTGGTTTCGCCAGACGCGGGCCGCGTGAAGACCGCGGAGAAGTGGGCCAACATGCTGGGCGACGCCCCGATGGCGTTTGTGCACAAGACCCGCGACATCGACGCCGCCAACAAAGTTGTCTCCAACCGCGTGGTCGGCGAGGTCGAGGGCAAGGACTGCATCCTGCTCGACGACATGATCGACACCGGCGGCACCATCGCCGGCGCCGTCGGCGTGCTGAAAGAGGCGGGCGCGAAGTCCGTCGTCATCGCCTGCACCCACGGCGTGTTCTCCGACCCGGCCCGCGAGCGCCTGAACGATTGCGGCGCCGAAGAGGTCATCACCACCGACACACTGCCGCAATCCACGGAAGGCTGGAACAACCTCACCGTGCTCTCGATCGCTCCGCTTCTGGCGAAGACGATCCACGAGATCTTCGAGAACGGCTCGGTCACGACCCTGTTCGAAGGCCAGGCGTAGCGCGACGTGACGAACGGCGACGCGCTCACCGACCGCGACGCCGGGCTCCGGCGCGGGATGAAAAGCCGCCAGTTGCGGATGATCGCGCTGGGTTCGGCGATCGGCACCGGCCTCTTTCTCGGCTCGGCGGAATCCATCGGGTACGCCGGGCCCGGGGTGCTGTTGGCCTTCCTCGTCGTGGGCGCGGTGGTGTACTCGCTCATGCGCATGCTCGGCGAGATGGCCGTTGCGCACCCGGTTTCAGGATCTTTTGCCGCCTACGCCCGCGATTACATCGGCCCGCGCGCGGGGTTCATTGCGGGCTGGAACTGGTGGTACACCACGATCGTGGTCGGCATGATCGAGCTGACCGCGATGGGCACCTTCTTGGACTTCTGGTTCCCCTCTATCCCCCACTGGGTCACCGCGCTGGTGACGCTTCTCGTCGTGCTGGTGATCAACGCGGCGCGGGTGAGCATCTTCGCTGAAGCCGAGTATTGGCTATCCCTTATCAAGGTGGTCGCGCTCATTGCCATGATTGCGCTCGGTCTCTCGCTGGTGCTCGGGCTCGGACCCGAGCCCGCGCTGGGATTCGACAACATGGTCGCCCACGGTGGGTTCCTTCCGAAGGGTGTGAGCGGTGTTGTCTTTTCGCTGGTGGCCGTGACATTCACCTTTGGCGGCGTGATGTCGATCGGTACCGCAGCGGGCGAGACCGAGGATCCAGAGCGCACGATCCCGAAAGCCATCAACTCGGTGATTTGGCGCATTCTCGTGTTCTACATCGGCGGCATCGGCGTCATCCTTTTGCTCGCCCCGTGGGACGAGCTGGACAATTCCGTCAGCCCGTTTGTCCGCGTCCTGACGTTCGTGGGCGTCGACGGCGCGGCCAACCTTCTCAATTTGGTTATCCTCGCCGCAGTCGCCTCGGTCTGCAACACCATGACGTACTCCGGTTCCCGCATGCTGCGCGACTTGGCCATTAACGGCCAGGCCCCGCGAGCCTTCGCCGCCACCACCCAAAAGGGTCTGCCGCTTCCGGCGCTGCTGTTCAACTGCTCGCTTATGGGCGTTGTGGTGCTGCTCAACTACTTCTTCGAGGGACGCGTCTTCCAGATCCTGCTCGCCGTCGTGGTTGGGTCCGAGCTCATCACCTGGGCGTCGGTCAACTTTGCCCACCTCAACTTCCGCCGCCGAGGTGAGTCGTCGAGCTTCACCGCTCCTGGCTACCCGGTGGCCAACTACCTGTGCGCTGCCTACTTTGCCCTCGTGCTGGTGCTCATGGCGGTTCTGCCGGATTACCGCGCCGGATTGTTCGCGCTTATCGCGTGGTCAGTGGCACTGTTCGTAGCGGCCACGGTGTACCGTAACGCGCATGATCAGGCCCGACCTTGACACGCTGCCGGCCTACGTTCCGGGCGTGCGCAACGCGCGAGCAGTAAAGCTCTCCTCCAACGAGTGCGCCGAGGCGCCGCTTCCAAGCGTGATCGACGCAATGCAGGCGTCGCTCGCAGGCGTGAACCGCTACCCCGACATGGGCGCGGTGGAGCTGCGCGAGGCACTTGCGCGCCACCTCGGTGTGGGCGCGTACCAGGTTGCTGTTGGCACCGGCTCCTCCGCGCTGTGCCAGCAGCTGGTGGTTGCCACCTCCGGTCCAGGTGATGAGGTCGTTTTCCCGTGGCGGTCGTTCGAGGCGTACCCGATCTTCGCCCAGATCGCCGGTGCGGCGCCGGTGGCGGTGCCGCTGACCGCCAACCATCGCGTGGATCTTGCTGCGATGGCAGATGCGGTTACGGAGCGCACCCGCATGGTGTTTGTGTGCAACCCGAACAACCCGACGGGAACGACAATTACGAACGATGAGTTCGACGAGTTCATGAATCGTGTCCCCGAAGCTGTGCTGGTGGCGCTGGACGAGGCGTACTTCGAGTACAACACCGCCTCCGACGGGCCGATCGCCACAGAGGCAATCACTAGGTACCCCAACGTGATAGGACTCCGGACCTTTTCCAAGGCGTACGGGCTCGCTGGTGCGCGCGTCGGTTACGCGTTCGGTCCGCGCCACCTCATCGAGGCGCTGAACAAGGTCGCTGTGCCGTTCTCGGTCAGTTCTGTGGCGCAGGCCGGTGCGATCGCGTCCCTGGAAGCGCAAGACGAGCTGCGGGAGCGCGTCCATCAAACGGTCGCGCAGCGCAAGCGGGTAACGGACGAGCTGGGAATCGACGAGTCGCAAGCGAACTTCATCTGGTTGCCGGGTGCGGCTCAGGAGGTTGCAGATCAGCTCGCCCAAGGCGGCGTGCTCGTCCGAGTCTTCCCTGAAGGCATCCGCGTCACCGTGACGAACGAGGCGGAAACGGACGCGTTCTTAAAGGCGTACGGACGTGCGTAACGAGCGCCGCCGCGTGATCGCGGCTACCACCATCGGAACGGCCATCGAGTGGTACGACTACTTCCTCTACGCTGCCGTGGCTGGCCTCGTGTTCAACAAAGTCATGTTTGGACCGTTGGGTCCTGCAGCCGCCACCATCGCAGCATTTCTGACTGTGGGCCTGTCCTTCCTTTTCCGCCCCCTGGGCGCGGTCCTTGCCGGCCACTACGCTGACCGGCTCGGCCGCCGCCAGGTACTGATGGTCACCCTGTTCACCATGGGCACTGCCACCGCGCTGATCGGTTTACTGCCCACCTACGAGACCGCCGGATGGCTTGCCCCGGCCGCGTTGATCGTCCTGCGTGTGCTCCAGGGCACGTCCGCCGGTGGGGAGTGGGGTTCGGCCGTGCTGCTCGCCGTGGAGCACGCGCCGGTGGATAAGCGCGGCCTCTACGGCGCGGGCCCGCAAGTCGGCGTGCCCGCCGGCCTCCTCCTGTCGTCCGGCATGCTCGCGCTGATGACGGTGATTGCGCCTGGCGACGCGTTTATCGAGTGGGGCTGGCGCGTGCCGTTTGTCTTGTCTATCGCGCTGACGTTCCTCGGCTGGTGGATCCGCACAGGTGTGGAGGAATCGCCGGTAGTTGAAGAGATGCGCCCTGCCTCCAACCCGGTGGGATCCCTGTTCAAGCGCCACGCCGGTTTGGTCCTCGCGGCCGCGCTCATCTTTGCCGCCAACGGCACCGTGGGTTACATGACAACCGGCGGTTACATCCAGAACTACGTCACCGACACGGAAGGGCTCGCGATTGAGCGCGGCGACATTCTCTGGGCGGTGACCGCGTCAGCCGCTGTGTGGTTGTGCACCACGGCGTTTGCGGGCTGGGTCTCCGACTACATCGGCCGCACCCGCACGCTTGCTATCGGGTTCATCGTCCAAGCGGTGGGCGTCCTCGCGCTCTTCCCGCTCGTAAACACCGGCTCACTTGGCAAAATCACGTTCGCGCTGGTGTTCCTCACAATCGGCCTAGGCCTGACTTACGGCGAGATCGGCGCGTTCTACGCCGAGCTCTTCCCCGCCTCGATCCGCGCCTCCGGCGCCTCGATCTCGTACGCGCTCGGCGCGATCTTAGGTGGCGCGTTCGCCCCCACCATCGCGGCAGCCTTACGCGAAGCCACTGGCGGCACCAGCGCGATCACGGTGTACTTGCTCACCGCGACAGTGATCGGGTTTGTCGTGAGCCTGGTGATGTGCGACCGCACGGGCATTCCGCTCGGCCAGGAGCACGAGGAGTTGCAGGCAAGCGGCCATTTTGTCTGGCAGCAGCGCCCTGCTAGCCTGTAGTCGTCTCGGCGAGGGCTCATTAGTGAGCCGTTATCGGCGCGATCTGAATAGATTTACAGGACATTTCTTCCCTGTGATCACTCGACGAGCACATTTTTTACGTTCAGTGGTCGCAGGTTTTTCTTTGCCCGCGGCCCTTCGATTGAAAGAAGGAACCACCATGGCTACCACTCCTCCGGTTATCAAGGCTGAGAAGCGCGAAGAGTTTGGCAAGGGCTCCGCACGCCGCCTGCGCCGCGACGGCAAGATCCCGGGCGTCCTCTACGAGTCCGGTATCGATAACGTCCACTTCGCAGTTGACCGCATCGAAATGACCGCGCTGGTGCGCAACGACGGCACCAACGCCATCCTCGAGCTCGACGTCGACGGCGACAAGCTGCTGTGCATGGTCAAGCACGTCGACCAGAACGTGCTCACCCTCGAGATCGACCACATCGACCTGCTCGGCGTGAAGCGCGGCGAGAAGGTGACCGTTTCCGTGCCGGTTATCACCGAGGGCGAGGCTGCGCAGGACGCTGTCGTGCTCCAGGAGGCGACCGAGCTCGAGATCGAGGTCGACGCCCTGTCCATCCCGGACGAGATCGTCGTGTCCATCGAGGGCAAGGAAATCGGCGATCAGATCTTCGCTTCCGACGTCACCATGCCGGCCGGCGCTGAGCTGCTCTCCGATCCGGAGACCCTGCTCGTCAACGTCACCTTCGAGCAGGTTGACGAGGACCTCGAGGCTGCCGCTGCCGAGGCCGAGGAGGGCGGCGCGGACGCCGGTGCTGACAGCGACGAGGCAAACCCGGACAACGTCGAGATCGCTGACGGCGGCGAGGGCGACGAGGGCGCTTCCGAGTAACCCTAAGATGGTCGTGTGACCATCTTGATTGTCGGACTGGGAAACCCTGGCCAGCAGTACGATTCCACCCGCCATAACGCGGGCGTGGTGGTGATTGAGGAACTGCTGACCAGGGTTTTACCTATGCCCGCGGTGCTTTCCCCGCACAAGAAGACCAACACCGAGATCGCGCAGCTCGCCGCAGGGCGCCTCACCTCAAGCGACCAAGTGGTGCTGGCGCGCACCCGGTCCTATATGAACCTCTCCGGCGGCCCGGTAAAGGCGCTCGCAGACTATTTCCGGGTCTCTCCCGGCGACCTGTACGTGGTCTACGACGAGCTCGATTTGGAACTCGGCGAAGTGAAGCTTCGCACCGGCGGGGGCGACCACGGGCATAACGGTTTGAAGTCGGTGACCAGATCGCTCGGTAACACCTACAACAAGGTGGCCGTCGGCATCGGCCGCCCGCCAGGGCGCATGGCACCAGCCGACTACGTGCTCAAACCCTTCGGCACAAAGGAGCAGGTGGACCTCGCCATCGCAGCCGCGAATGCGGCCGACTTGATCTTGGGCGAGCTAGGCTAGCGCAATGCGACTTGCCACGATCAGAACCGGGGACACCACGAAAGCCGCGCGCATTATCAACGACTCGCGGGCTGTGCTGCTGAGCGCGCCGGATGTCGGCACGCTGCTTCGTGAGGGCGGTTATGACGAAGGCGAGGAGATCACCTTCGCGCCGCAGGACTTCGCGCCGGTGATCCCGAACCCGGGCAAGATCATCTGCGTCGGCCTCAACTACGCCAAGCACATCGAAGAGATGGGCCACGAGCAGCCGGACGTGCCCACGCTTTTCATCAAATTCCCCGAGGCTCTGATCGGTGCCTTCGACGACGCGGAGGTGCCCGCGTTCAACGCCAACACGCTCGACTACGAGGGCGAGCTCGCTGTGGTGGTGGGCAAACGGGCTCGGCACGTGACCAACGGCGAGGATTTCATCGCCGGCTACACCATCATCAACGACTACACCCAGCGCACGTACCAGAAGCGCACACCGCAGTGGCACCAGGGCAAGTCGCTGGAGAAGACCGCCGGCTTCGGCCCCTGGCTGGACACCAAGTGGCGGCCGGGCCCCGCGCTGACCACCACACTCAACGGTGAGCGGGTGCAGCATTCGCTTACCGACGACCTCGTGTTCACCCCAGCTGCACTCGTCGAGTTCATCTCGCACTTGTACCCGCTGGAGCCCGGCGACGTGATCGCCACCGGCACTCCGGACGGCGTGGGCCACGCGCGCGACCCGAAGCGCTACCTGCGCGACGGCGACACCGTGCGCGTGGAGATCGACGGCCTCGGCGCTATCGAGAACACCACGCGGATTTACTAGCGCACCTCTTAACGTGCGAAGGTGCTGGACAGCGCGAGCTCAGCTTCGGCGATGACCTGCAGCGGGAACAGCATGATCGCCAACGGCAAGGAGCTCAGCATGTTGGAAATGAAGACTTCCGACGGGTGCTTGTCGGGCCCGTTCACGTTGTTGAAGCGGTGCATCGCGTCCAACATGAGGGATTGGTAGAGCCACATCGCGCTGCCGCCGCGCGGGGTCGGGTCCGCCGGCTGCGCGGACGCGGTGGTAGCTGCTGCGATGGCAAGTTTGGAGAGCTTCATGCTCCACCAATCGCAGGTACCTCTTAGGGTGTTAACGCTTCTTCGATAACCGCGGCGGGAGCCGCGAGGAGCTCGCCGCGGTCCGCGCCGACGAGGCAGTAATCGTTGTCGCTTGTCATGGGCCGCAGGTACGGGTAGATCGGCGGGATGTCGGGGTGCTCCCTCACAAACGCGGTCTCGACCCCGCTGGCCCAGCGCCCGGAGAAGGCCCGGGAGACCACGGCGGGCGCATCGGAGCGCAGCAATTCGCGGTTGCGCTGGGAGGTCCCCGCTTCGTCGGCAAGCAGAAACGCGGTCCCGCACGCGACCGGAACGTCGAACGCGGCGGCGTCTTCTGGGCCCCGGATGCCGCCGGCGGCGATGGCGGGGATGGTCACGAGTGAGAGGAGATCATCAAGCGGCCGCTGGTCCGGGTCGTCGCGCTGGTCCCACGTCCCGCGGTGCCCTCCGGCGCGGGGGCCTTGGACAATCACCCCGTCCACTCCCCTGGCGGCGGCCTCAGCGATCTCGGCGGGGCTGGTCACCGTCGCCCACGCCTCGGAGCCGGCGGCGTGCAGGCGCTCGATCTCGTGTTCCGTGAAGCACCCGAAAGTCGAGGAGACGATGGCGGGTGCGGCGTCGAGGACGGCCGCGAACTTCTCGTCGTAGTCGGAAGTGATGGCGGGTACTGGGTGGTTGAGGGAGTTGGCGATGAGGTGGACGTCGGCAAGCATGGGCTCCTCCTGCGGCAGGAAGAGGTTCGCGCCGAACGGTGGCTCGCATTGCGCGAGCCACTTGCGGGCCTGCGCCGCGGTGCACGTGCCGAGCGGGATGAATCCGAAGCTGACGGCGTTGACCAGCGCGGGAGTGGACGGCCCGCCGGCCATGGGTGCCGCGATAATCTTGGGCAGTTTCATGGGTACAGTATGCGGCGTGTTTGGATTCTGGAGGCGCACGAAGGCGGAGTGGCTCGTGGTGGGGCTGGGCAACCCCGGCCCGGAGTACGCATCGACGAGGCACAACGTGGGCTTTCTGGCGCTCGACCAGCTGCCGCCGATCGACGGCGTGGCGCGCTGCAAGCCGCAGACGTATATGAACCTCTCCGGCGAAGCGGTGGCGCCGCTGGTGCGCCGCTACGGGATTGCGCCTGAGCGCGTCATCGTGCTGCACGACGAGCTGGATCTGCCCGCCGGCAAGGTGCGGGTGAAGCTTGGAGGCAACGAGAACGGCCACAACGGGCTGAAATCGATCACCGAGCACCTGGGCACGCGCGACTACATCCGCGTGCGCATCGGTATCGGGCGGCCGCCGGCGGGGATTGCAGTGCCGGACTGGGTGCTGGGGCCGATCTCTGGCGAGGAAGACATCGCCGCAGCGGCGCACGCGGCGCAGCTCGTTGTCACCGAAGGGTTGGCGAAGGCGCAGAACGTGATCCACGCCCGCTAGTTACTCGCTCAGTTGCGCCTCGATGTCGTCGAGCACCTTGCTTAACGACGCCACCTTCGACTCCCGCGGGCGAAACGCGCCGTCGGCGGCGTCCTCGAAGACAGACAGCGCCACCTGGTTGCGGATGTCGAACATGGAGAAGTTCGCCACGATGGTGCGCCAGTGCTCCACCGCGCGGATCGCGTTGTCCGCGCCGTAGCCCACGAAGGCGACGGGCTTGCCCATCCACTCCGGGCCGAGGGAGTCGAAGGCGTTCTTCATCGTTCCCGGCACCGAGTGGTTGTACTCGGGGGTGACGAAGATGTAGCCGTCGCACTCGTCGACGGCCTTCGACCACACGGCGACAGCCGGGTCGTCGTACTGCTTGTTCGCCATCCCCGGCGGCGTTGCGGCGACGAGGTGCGGGACATCGAATTCGCCGAGGTCGATCAGGGTGTAGTTGAACCCGTTGCCGCGCGCGGCCGCGGTCTCGAGGACCCAGTGCGCGACCGCTTCACCGAAGCGGCCCTCGCGGACGGATCCGAGGAAAATGCCGATTGTTGACGTGTCATTGGCCATGTCGCGAATATAACAAATATAACAACGCGGTGCTGTATAACAAAGATAACAACGACCAACTGCGCGACGAGGTGTCTAGTGAATCCGTTTGTTCCCACCTTCGGTGTCTCCCCTGCCATCCTAGGTGGTCGCGACGCGTTAACATCCGGTTTCGGCGCATCCCTCGAAGCTGGCCCAGGCGATCCGCGCCGGACGCTGTTGATCTCTGGCCCCAGGGGAATCGGCAAAACAGTGCTTCTCAACGAGCTGGAGGACGAAGCAGCGCGCCGCGGCTGGATGCATGTTCGAGCCCAGCCTTACGACCTCATCCAACCGCTCGTTGACACGGAGATACCGCGTGCGCTCCAGAGGCTGCGCCAGTCGAACCCAAACCGCCGTAAGGTGACTGGGGTTAGCGTCGCAGGTCTCGGCGGCTTTTCCACCTCCGCCGCGGAAGGGGCGGAGCCGGCGCCGTCGTTAACCAGTGCGTTACACGAGCTGTGCGATGCGTTACCCGGGCCATCCGGGGTGCTGATCACGCTCGATGAAGTCCAAAGCGTCGACCAGACCGATCTTTGGCACCTGACCGCTGCGGTTCAGGATCTGCGCCGGGACAACAGAAACATAGCGTTCGCTGCGGCAGGCCTGCCGGAAGGTGTGGCGCGCCTGCTCCAGCACCCCGGCACGACATTTCTGCGCCGCGCCCAGCACGCTGTCTTGGCGCCGATGACACCTGCAGAGACAGCATCTGTGCTCCAGACAACGGCTGCCGCTGGCGGCCTCGACCTCGAGGGCGACGCGCTCAACGAAGCGGTGGGGTTCACCCGCGGCTACCCGTTTCTGGTTCAGCTGCTGGGCTACCACGTCTTCCAGCGTGTGTCGGCCAGCAGCACCAAAGCTTCGGTCGACGACATTATCGCGGTTCGCGGTACCGTTCTCGATTCCCTCGGCCAGCTCGTTCACGACCCGGCGTTGTCTCCCGTCCCCGCCGGCGAGCGGGCGTATCTGGCTGCGATGGCGGAGATTCAACGCGGCCAGGAAGCTGTCGCTTCCGCTGACATCGCCCGGCACATGGGCAAGCGCACGCAAGAGCTGTCAGTGGTGCGCGACCGGTTGATCAGGCGCGAGCTTATCTACAGCCCCCGGCGCGGATACCTCAACTTTCTCATCCCCTATCTCGGGCGGCACCTGACCGGCAGCGGCACCAGGGACCTTGGCTGGGATTGAGATCAGCCAGCAACTACGCTGAAACGCCATGAGCACCACCGCCGAGGCCGCACGCCGCCGCACGTTTGCCGTCATCGCCCACCCGGACGCCGGTAAGTCCACGTTGACGGAGGCGTTGGCGCTGCATGCGCGCATGATCTCGGAGGCCGGCGCCGTCCACGGCAAGGCCGGCCGCAAGTCGACCGTGTCCGACTGGATGGAGATGGAGAAGGACCGCGGCATCTCCGTTGCGTCTTCGGCGCTGCAGTTCGAGTACGCGCCCGAGGGCCACGAGGGCGAACCGTATGTGATCAACCTGGTGGACACCCCAGGCCACGCGGACTTCTCCGAGGACACCTACCGCGTGCTCTCCGCGGTCGACGCGGCGGTCATGCTTATCGACGCCGCCAAGGGCCTCGAGCCCCAAACCCTCAAACTCTTCCGCGTGTGCAAGGCCCGGGGCCTGCCGATTATCACCGTGATTAACAAGTGGGACCGCGTCGGCCGGGAGCCGCTCGAGCTGGTGGACGAGATTGTCACGGAGATCGACCTGCAGCCAACGCCGCTGTACTGGCCGGTTGGTGAGGCAGGAGACTTCCGCGGCCTCGCACACGTGAACACCGACGGCGACGTCGACGAGTACATCCACTTCATCCGCACCGCCGGCGGTTCCACCATCGCGCCCGAGGAGCACTTCTCCCCCGACCAGGCGCTCGCGCGCGAGGGAGCGGCGTGGGAAACCGCGCTGGAGGAGGCAGAGCTTTTGCTTGCCGACGGCGCCGTGCACGACCAGCAGCTGTTCGAGCAGTGCATCACCTCCCCGATCATCTTCGCCTCCGCGATGCTGAACTTCGGCGTCCACCAGATCTTGGACACGCTTTGCGCCATCGCGCCCGCACCCGAAGGCCGCGCGGGGTTGGAGAACGAGCGCTCGGTCGGCGACGATTTCTCCGGTGTCGTGTTCAAGGTCCAGGCCGGCATGGACCGCAACCACCGCGACACGCTGGCGTTCATGCGCGTCGTCTCCGGCGAATTCGACCGCGGTATGCAGGTCACGCACGCACAGTCGGGCCGCAGCTTCTCCACCAAGTACGCGCTGACAGTCTTCGGACGGTCTCGCGACACCGTGGAAACCGCCTTTCCCGGCGACATCATCGGTCTTGTCAACGCTGGTGCGCTTGCCCCTGGCGACACGATCTACGCAGGTAAAAAAGTGCAGTACCCGCCGATGCCGCAGTTCGCGCCCGAGCACTTCCGCACGCTGCGCGCGAAGTCTTTGGGCAAGTACAAGCAGTTCCGCAAGGGCCTGGACCAGCTGGACTCCGAGGGTGTTGTGCAGATTTTGCGCAACGACGCCCGCGGCGACGCCGCCCCCGTTATGGCCGCGGTCGGCCCAATGCAGTTCGAGGTGATGCAGGCCCGACTCGAGCTGGAGTATAACGTGGAAACCGTCACGGAGCCGATCCCCTACTCGGTTGCGCGCCGCACCGATGCCGAAAGTGCTCCGGAGCTGGGCCGCCAGCGCGGCGTGGAGATCTTCACCCGCTCCGACGGCGAGCTCATCGCGCTGTTCGGCGACAAGTGGAAGCTGGCTTTCGTGGAGAAGGAGCACCCGGAGCTGACGATGGAGCCCCTCGTCGCCGACTAGCGGAAGGCGGCGAGCACCTGCGCCGCGTCCAGCGCACTGGCCGCCACCTGGGCGAACTCACGCTGGTTCAAGCTACCGGCGCCAGCGGGGATCGAACCCCACAGCGGCGCGCCCGTCACCTGCGACAGCTCCTCGATGTTGAGTCGCGTGGGCAGGTCCGGGTTCTCCGGCATGATCCCGCCGATGAGCCCGAGCACCGCAAGGCCGCGCTGGCGCGCCTGGACGCAGGTCAGCTCCGCTAGGTTCAGGCTGCCGAGCCCCAGCGAGGTGACGACGACGAGCGGGGCGGCGAGTGCAGAGGCGAGGTCTGCGAGGGTGTAGTCGTCGGCGAGACGGACGAGGAGCCCGCCCGCGCCCTCCACCAACACCACGCGGTCCGGCGCGTCGAGGCTGCGCACCCACTCGGCCACCTCTTGAAGCGGCGGGGTTGCTATCCCCGCCCGCCGCGCCGCCAAGTTGGGCGCGAGTGGCTCCGGGTAGCGCCACCGCTCAAAGGTCTCAATACCGGCGAGGCGCTCAACGGTAGATGCGTCTCCTTCGCCCGGGGCCTCCCCCGTCTGAATCGGCTTGGCGGCGACGACGTCGACGCCCTTGCTCTTTAGCACACTGGCAAGCGCCGCCGTTGCAACGGTCTTGCCCACATCGGTGTTTGTCCCGGTTATAGCGACGATCATGGTACTACTCCTTGGTGCTTACGCCGACTGCGGCCGCGATGCCGGCGCAGATGGTCTCGATGTTCTCGGGGGTGCAGATGTACGGCGGCATGGTGTAGATCAGCCTGCCGAACGGGCGAATCCACACGCCGCGCTCCATGGCGGCCTCGGTTGCCGCCCGCATCGGGACGTCGCGTTCCATTTCCACCACGCCGATGGCGCCGAGCACCCGCACGTCCGCGACGCCGGGGTTGTTCCGGAGCGGCTCAAGGCCCTCGCGCAGACCCTCTTCGATCGCGGCGACTTGGGTGCGCCACTGCCCCTCTGCCACCATCGCCACGGATTCGGCCGCCACGGCACAGGCGAGCGGGTTGGCCATGAACGTCGGGCCGTGCATCAGCGCTTTCGGCTCCATGCCGGCGGCGATCTTCTCGGTGGCCAACGTCGCGGCGAGCGTCATGAACCCGCCGGTCAAAGCCTTGCCCACACACATGATGTCGGGGACAACGCCGTTGTCGAGGGTGGTGAAAAGCTGGCCGGATCTACCGAAGCCGGTGGCGATTTCGTCGGCGATGAGGGGGATGGCGTGGGCGTCGGCAAGCTGCCTGAGCCCCTTGACCAGCTCGGGGTCATGGAACCGCATGCCGCCGGCGCCCTGCACGACCGGCTCGATGATGATTGCGGCGACGTCGTCGGTGACAAGCGTGGCGAAGTGCTCGAGGTAGGCGCGCTGGTCTACGGGTGATGAACCTCGCACGGGCGGTGGCGGCGCAAACCGCTGCTGGGTGACCGCCGAGCCCCAGAAGGAGTGCATGCCGCCATCGGGGTCGCACACGCTCATCGTGGCAAACGTGTCGCCGTGGTAGCCGGAGCGCCACGTCAAAAACTTAGTGCGCTCAGGATGGCCCTGGCCGCGGGCGTACTGCAGCGCCATCTTCATGGCAACCTCCACCGCCACCGAGCCCGAGTCGGAGTAGAACACCTGACTGAAGTTGCCGCCGGTGAGGTCCAGCAAGCGTTCGGTGAGCAGCGCTGCCGGGGTGTGGGTGAGCCCGCCGAACATGACGTGGCTCATGCGGTCGATCTGGTCCTTCGCGGCGGCGGTGAGGCGCGGGTTGGAGTGCCCGTGGATGGCGGCCCACCAGGAGCTCATGGCGTCGATGAGGAGGGCGCCGCTAGCAAGCTGCAAATGCACCCCTTCGGTGCGGCTGACCGGGTACGCGAACAGGCCCGGCTCGGCGTAGGGGTGCCAAATGTGTGCGGCGTCGATGCTTTGGACATCGACGCCTTGAACACTGTTCAAATCACTCACAGGTTGACCCTACTAAAGCGCGGGGTCCCTGCGGGCGGGTTTTAAGGAGTGACCGCGCCGCCGGTGACGGCCAGCGTCTCGCCGGAGATGTACGAGGCGTCTTCGGACGCGAGGAAGACGTATGCGCCCGCGAGCTCCGCCGGCTGGCCCGGGCGGCCGATCTTGGAGCCCTGCCCGAACTCGTCGACGACCTCCTGCGGCTGGCCCTCCGCCGGCTGGATGACCGTCCAGATCGGGCCCGGGGCAACGGCGTTGACGCGGATGCCCTTCGACGGCAGAAGCTCACCCGACAGGCCCTTCGCCAAGTTGTTGAAGGCAGCCTTGGTCATGGCGTAGTCGAGCAGCTCCTTCGACGGGTCATACGCCTGGATCGAGGTGGTGAAGATAATCGACGAGCCCGGCTGCATGTGCTTGACCGCCTCCTTGGTCACGCGGAACGCCGAGTAGATGTTCGTCTTGATGGTGGCGTCGAAATCCTCATCGGAGATGTTCAGGATGCCGTCGTTCCACACCTGGCGCGAGGCGTTGTTAACCAAGATGTCCAACCCGCCGAGCTCGTCGACGGCCTTGGTAACGGTGTCGATGCAGGTTGCAAGCTCAGTCAGGTCTCCTGGGATCGCCACGGCTTTGCGGCCGGCTTCCTCGATGAGCGCGATGATGCGGTCGGCGTCAGCTTGCTCCTCCGGCAGGTACGCGATGGCGACGTCGGCGCCCTCGCGGGCGAACGCGATCGCGGTAGCCGCGCCGATGCCGGAATCACCGCCGGTAATCAGGGCTTTGCGGCCCTCGAGCTTGCCAGAACCGGTGTACGTGTCCGCGCCCAGATCCGGCTCGGTGGTCATCTTCACGTCAAGACCGGGGTTTTCCTGGCGGTCTTCCTTGTCAAAGGTCTTCGGGTACTTCGTGCGGGGATCAATCAGTGCCATGCCCGCCCAGACTACCTGCGCTCTTTCTGAATTTCCGCGACCGTGCGATCCGTCCACCGCTGGGTTTGCGCCCGCCACGCCGCGCCCGCGTTCGACCTCGGACGAGCCTGGATCACCCGCGCGGAGTCCATGCCGACTTGCAGCTCCTTCGCTCTGAGGACCTCCGCGTCGATCTTGACGCCTTCGAGCAGAACAATGTTCATCACCCAAATCAAACCCAGAACGGCGAGCACCGTGCCGAAAGCCCCGTACGGGCTGCGGATGCCGAAAACCGCGAGGTACCAGCCGAACCCCACCCACAGAAGAGTGATGACAATCAGCGCCAGCGAGGATCCGAGTGTGAAGAAGCGGAACCTGCCGCGCCGCACGTTGGGCGCGAAAAAGTACAGCACCGAGATCAGCGCGATGGCAGTCACCGCGATGACTGGGCCGCGCAGGTACGCCCACACCGGCAGGAAGATGCTGTTGAGATACTCCAGCACGCCCTGCAACCCGAGCGGGCGCGCGATCGGGCCCAACACCGCGTTGACCACGCTTTCATTCAGCAGCGCGCCGAGCACAATCACAATGGCGCCAGCCACCAGCACCAGCGTGATCAGCCACATGGTCACCCATGTGACCACGATGTTCCTGCCTTCCGTTCGCCCGTAGATCAGATTCGCGTTGCGGGAGAACGAGCGTACGTAGCCGGAGGCGGACAAGAGCGAAATCAACAGCGAGATCACCAGCGCGACTGTGCTTTGCGTCGGTGTGCCGATAATCGTGAGCAGCAGCTTCATCGCCTCATCCTGCAACGCCTCGGGCACGTACATCCGAATGATGTCGGCCATCACAGAATCAGCCGCCAGCTCGTCGCGCGGCACCAAGAGGCTAAACACGGAGTACGTGGCCAGCAGCATCGGCGCCATCGACAACACCGTGTAGTAAGTCAAAGTCGCCGCACGATCCACCATCGCATCGAAGGAGAAATCTAAGACGATGCGCTTAAGAATGAGTTTCACACTCGGCCACGTGAGCCGGTTGCCCTTAGCCAGCGGGTCGGGCATGGTTTCCGCAGCCGGCGCCACCACCAAGTCACCCGCGCCGTACGGGACAATGAGTTCGGCGCGGTAGGAGGTGCCGTCTGGTTCATAGGCGGGCTGCGTCATGCCCATCACCTTAAACCGGGGCGCTGCGTTTGATGCTTTCAACTTTCTTTCCGCGCGCGAGTTCATCAACAACCTTGTCCATCTGGCGGATCTTGCGCATGAGCGGATCCTCCACGTCTTGGACCTTCACCCCGCACACGCTGCCGGTAATAAGCTCTGCGGCAGGGTTCAGTTCGACGCATCCGAAAAAGTCGCGGAGCGTTTCACCGGACTTGGCAGCCGCGTCGAGTTCCGTCGGCGACAGCCCGGTCAGCCACCCAAGGACGTCATCGAGCTGCTCACGGGTCCTTTCTTTCCGCTCAACCTTGGCTACATAGTTTCGGTAGATGTCGCCAAACGGATAGGTAAACACTCGTTCGAGTTTCGCGTCAGCCATGCGTCGACCGTACCTGCAAGCGCAAGGGAGCAGTTGCTTGCCGACGCCCACGCCCTCCCCCGGTCGCGGCAGTCATTCTGCCGCGCATAATCCAAATGGTGGCCTGACACTCCTATTGCCGCGCTTCGCTGAGGCCATCTGCAAAGATGCGCCCTAAGGAACTGATGATGACTGCCGTAATTAAGTAGCCGCTGACCGCATAGTTAAAAAGGCCATTACACATCCCATCGCTAAGTAAATCGTAAATCAGAAAAACGGGCGCTAGTAAAACCATCGTGGCCAAGAAACGGTATGGAGAAAGCACCCTTCGCTTAGCGAAAAACTGGACTAGATACCCCATTGCCACGATGCACAAGGAAAGGAACAGTGCGATTACTACACCAAGAACCACATAGATCATGCTTTTCTCTGAATTCTTGAGGGGTGGCCACTACATCATTGCGTTGAACCTTACTCAAGACCAGTCATTCTGCCGCGCATAATCCACCCCGGTCGCGGCAGTCATTCTGCCGCGCATAATCCACCCCGGTCGCGGCAGTCATTCTGCCGCGCATAATCCACCCCGGTCGCGGCAGTCATTCTGCCGCGCATAATCCACCCCGGTCGCGGCAGTCATTCTGCCGCGCATAATAACTACCCACTCACCGCCGCCTATTTCAGGGTGGGTGGAAAGATGCCAACCATGGGTTTCTTCGACAAGTTGGGTTTCGGCAGTTCAGCGGAAAAGCTGGTTGAAGTGCCGAGGCGCGTCGCGCGGGTAGATGTGGACACCCTGTCCGTGCACACAGCGAACCTCTCCCCCGATACCAATGAGCGGCTAGTCATCATCACCACCTCCGCTGCCGCCCTTGAGGATTTACGACAGGCCACCACCGCCGTTCAGTTAACAGGCGAAGCGGATTCTCGTTTGGTCACGTTTGTTCCGACACGGAAGTCCTCGGCCCCGGTTCTTGACCCACGTCAAGGTTGGATCATCCCAGTACTGCCCGAAACGCAGGAGGAGATTCGGTCCTTGCCAAAAGGGCCCGGCGAGTACGAACTGACGACACAGCATCTCGGGCTGATCTTCGTCTAGCCCCAGCACGTCCACTCAAGTGTGCACGCATTTCCGGGTGGCAACACGAACGCAGCCCTAAAGTTCGCCGTGGGGGATGAAAGATCACCTAACGCACCACACTGGAATCAGAAAACTTGGGGGGAAACCATGGCGTTTGCTACGTACAAACTGTTCTACGGAAAAGAAACTGGTGAAGGGTTCGACGAATTCTGCGCTGCCATCATCGTCGTCGGTAAACCGCGGCAAGGCTCGGAGCCGGAGGTACAACTCTCGATCGTCGAACCCCATTCGGAACACGCAGCTGCATGGTTTGATGTCGACGGTTTCACTGAAGTCGTGAACACTGTCGCGCTCGTGGTGAAGGGAATCGACGAGGAGACGCTGGAGATCCACGATCCGGGTCTTCCGAACTTCCGCCTCGAGACCGGTACCAAGTTCGAGGCCGAAGACCCTTCGACGGCGACGATTGCGGTGATGGACGCGGGACCAAACTTGTTTACCGCGTTCACCGTTGAATTCCAGCCGAACCTGAAGGACCCGTCCACGTTCCCTGTGGCTGTCTTCGTTTTCGATCCGCGGATTGGCCGGCTCGTTTCCGAGGTGTACGGGTGGGAGAACCCGTTCGCGCCGCCGGCGTACAACCAGCTGCACGTAAGAGTTGTGAACCGTCGAATGAAAGAGCTATTCGATTCAATTGAGCGGGCGAAGCGCGAGGGGCGGACGATCAGCCCGTTCAAGAACATGGGGCCGCAGTTCCGCTCGGAGAAACTGCCCACGGTCGAGGCTGACGATATCCACGACGCGTTGGACAAGGCCGTGGAGTACGTGGAGACGTACTACGCCGTCGAGGCGTCTTAGAGGTTTTTCAGCTGAGGGCTTATTATGGCCGACATGACGCCTTTGAGCTCGACGCTGAACAGAAACTTCCACCTCGGCGCGCAGGACACCCGCCGATTCGTATGGTCTAACCTCGCCAATGATTGGTTGCCCACGTCGTGGCAAGAATCCATCACCCAGCTCTCCTACTCGGTGACTGGGCTGTGGGACTCCGTCATCCGCGCGATCGAGCTCGTCTTCTAGCTACAGCGAGCGGATCACGTCCGCGAGGTCGTCTTGGCGGCGGTGTCCGAAGATGGCGGCAGCGCGGCGGCGCGGCGCGTCTGGATCCAGGCCGAGGGCCGCGTTGATGGCGCGCATCGCCGACGCCTCATCCGACGCTAGCGCCGGGTCGAGCGCCATCCGGTCCAAAAGCGCGGCGAGTCCGCCGGTGCCCGCCTCGCCGCCGTCGAACTGGGCCTCGGGCGCCATCGTTACGTCGAACGCGTTCGGGTTGTCCAGGTCGGCGTCGAAACGAAGCCACACGCGGTGGCCCTCCCGCGCCCCGATGTCCTCGAGGAACCGGCGGATAGTGGCGAGGCTCGGCTGGCGCAGCTTGTTCACGCGAACCGCCTGCGGCCCCAGCCGGCTCGGGACATCCACGTAGGAATCGACGGGCACGCTGTAGATGCCCGGCACGCCGCGCGGCACTTGGAACCCGGAACCGCGCAGGTGCTCGGAATTGACGGTGACCAAAAGGTGCCACGCACCATCGCGGAAGTACAGGTCGCGCGACTCCTGAGGGTCCGCATTGATCGCCTCCCCCGTCGCTTCCTTGCGCTTGACCATCCCGCCCTCAAGCTCGTAGTGGACGCTCGTTGCGTACTGGTACACGGAGTTCTCGCTGATGCGCAGCGCCGGCGCGGCACTCATCAGTTCGTCGAGCGGCACCTGCCCACCGGATTCGTCGATGCGTTTGCCAATCCACTCGTGGATATTGTTGAACTCCTCCTGGCCCCATTCGCGCAGGCCGAACAGGGAGTTCGCGACGCGGATGATGCGATCGTCCACCGCGATCTGGTTGCCCACCGAGCGCGGGTTGGCGCCGTTGCCGAGCGCGTCAACAATCTCCTCCGTCGTCATCGGCGCGCCGTGGATCGACAGGACCGCAGCGGCGCGGTCTTGGTGGCTGGAGTCGATCACCACGTGCTCGCCGTCCGGCAACACGAGCAGGCCAGGTGCTTCGCTGAGCCACGCAGTCAGAAGCTCCGGGTCGACCCCAAGATCGCCCGCCACAAGTGCGATTGCCGACGCCCCGTAGCCCGTATCCCGCTGCCGAATCGCAGCGCGGGCGGTGTCGTCGAAATCGGTGGTGGTGATCCACGTTCCGTCGTTAAGCCAAGCTCCGAACAAGCGCCGGAAGTACTCTTCGTATGTCACGTCGAAGTCGGTGACTTCGAACAGGGCGGGCATCGCTGCCTTGGTCTGCTCGACGGATGCGAGCGGGGTGAGCAGGGCTGCAAGCTGCTTGGCGACGGCCCGCGACAGCCCACTGGTCGGGTTGAAGTGGTCGAGCATGCCCGACTGCAGCTGGCGCACGCGCTCGCGCGACACACCGAAGTTCGTGCCGATCTCGTCGAGCGTTGTGTCGCCGAGCAGGCGGCGTTTGGCAACGACGGTGTAGCGCTCGTCGGATGCGCACACGTGCGTAAGCTCCGCAACGCAAGCGGCGAATAGTGCGCGCAGCGCGTCCGCACTTGCTTCAGGCTGCGGCATGTCCGGCAGCGACGAGCTGGTGGTGCCCTCTGGCAGCGCAGCGCCGCTTAGCGTCAGCCATCCGGAGAGCACGGTGATCTGGGTGTGCAGCGCGTCGTGGCGTGCCGTGTCGGCGTTCCACTCCGGCACCTCGCTACCCGCGTTGTCGACGTAGAGACCGGGCACGGCAACCTCCGCGGTGTCCCGTGCGGTAAGCACCACTGCTTCAACCAGGGCGCGGAGCTTCTTCGTTCCCACCCCCGGGAGGTCCTTGACGTCGTACGCGGTCGCGTCGAGGAGCCGCTCAAAGCGCTCGGTCCAGCGCGAGACCGCCTTGTCCACCCCTGTCGGCGGGAACTCGATCGGGGTGTTCGGGGTCAACGCGTGGCTCATCTCGTGCAGCGGGCGCGACGGGAACTGCTCGATCCACGCCTCGGCCACCTCGGCAGCAGTGGCCCAGTCCTCGTTCAACCACGCAAACGACGCCCACGGCGAAACCGACACCGTGTCAGCGATCGCGGAGGCCGGCTCGAGACCAGACGCGATCTGGGCGAAGCGGGTTTCGCTAATGATCGGCACGCCAAGCTCGCGGGCACGGTGGATCTTCGGCCCCTCGCCCCGGGGGTAGGCCGCGACAAGGACGCTCGTCTGCTCAGTCACGTCCCCGACCAGCAAGCCCACCGACGCGGCTTTTTCCTCCCACTCTTCACGCGGCAAATCCAGCACACCGGCGAACGCGACGCGTGATCCCGCGGCAAGCGGCACCCACGGGCCGTGCTCGTGGGGCTCTGGGTCGGCGAACAACCGCGCCACCGCGTCCGGGTCCGCGCCAAGCACCTCGCCCAGGGCCACGACCGAGCTACGTTCCGCGTCGGTGACCACCCCGTCGAACCACGCTTTGACCGCCAACTGGCGCAGCAACTCGTCGTGGACAGCGGCGACGTCCTCCGGGCTCACGCCCGCAAGCTCCGGCCGCGAGCGCAGCGCGCGGATCCGATCAAGGTCGACGGGGCGTTCAGCGGCCGCGCCGCGGAGCGCGCTGCGGTAGCTATCCCACGTGTCGGCCCCTTCCCCGTCGCGCGGCTTCGGCGGCGCGCCGGCGGGCAGGCCGTTGGCGTCAACGTTCAGGCGTTCGACCTCGGTGTACGAGATGCCGTGGGCGCGGGAAATCACGCGCAACAACTCGGCGATCGACTCGGATTTGGAGAGCGCGGAGGCGGATCTGGTGGGCGCGAGGGCGGTGTGCAACAGTGCGTCGTTAAGCGAGCGGATGCCCCACAACCGCTGGGCGTACGCGGCGGTGTCGAGCCAGGCACCGTCTGTAAAACCGGTGTCCGCGCCCAGCCGGCGGTACTCGAGGCGCAGGAAGCGCTGAACCGCTTCGGCGTTGTGTGCCACCGGGATGCGCCCGCCGATGAGCCCGGCCAGCTCCGCAGCGATCTGCTCGAAGCGCGGCGCGTCCGCGACATCGTCCGAACTCAACCCGTGGGAGAAACTGCTCGGGATGCCGCGGCCCGGGTTGACCAGCGTCGACCACGAGCGCTCCGGGGACATGTCCGGGGCGAGCAACGCCACGCCGACCTCAATCACCCGGTCGGCGCCTCCAAACCCGGTTGTCTCGAGGGATATAACGGCGTAACCGGCGGGGGTAAGCATGCGCAACCTCAATTAGTGCAGGCGAATACGGAAAATCAAGGGTTACTTTATCCCCGAACCCAGCACTTGGCAGGCAGGGGTGTCAGACCCCGGGTAACGTTGTCTAGACGTTAGTTCTCGGTTCTAGTCTGGAGTGTTCACGTGAAAATTGCTGTACTCGGTGGGGACGGATTCTGCGGCTGGCCCGCGTCACTGCACCTTTCCGATATCGGCCACGAGGTCGTCATCGTGGACAACCTGTCCCGCCGCGCGATTGACCAGGAGCTTGGCGCAGAGTCTCTGACCCCGATCGCGTCCATCGAGGACCGCCTTGAGGCGTGGAAGGAGGTCTCCGGCAAGGAGATCGGCTTCCGCAACATCGACGTGGCGCAGGACTACGAGGGGCTTTCCGCCTTCATTAACGAGTGGCAACCGGACACCGTGATCCATTTCGCCGAGCAGCGCGCCGCGCCGTACTCTATGAAGACCCCGCGCACGAAACGCTACACAGTGGACAACAACGTCAACGCCACCCACAACCTGTTGGTTGCGATTGTGGAGTCGGGTCTTGACATCCACGTGGTGCACCTAGGCACGATGGGTGTCTACGGCTACGGCACCGCTGGCATGCAGATCCCGGAGGGCTACCTGGACATCCAAGTCGACGCCGGCGAGAACGGCATCGTGGAGCAGCAGATCCTCTACCCCACCAACCCGGGCTCGGTCTACCACATGACCAAAGTGCTGGACCAGAACCTGTTCGCCTACTACGCCAAGAACGACTCCCTGCGCATCACCGACCTGCACCAGGGCATCATCTGGGGCACCCACACCCCGCAGACGGAGCGCGACGAGCGCCTGATCAACCGCTTCGACTACGACGGCGACTACGGCACCGTGCTCAACCGCTTCCTCATGCAGGCCGCGGTCGGCTACCCGCTGACAGTTCACGGCACCGGCGGGCAGACCCGCGCGTTCATCCACATCCGCGACATGGCCAAGTGCATCCAGCTCGCGGTGGAGAACCCGCCGGCAAAGGGCGAGCGCGTCAAGATCTTCAACCAGATGACCGAGACCCACCGCGTGCGCGATCTGGCCAACCTGATCGCGGAGATCTCCGGCGCCGAGGTGCAGATGGTGCCCAACCCGCGCAACGAGGCCGCTGAGAACGAGCTGTTCGTGGCCAATGACACCTTCATCGGCCTCGGCCTCGAGCCGACCTACTTGGCCGAGGGCCTGCTCCAAGAGGTCGAGGACGTGGCGCGAAAGTACGCCGACCGCGCCGACCGCGAGAAGATCCCGGCGCGCTCCCTGTGGACCTCCGCGCAGTCCGCGGGCGTGCCCGAGGGCGAAAAGTAGTGCGCATCGCCCTGCTCACCGAGGTCTTCTTACCGAAGATCGACGGCGTGGTCACCCGGACAGTGCGCCACGTGGAGCAACTCGCCGCGATGGGCCACGACGTCCTCATCTTCGCCACCGGTGACGCACCTTCGCAGTACGCGGGGTGCGAGGTGGTGAAGGTGCCGTCTTTAAGCTTTAAGCCCGTCTACCCGGAAATCCAGTTTGGCCTGGTTGGCCCGCTGGTAGCGCGTCGGCTTGCGCAGTTCGAACCGGATGTGGTGCACGCGGTGAACCCGATCTGGACGGCTGGGTGGTCCACGCTGATTGCGAGTGCGCAGGGCCTTCCGCTGGTCGGGTCGTTCCACACGGATGTGCCCGAGTACACCAGCAAGCTGGGCATCGGCTGGGCGAAGCCGATCTCGGAATGGGGGCTTCGCACCTTCCACGGCCGCTGCGAATACAACCTGGTCACCTCGGGACCGATGATGGATAAAGCCGCAGGCTACGGCGTCGAGAACATCCGCCTGTGGCCGAAAGCCGTGGACACGGAGAGCTTCCGCCCGGATGCCCGCACAAGCGAGATGCGCGCGAGGTTGACGGGCGGCCACCCGGAGGACCCGCTGGTGACAGTGGTGGGCCGCCTCTCCGCCGAGAAGTCGGTCGAGCGCACCCGCCCGATCATGCAGGAGCTGCGCAAGGCCGTGCCGAACGCTCGCTTGGCGCTCATCGGTGCGGGCCCGCTTTACGACGCGCTGCGGGACGACTTCACCGACGACTGGATCCACTTCACCGGCTACCTGTCCGGCGAGGACCTCCGCGCCGCCTACGCCTCCGGCGACGTGCTGCTCTTCCCCTCCACCACCGAGACGCTCGGGTTTGCGGCCCTCGAATCGTTCGCGTCCGGCGTGCCGGTGGTCGCGGCGAACGCGGGCGGCCTTCCGTTCGTCGTCGCCGACGGCGAAACCGGGTTCCTGGTGGATCCGGAGGAAAGCGACGCGCGGTGGGCGGCCGCGGTAGAGCAGTTGCTTATCGACGCACCCCTTCACTCATCCATGTCCACCGCCGCGCGCACCGAGGCGCTCCGGTGGAACTGGAAAACCTCCACCGAAGCTGTGGTGGAGGTTTACAACGAAGCTATCGCGGCACACGCCGCGCGGCGCTAGCCGAGCTCTTTAGAGCTCGGAGACTGCCTTACGCGGCGGGTAGATCTTCGGGCGCACGCCGGCGATGTCCTCGACGACGCGGACCACCTGGTGGGAGTAGCCGTACTCGTTGTCGTACCACACGTAGAGCACTAGGTGCTTACCGGAGGCGATGGTGGCCAAACCGTCGACCACACCCGCGTGGGTGGTGCCGAGCAAGTCGGTGGAAACCACCTCGGGCGAGTTGATGTAGTCGATCTGCTGGCGCAGCTCGGAATCGGTGGAGACGCGGCGCAGGAAGTTGTTCACCTCGTCCTTTTCCACCTCCTGCTCGAGCTCGAGGTTGATCACAGCCATCGACACGTCAGGGGTGGGCACGCGGATCGCGTTGCCGGTGAGCTTGCCGGCAAACTCAGGCAATGCCTTGGACACGGCCTTGGCAGCGCCGGTCTCGGTGAGCACCATGTTCAGGCCTGCGGCGCGGCCGCGGCGCGGGCCCTTGTGGAAGTTGTCGGCCAGGTTCTGGTCGTTGGTATAGGAGTGGACGGTCTCCACGTGGCCGTGGACCACGCCGTAACGGTCGTTGATCACCTTCAGCACCGGGGTGATGCCGTTGGTGGTGCAGGACGCGGCGGAGAGCACGCGCTCGTCGCCGATCATGTCCTGGTTGATGCCGTAGACGATGTTCGGGATGTCGCCCTTGCCCGGCGCGGTGAGCAGCACGCGGTCCACGCCTTTGGATTCCAGGTGGCGGGACAGGCCGTCGCGGTCGCGCCAGGCGCCGGTGTTGTCCACCACGATGGCGTTGTCGATGCCGTAGGCGGTGTAGTCAATCTCAGCCGGGTCGTTGGCGTAGATCATCTGGATCGGGGTGCCGTTGGCCCAGATGATCTCGTTCTCCTCGTCCACGGTGATGGTGCCGTTAAACGGGCCGTGGACGGAGTCGCGGCGCAGCAGCGAAGCGCGTTTCACAATGTCGATGTCGCCCTTCTTGCGCACCACCACAGCGCGCAGGCGCACGCCGCCGTAGGTCGCCTCGCGGGCGATCAGAATGCGGGCGAGCAGGCGGCCGATGCGGCCGAAGCCGTACAGCACCACGTCGCGCGCCTCCAGCTCAGAGGACGTGCCGACCACGTCCGCGAGCTGCTCCTCCAAAAACGCGCGCATGTCGGTGGTCTCGGCCTTGCGGTACAGGCGGGCAAGCCGGCCCAGGTCGATGGACGCGGTGCCCAAGTCCATCTCGACCAGCTCTTGGAGGATCGGCAGCGTCTCCTGCAGCGGGAGTTCCTTTTCCTCGATGCGGCGGGCGTAGCGGTGCGCCTTGATCACGTCGATGTCGGTGACCCCCACCAACAGACGTCCGTGGATCGAAGTAGCCACGTTGTGCTCTCGGTGCAGGCGGCTGATCAGCGGCAGCATCTGCTGCGCGAGCTCAAGCTTGGTGTTCCAATCGTCGCGGGTGATGGCGGGCTCGGTCACGAACGCTCCTTGAAGTGGTAGTGCGCGGAATGAAAAATGTGGGAAATGGGGGCGATTTTGGCCCCAGAACCTCCCCTATCCTACCGGCCCCAGAGTGCGGCCGCGCCACAATCTCCCCGCGATGTTCACGCGGGGTTCACCTCGTTGTTATCTCGTGGTCTTACCGTTGCGCTGTCAGAGTTTCCCATCTTCACCGCCAAGGAGCACCCATGTCCCGCCGCGCAACCGCTGCTGCCGCAGCCGCAGCAATCACTGTTCCACTTGTCGCTGTCCCCACCGCTTCCGCGGCGGACGCAGCCACCTACTACTCCACAAAGCAGCCGTACTCCCCCGCCGCGCCGATCTCTTCCTACAGCGAGGCGCCGGCAGGCTTTGCGCAGATTTACACCACCTCGGTGAACCGCCACGGCTCCCGCGGCCTGTCCAGCTTCAAGTACGACGACTTAGCGCAGCAGATGCTCCAAGCCGCGCAGGAGCGTGGCCAGCTCACGGAGCTCGGCGAGCGTCTCATCCCGCAGGTTGAGGCGATGACCAAGGTCAACGAGGAACTCACCGGTCCGGGCGAGCCAGGCTACGGCAACCTGACCACATTCGGCCGCGAGGAACTGCGCGGCATCGGTGTGCGCAACGCCGCTCGCAACACGGCCTTCCTCGACCGCGTCGTCGCAAGCGACAACGACAAGGTGAAGTTCATGTCCTCCGGCGAGGACCGCGCGATCGAGTCCGGCCAGCAGTTCGGCAACGGCCTGTTGTCCGTGAACCCAGCGCTCGCCTCGCACGTGGTGGACGGCACCGACAACGGCACCGTCAACCTCGAGACCCGCAAGGACCTTCTCTACGCCCACAAGGACAAGAAGTCGGACAGCTACAAGGCGTACTCGGCGTGGAAGGACGGCGAGGTACTTGAGGCCAAGGTGCAGGAGGCCTACGACCAGCCCGATGCCCAGAAAGCCGCTCAGACACTGCTGGGCAAGATCTTTGCCCCGGAGTTCATCGCCGATCTCGAATCCGGCGAAGAAACCTTCGTCGGCCGCAAGGACGACTCGAAGACGGTGGAAGGGATTGTCGACGCCGCGCTGCAGTTCTACAACCTCTACATCATCGCCCCCGCGCTCGAGCGCGAGGCCTCCAAGCCGAAGGAAGGCTGGATCTTCCACGAGTACATGGACGATACCGACGGCCCGGTCTTCGCCTACCTGCTCGATGTGGAGGACTACTACGAGAAGGGCCCGGCAATCGAGGGCCAAACTGTCGCGTACGACAACTTCGCTCCCCTACTCGACCACATGATCACAGGCGTGCAGGACCGTGCGAACGGTGGCGACATCGCCGCCGAGTACCGCTTCGGCCACGCCGAGACCATCATCCCGCTCGCAGCGCTTTTGAAGCTGCCCGGTTCCGAGAAGGCGGTCCCGGCAGACGCAGTTATGTCCTACGACAACTCCGCGTGGCGCGGCGACAAGGTCTCGCCGATGGGCGCGAACATCCAGTGGGACGCGTTCCAGAACGACGAGGGCGTCACCCTGGTGCGCATGCTCTACAACGAGGTTGAGATCCCGTTCCACGCGGGCTGCGTGCCGGTGGCGGATGAGTCGATGTTCTACACCATCGATGAGCTGGCCGACTGCCTGCCGCTGGGCAGCACCTCCGACCACTCGAAGGCGCGCCCGAACCTCAGCGGGGATACCAAGCTCACACCAGAGGACAAGCCGGCCTCGCAGCGCGGATCCTCCACCGCCGGCGTCATCGCCATTATCGTGGGCACGCTTGCGGCGCTGCTCGCGACGCTCGGCGCAGGCGCGCTCCACACCGGCCTGGTGAAGCTGAACGGCTTCTAGGCCAGGCTAGGACAGCACCGCGCGGTACTTGTCCGGATCTGGCTGGGGCGCGAACGCCGGAGCTTGGTCCTTGTCCACGAGCACCGCGCGCACGCCCTCGGCGAAGTCGGGTTCGCGCCGCATGAGCTCGCCGAGCACCCGCTCGTTTTCCAACGCGCCGGCGAGGTCGTGGCGGGCGTTCGCCTCGAAAAGCTCGGCCGTGGCTACGAGTGACGATGGCGAGACTTGCTTCGTCAGGTCGCGAACCAGCTCGGCGAACTCGCCGGGCTGGGCGACAAGGCGCGCCTCAATCTCGGCCCAAGACCCGCCGAATGCGGTTTCGATGTCGTCGAACCAACGCGCGAGGGGGCTTTCGCCGGGCTGAACCGCGGCCGCATCGAGGGCCCCGATCCCCTGGTCAACGAGAGTGTCGAGGAGTCCCTCCAAGCTCTCGACCTTGTGGCTGGCTAGGCCGAGGGCAATCATGTCGTCTGGGGTCATGCGGTAGCCGGTCAGCCCAAGGTACTTCCCGAGGTTCGTCGACTCGCGGCCCGGCAAGTGCTGCAGTTTCCAGCTCATGCCGACGTCGGTGATGTAACCGATGTTCATCTCTGGCATTGAGGCGAACGACCCCTCGGCAACCACCATGTGCGACCCGAGCGCGGAGATACCCATGCCGCCGCCCATATCCACCCCGCTGACCAGCGCGATGTAGGGCTTGGGGAATTCGGCGATGAAGTTGTTCATCGCGTACTCCTGCGCGAAGAAGGCGTCGATGCGCTCCCCGTTGCCGGCGAGGCCTTCGGCGCGGGCGAACTTCACGTCGCCGCCGGAGCAGAAATGCTTGGAGTTCGAGCAGATCACCACTTGCTCGACCGTGTGATCGACCGCCCATTCGCGCAGGGTGGCATCAAGCACCCGAATCATCTCGTCGTCAAGCGAATTGAGGGCTTTCGGCCGGTTGAGCGTAATGATGCCGGTGGTGTCCCGGACCTCGGTCAGAATCTTGTTGTCCATAGCAGCATCCATGGGATCCAAGTGTTCCACATCACAAGCTACGATTGTTGGATGATCGATTTCACCCAGACCGCCGACATTGTTGCCCCGCAGCTTCTGGGGTGCGTGATCACGCACAACGGGGTGAGCATCCGGTTAACGGAGGTCGAGGCGTACGTGGGCTCCCTCGATCCCGCGGCACACACCTTCAACGGGAAGACGGCGCGCAACGCGTCGATGTTCGGTCCGCCGGGGCGGCTGTACGTCTACTTTTCCTACGGCATCCACCACAACGGCAACATCGTCTGCGCCCCCGAAGGCGAGGGCCAAGGTTGCCTCATGCGCGGCGGCGAAGTCGTAGCTGGCGAGGAGCTCGCGCGCCAACGGCGCCAGCGGCCGGAGCGCGCACCCATCCCCTACGAGAACTTGGCGCGCGGGCCGGGCAACCTCGGCCAAGCTTTAGGACTAACACTGCCGGACAACGGCACTCCGGTCCAGCTCACAGAGCGTGCGGAGGAGCCGGAATGGGTGGCGGGGCCGCGCATCGGCATCAGCAAGAACGCCGACGCCCCGCTGAGGTTCTGGATCCCCAAGAACAAGACGGTGTCGACGCCGAGGGGGTATCCGAAGAAAGCGTAGCGTCGACAAGCTGCCTAGCGCTTCTTGCCCTTTTTCTTTTTCTTACCTTCCACCTTTGGCTCCTCCAGCTTGGCGGCGGCGTCCGGCACGTAGCGGAACTCGTCGCGCGGCGGGCGCAGGTAATCGGTGGTCTCGGGGCGCTCCGGGATCTCGGGCAGGTCAAGGGCGACGTGCTCGTACGGGATCGTTGAGAGCAGGTGCGAGATCACGTTAATGCGGGAGCGCTTTTTGTCCTCGCTTTCCACCGTGTACCACGGCGCAGACGGGATGTCGGTGTGGATGAACATCTCGTCTTTCGCGCGCGAGTACTCCTCCCACTTCGTGATGGATTCGAGATCCATCGGCGAGAGCTTCCACTGCCGCAACGGATCCTCGCGGCGCGACACGAAGCGCTTGTACTGTTCCTCGTCGGACACCGAGAACCAGTACTTGCGCAGCATGATGCCGTCTTCAACCAGAAGACGCTCGAAGATCGGCGCCTGGTGCAGAAAGCGGCGGTACTCCTGCGAGGTACAAAAGCCCATGACGCGCTCCACGCCTGCGCGGTTGTACCAAGAACGGTCGAAGATGACGATCTCGCCCGCCGCCGGCAACTTCTCCACGTAGCGCTGGAAGTACCACTGCCCTTGCTCGCGCTCAGTCGGCTTCGGCAGCGCTTCAATGCGGCAGGTGCGCGGGTTCATGTACTGGGTGATCCGCTTAATCGCGGAACCCTTGCCCGCCGCGTCGCGGCCCTCCATGATGATCACGATGCGAGCGCCGGTTTCCACCACCCACTGCTGCATGGCTACGAGCTCCGCTTGAAGACGCAGCAGCTCCTTCTCATACGCCTTCTTGGACAGCTTCGGCGGCTTCTTCACAGACTCTTCGCTCATACCATCCACGGTAACCGACGCCTGCGCGCCAATGGTAGTTCTAGTTGAGGAAGTACTCCACCAAGTAGACGGTCTCGCCGTTTCGCGCGGTGGCGACGCCGAAGCGCTTCGGCTCCTTGACGGGGTTGGTACTGACGCGGTTCGTAGTCTCGTCGCGGCGCAGCCACGTGATGCGCTCAGCTGCCTGCGCCGGGTTCAGGCGGTAGATCTGGCCGGTGCCGCGGTCAGTGGCCGTCGTGCCGCGGCCGACGTTGCCGTTGAACGTGGCCTCCCCGCGAGCCGCCTGGGCAGCCCACTCAGCGGCAATGCGCTGCGCCTCGTCGTCGCGGCGGTGGCCTTCCTTAACCAGCTGCGCCTCGGAGGCCGCGACGAGGTCGCGCTCGGTGGCGCTGACCTCATCCTGCGGTGCGGCACCACCGAGCCGCTTCGACAGTTCAATGCGCTCCGGCAGGGTGATGCCGACGCGCTTGGCGCCGTCAACAACCTCGCGGGGCACCTCAATGTCCGGCAGCTGCGGCACCACGATGTTCGCCTGCGACGACAGGCCGTTGACCTGGAGATCCATAAACGGCGCAGAGCTCTGCGGCTGGGCGGAGGCGGCCGGTGCGAACGCTCCGGCGACAAGCGCTGCGGTGACGGCGGCGACGCCCGCAACTTTCTTAGAGTTATGTCCGATATTCCACATGCGTATCATTTTGCCACATCTGTTTCGATTATGGTAGAGCCCGCCGTCTTGCCCGGGGCGCGGGTCCGCTGGAGTTGTAGTTCTAGAGTTGTAGGTCTCCGGCCCCACCTGCGGCTCTCGAGCTGTACTACAACTGTGGGACTACAACTCCGCGGTCAGCACGGTGATGTTTCCCGGGCCCGGTTTCGTCGCCCCGGTGCGGCCGGGACCGACGTGTGCTCCGGTGTCCGCAATGACGGATTCCAAATGCGCGCCGCTGGGCACCACCACATCCGCGGTGAGCACGCAACGGTCCACCTTCGCGCCCCGCTCCACACGCACACCGGGGCCGATCAGGCTGTGGGTAACCTCGCCCGCAACGTCGGCGCCCGGGCAGATGAGCGAGTTGTCGACCTTGGCCTCAGGCCTAATCCGGGCCGGCGTGGAAGTCGAGAGGTTGCTCAAAACGGGCCAGTCGGGGTCGTAGAGGTTGAAACCGGTGCCGTCGATGAGTTCCATGTGCGCCCGGAAATAGGCGTCGATGGTGCCGACGTCGCGCCAGTAACCGTCCGAGCGGTACGCGTGCACGGAGGCGTTTTCCACCATGTGCGGCAGGATGGTTTCGCCGTAATCGCCCAGTTCAGCACCGTCAGATCCTTCGCTGACCAGGGCGTCGCACGCGGCGCGCAGCGCCGCCACGCGAAAGACGAAGACCTCGGTCGCGATCACGTGGCCCTTCGGCGACTCAGGTTTGTAGGCGTACTCGGTGACCCGGTCGCCGTCGGTCTGGATAACGCCGTAGCGGGAGGGGTCCTCGGCGACCTCGGTGGTCACTACAGTGACGTCGCTGCCGAGTTGCTCGTGCTGGGCAACGGCATCGCGAAGGTCCAGCTGGCAGAGGTGGTCGGCGCTCATGACCACCAGTGTCTCGGCGCCCGCCGCCTCCACCTCGTCGAGGTGCTGGTACAGGGCGTGGCCGTTGCCTTCACTGAAGCCGTCCTCGGTGCCGCCCTCGCCGGGCGGGAGAACCCGCAGCCCCGCCAAGGTGCCGTCCAAGTCCCAGGGGCGCCCGCCTGCCAAGTACCGGTTCAGGAAGTTGGGGCGGTATTGCTCGGCGATCCACACGTTGTTGATGCCGGAGTGGGTGAGGTTGGACAGGGTGACGTCGATAAGCCTGTAGCTCCCGGCGAACGCCACCGCGGGCTTCGGCTGGTGGTCGGTGAGCGGCGTGAGGCGGCTGCCGCGGCCGCCTGCGAGGACGAGGGCGACGAGTGGGGTGCGCATGGCACCATTGTGGACGATTAGGCCTCGAGCTGCTCCCCGAGTTCGAGCCACTGCATCTCCAGCTCGCCGCGTTCGTCGCGCAGCGCCGCAAGCGCCTTGGTCTTCGCGCCGATCGCCTCGAAATCGGGGCCGGCGCCGCCGGACAGCTCGGTGATCTCCGCCTCGAGCGCGGCCACGTCCTTGCCGGCCTTCTCCAGCTTGCGCTCGAGCGCGTTCATCTTCTTGCGCAGCTCGCGCTCCTCCTGCGAAGACAACGTCTTGGCGGGGGCGGCGCCAGCCTGCGGATCGCCCGCGCCCAGATCCAGCACACCGGTGCTGACCTGCTCGGCGGCGCGGCGGTCCAGGTACTGCTGGATGCCGCCGGGCAGGTTGGTGAGCTTGCCGTCGCCGAACAGCGCATAGGTGGTGTCGGCAATGCGCTCGATGAGGTAGCGGTCGTGGGAGATGACCACCAAGGTCCCGGCCCAGTTGTCCAGCAGGTCCTCGAGTTCTTGGAGGGTGTCGATGTCGAGGTCGTTGGTCGGCTCATCAAGCAGCAGCACGTTCGGCTCCGCCATCAGCACGCGCGTGAGCTGCAACCTGCGCCGCTCGCCGCCGGAGAGGTCGCCGACTGGGGTGCGCTGGCGCTTGGGTGAGAACCCGAGCCGCTCCGCGAGCTGGGAGGCCGAAAGCTGGCCCCTCCCTAGCTCGATGTAGGTGGCGACGTCTTCCACCGCGTCGATGACGCGCCGCGTCGGGTCAAGGTCGTCGAGTTCTTGGCGCAGCCAGCCGATGCGCGTGGTCTGGCCCTCGATGCGCTTGCCCGCAGCCAACGGGTACTCCCCCGCCAAAGTTCGCAGCAGCGTAGTTTTGCCGGAGCCGTTGACGCCGACGAGACCGATACGCTCGCCCGGCGCGAGGCGCCAGGTGAGGTGGTCGACCAGCGTGCGCCCGTCGGGGGCGTCGATGCGCGCGTCTTCCAGCTCGATGACCACGCGGCCCTGGCGCTGCTTGGAAAACGCCATCAGCTCGACCTTGTCACGCGGGGCCGGGACGTTGGCGATTAGCGCCTCGGCGGCTGCGATCCGGTAGCGCGGTTTGGAGGTGCGCGCCGGCGCACCGCGGCGCAACCACGCAAGCTCCTTGCGCGCCAGGTTCTGCCGCCGCTGCTCAATGGCGTCGGCTTGGCGGGCCCGCTCGGCGCGCGCGAAGGTCCAATCGTTGTAACCGCCCTCGTAGACGTCGACGGTTCCGTCGTGGACCTCCCACGTCAGGTTCGCCACGGTGTCGAGGAACCAGCGGTCGTGCGTGACCACCACAACCGCGAGCTTGCGCGAGAGCAGGTGGTCGGCCAGCCACTGCACGCCTTCGACGTCGAGGTGGTTCGTCGGCTCGTCCAGCACCACTAGGTCCAGATCTTGCACCAGCGCCGCAGCGAGGTTCACGCGGCGCCGCTCGCCGCCCGAGAGCTCGCCCACCGGCGTGTCCAGCCCGAGCGCGGCAACGCCCGTGCCGGCGAGCACCTCGCGCACTTTGGCGTTCGACGCCCACTCGAAGGTCTCGAGCCCCAACGGCGCCACAACGGCCTCGCCCACGGTCAGCGCGGGGTCGAGCTCGAATCGCTGCGTCACCACGGCCATGCGCAGCGAGGAGTTGTGCGACACCCGGCCCGCGTCCGGCGGCTCAATGCCGGTCAGCACCTCGAGCAGCGTGGTTTTACCGCCGCCGTTGACCCCGACGATGCCGATTCGTTCGCTGCTCTGCACGCCCAGCGACACACCGTCGAGCAGCGTTTTCAAGCCCCAAGTCTTGGAGACGTTTTCTAAGTTGATCAGGTTTGCCATCGAGGCCCAATCTTACGGCGCAAGCAAACCGTGCAACCCCCGGCTTCTTTGGAAGTAGGCGACGATGTGCGCGCACGCCAGCGCGTCGGAGTCCGCCCGGTGGTGGTTCAGCGGAAAACCCGGCGCGCAGAACGCGGCGACGGTGGGCAGGGTGTGGTCAGAAAGCTCCGGCAGCAGCCGCCTTGCCATTCGCGCGGTGCAGTACATCTGGGCCGGCACCGTGCCCGTGAAGTAGTAGCGGTCGAGGCCGCGCCACACGGAAGCGTCGAACGTGGCGTTGTGCGCGTACACGGGCGCGTCGCCAACGAAATCGACCACGTCGTCGGCGATGTCGAACCAGCTCGGGGCGTCGTCGATGTCGCCGCGGTAGATGCCGTGGATGTGGCTGAACTCGAACGCGATGTGTTCCTCGGGCGGGCGCAGGTACGTGCAAAACGCGTCGACCACCTCGAAGTCGGCGACTTTCACCATCGCGACTTGGCACGCAGACGCCCCGCCGACCCGGTTCGCGGTCTCAAAGTCCACGGCGACGAAGCTTCGGAGCAGGCTGCTTACCGACGGCACGTATTTCCCCTTCCGACCCTTCCCCGCAGTAATCGGCGAGTACGCAGAGTCCAACGCACCGCTGGTGCCGTCGAGGTGGTAACGAAGCGAGTCGAGCAGGTTCACGGCAGCATCTGCGTGCCATGCGCCGGGCCAGACGCCGCGAAGGAGGTGTAGCGCGGGAAGACCTCGCTAACCCGCGCGCGGACCTTACGCGCGTGCTCTCCGCTTTCGCACAGCAAGGCCACGGTTGGCCCCGAGCCGGAGACGATGGCGCGCAGCGCTTCGGCGTTACCGAACTCGAGCAGCTCACCGAGCTGCGGGCGCATCAGACGCGCCGGCAGCTCGAGGTCGTTGTGCAGCGCCTTGGCCAGGGCGTGCGGGTCGCCCAAGATGAGCGCGTCGGACACGGGGCCGACGTCCATGTTGGGAGTCAGGTCCGGGTCGTTCGCGCGCAGCTGGTCCAGCTTGGCAAAGGCGAGTTTCGTGCTGATGGTGGTTGCGGGGTTGACGAACACCCACCAGAAGGTGCCGCCGCCAGGAAGCGGTCTGAGCGAATCCCCGCGGCCTTTGCCGACAGCGTTGCCGCCCAGCACCGCGAACGGGACGTCCGCGCCGAGGACGGGCGCCGAGGAGCTGGTGAAATGGTCTGGAGCGTACGGCTCGCCGAAGTAGTGCTCGATGTAGTGGTTCGCGGCGAGCAGCGCTGCGGCCGCGTCCGCGGAGCCGCCGGCCATGCCGCCAGCGACGAACACCGACTTGTCCACCTCGATGCGCACCTTCGGCAGCGCCGGGTGGGTCACGCCAGCGGTGTGGTTGCATCCGTTGCGGAACGAGTTCACTGCGAGATCCACCGCGCGCCACGCCAGGTTGTCGGGGGTGTCGATGTCCTCGGGCAGGTCGTCATCGTAGAGCCAGCGGGTGGTGATGCCGGTGACCACCGATTCCGCGCGCGTGGGTTCCTCGTCCGGCTCCACTACCAGGCGCACCACCTCGCGGCGGTCGATGGCCTGGAAGACCGTGATCAGCTCGTGGTAGCCGGAATCGATGACGTTAGAGACGCCTAAGTGCAGGTTCACCTTCGCCGGCGCCGAAGCGGTGAACGTGCGCGGCTCGATCTCGCGGCTAGTCATCGGCGACGCTCCTTCGCATCTCGCCTAGGCGGATGAAGTCGTCCACGCCCAGGGCCTCGCCGCGCAGGCCCGGTTCGATGCCTGACGCGCGAAGCGCCTCCTCGGCGGCAGCCGGCGAGCCGTAGACACTCGAAAGCGTGGAGCGCAGAGTTTTGCGGCGTTGGGAAAACGCTGCGTCGACAAGCGGGAAAACATGCTCCCGAAGCCCCCTGTCGCGGTGCGGGTCGACGTCGATGCGCACCAGCCCGGACTCGATGTTCGGCGCCGGCCAGAAGACGTTCTTGCCGATGGTGCCGGCGCGCGATACCTCGCCGTAGAACGCCGCTTTGACGCTGGGGACCCCGTAGATCTTGGAACCCGGTGTTGCCGCGAGGCGGTCGGCGACTTCTTTCTGCACCATCACCAGCACGCGGCGGATGGAGGGGAACTCCGCCAAAAGGTGCAACAAGACGGGCACTGAGACGTTGTAGGGCAGGTTCGCCACCAGCGCGGTGGGCACCGCGTCGGCGGCGGCAACATCCGCGCGAGCCACCTGCAGCGCGTCGGTGTTGAGCACGGTCAGGCGATCTGCAAACTCCGGCGCGCGCTGACCAACTGTCTGCGCAAGCCGGCCGGCGAGGCGCGGGTCGATCTCGAGCGCGACAACGTGTGAGACCGTATCCACAAGCCCCAGGGTCAGCGACCCCAGCCCGGGGCCAACCTCCACCACAACGTCGTCGGGAGAAAGCTCCGCGGCCGCGACAATGCGGCGGACGGTGTTGGGGTCGTGGACGAAGTTCTGTCCGAGCTTCTTCGTGGGGGTGACGTCGAGCTCTGAAGCCAGTTCCCGGATCTCGACTGGCCCCAGCAGGTGGGAATCTGCCATACGGCGAGACTAGCGGATGCCAAGCGAGGCAGTGCACGCCGGCCACGCGCCCCAACCCTGGGACGCCTGCGTGCGCTGGGCGACCGCGATCTGCTGCTCGCGGGTGGCCATATGCGCCAGCGGGGCGTATTCAGTGCCGCCGTACGCGGCCCAGGTCGACGGCGTGAACTGCAGGCCGCCCTGGAAACCGTTGCCGGTGTTGATGGACCAGTTGCCGCCCGACTCGCACTGCGCGAGCGCGTCCCACACCGAGCCGGAAGCAACAGCAGGGGCAGCAGGGGCGGCCGCGCTGCTCGCGACCGGCTTGGTGCCGCGCGCGATGGTCGCGGGCTTCGCTTCGCGGACCACGCGCTCGCCCGCGACGTGGCGCGACTCCTCAATCCCGTTCACCGTGACGGTGCGGTGGTAGACCTCAGTCTCACCTGGGACAGCCTCGGCGCGGACTTCCTCGACCCCCTCGTCCAAGTTCGGGTCCTCGACGTAGGACGGCTCGGCAACCACCTCAACGATCTCGGAGGAGCGCAGCACCTGCACCCGGTCGATCACGATGTCCATGTTCGGCGTCACCGCCGCGTCGAGCGGAACGTTGACTCGGTCGTTGGAGCTGAGCGTGACCCCGCGGGACGAGAGCAGCTCACCGACGGTCTTCGCCGCGGCCGTGGTGAAGTGCTGCACGCCTGCGTCAGTGATGCCGACGACCTTCGGGGTGGTCACGTCGACGGAAAGGCCCTCGGTCACCGGAGCGTTTCGGTCGACGTCGGTTGCGGAGGCAGCGTCCACCCCGGCCTCGTCCATCAGCTCGCCGACCGTGGCCGCGGTGGAGGTGAGCTCCTGAGCCACACCGTCGATCACCACCGCGACCGGCTTGGCGGTGCGCACAGTGACGGTGTCGCCCCGGGAGACGCGCTCGCCCGGCGCGGGGTACACCAAGTCTTGCGCGCCCACGGTCACGCCGGCAGCCTGCAGCACGCCAGAAACGTCGCCGGCGAAAGTGCGCACGTTCGTCGCCTCGCCGTTGACGTCGAGGGTGATGTCCTTCTGAGCGGCCAGTGCCGTGCCGGCTCCGCCCACGATGACGGCGCCCGCGACGGCACCGGCGATGACCCGCTTCGGGGTCGAGGCGGTCTCGTGGGGCGGGTTCAGCGTTTTCTTCGCGGCAGACATGGCGGTAACGATACGGTAACGCTTCTATTACTTTCAAGTAATTGCGCGTTTTTTGTCGCGCATCACACCCCGTAGACCTGCGAAAACGTCTCACGCACCTCGTCTGCAACTTGGGCAACACTTGTCCCGCGGACGTCGGCAAGCAGCTGCGCCGTGTGACCGATCAACGCGGGCTCGTTGGCTGCCCCGCGGAACGGCTCCGGCGTCATGTACGGCGCGTCGGTCTCAACCAGGTACTGCCCCGCCGGTGCAAGAGCCGCGGCTTGGCGAAGCTCCTCGTTGCGCTTGAACGTCACGTTGCCGGCGAAGCTCAAGACGTAGCCGCGCTCCAGCGCCTCGCGCGCGACGCCGAGCGGCGAGGAGAAGCAGTGAAGAATCACGTGCTTTGGTGCGGGCGCGTCCGCGAGAATCCGCATCAACTCCGCATCGCCCTCGCGGTTGTGGATCATCAACGCCTTGCCGGAGCTGACCGCCAAGTCGATGTGCCAGCGCAGCGCCTCTTCCTGCACGTCAAGCGGCGCGGTTGCGTCCGGGTCGTGCGTGAGCCAGTAGGTGTCGATGCCGGTCTCCCCCACAGCCACGCAGCGCGGATCTGCGGCCATCTCGGTCAGGCGCGCACGCGCGGCGTCGTCGAGCTCACCCGCGCGAGTCGGGTGGATCGCGCACGCGGCGTAGACGTTGTCGAACTCGTGCGCCGCGGCGAGTGCAAGTTCTGCCTCCCGAAGCCCGTCCCCGACGGTGCAGATGCGCGCCACGCCGGCCTCTGTCGCGCGCTTAACCAGTTCCGCCGCCGGCACCTTGCACGAGGCGAGGTGCGTGTGGGCGTCAATCAGGCCGTCGATGCGGTCCGCGGGCACTGGCGTAGGGCGGGGTTTCTTGCTCATAGAATCCAACCCTATGGCATTCGAACCCATCGACAGCGCCACCGAGCGCCAGATCAACGCCGACCTCGCCGAAGCCGCCGGCCGCGGCATCAACGGCTCCCCGCACGACATCGTGGAAAGCTTCGAGGGCGAGCTCGCCGACTACCTCGCCCTGCCGCGCGACGTGCAGCGGTCCTACCCGCGCGGCGACACGGCCCGCATCTACGGCACCGCACTCGGCGATGCGCTGGTGCGCGAGGGCTACGTGTGGGCATTGCTTGCCGACGCCTACGGCACCGACCTCGTCGTCCACAAGGGGGAGAAATACGTCGCCCCGCTGGTGGTCGTGGACACCCGCTACGAGGACGAGGAAACGGGCAAACTCACCGTGTTCTTGGACCAGTTCTTGGGCGGGCGCTAGGGCTCGTTGCAGTTAGCTTTCGAGCGCGTCTCCGAGCAGTGAGAGCACCACTCCACGCGCCTCCGCCCCGCGTTCACCGCGATAGGCAAGCAGCAGCTCGACGATTTGCTCCGTGAGCACCATCAGCGCCGCGCGGGAGGTGTGGATGAGCTCGTCTTGAAACGAGTTGTTCGCCGGCGGCACGAGCAGCACCACGGTGGCGAGCTGCGTCAACGGCGACGGCGAGAAGTTCGTCATCGCGATCACCGCCGCACCGCTTTCCCGCGCCCGCTCCGCGGCCTCAAGCGTGGGCCGGTTCGCACCCGAGCCGGAAAAGACGAAACACACCGACTGTGCTCCGAGGTGGTGCGCCGCAATGCGCTGCGCCATTGCATCGGTATGGAACTCCGCTGATCGGCCAGCCGAGATAAGCCGCTGCACCAGGTCGAGACCGAGGGGCGCGGAAAAACCGTTCGCGACCACGAGTACGCGATCAGCTGCGTCAAGCTGCCGCACCGTTTCGGCCAGCGCTGTGCCATCAATCGCCCCGAAGGATGCCTCGAGGCGGTGCGAAAACTGCGCGACATTGTGCTGAACCATGTCGAGCATGGAACCGGTTGCGGGGTCGAACGCTGTGGCCGCCCGGGCGCTCGCTACTTCCTGCGCGAGCGCCACGCGAAGCTGGGGAAATCCCGAGTATCCTAACGTTTGCGCCGTACGGATAACGCTTGCCCGACTTACCCCAACGTGATCGGCAAGCTGCTGCGCCGTCATCTCTACGGCCGACGCTGGATCCGCACCGATGAAATCAACGACCGTTCGCTCCGTCGGTTGCAGCGACGACATCGCCGCTGCGATCCGGACGGTGGGCGGGCTGGCCTGACTCGGTTGCGTTGGCACGAACGGTAGCCCCTTCCATGATGCGGCGTCTGATAGTGCCGGATATAGCGTCAACGATCATGGTGGCCACAATGACAACGATCAACGTCATACCCACCACGTCCCACTGACGGTAGTTAGTGTAGTTCGCCAGCATCGCACCGATGCCGCCTGCGCCCACCATGCCGAGCACGGCCGAGGTGCGGATGTTGATCTCGAAACGGTAGAGCGCGAACGAGATCAACGACGGCGCGGCCTGCGGCCACAGTGCCCAGCGCACGGTCTCAGCGGTCGTGCCGCCGGCAGCGCGCACGGCCTCCGCCGGACCCGGCGGAAGGGACTCAATCGTTTCGTAGGCCCACTTTGCCTGCTGACCGATTCCCGAAATGGCCAAAGCCAGCGCCCCGGTGAACGGCGTGAGCCCGGTGACCGTAAGCAAGATAATGGCGATCACCGCTTCCGGGAAGGCGCGGATGACGGCGAAAAGGCCCCGCAGCAGGGCCCTCAGCCAGGCTGGCCCCACGCCACGCGCAGCCAGCATGCCGAGAGGGATGGCCAGCACGACAGTGCCGATCATGCCGATCCACGCCATTGAGATGGACCGCCACATCTCCAACAAAGCGCGGTCAAGCTTCGACCAGTCGGGCTCGGCAAACATCAGTTGCAGGTAGTGCCAAACCTGCCCGGGTACCTGCGAAAGCTCACTCCACGTAATGTTCAGCGTCGCGATCGAAACGATCACTAAGAGACCAAGCAGGATGGCAGCGATGGTCTCGTACGTTTTCCTCGGCTTGCCCGGCATTATCTACACCAGTCTCTTTCGCAGCCAGTTGGAAATCATCTCGACCAGAACTACGACCACCAGAATCTCAAGGATGATGATCGAGACATCGTCGTAGGCAAAAAAGGATCGGCGCTCCTCCAGTAGGCGGCCGATGCCGCCGGCACCTACAAGGCCCAAGATCGCGGACACGCGCACATTGAGCTCCAACGTGTACAACCACTGATTGGCAAACAGGGGCATGTTTTGCGGAAGCGCCATCGCGTGATTGATCTGGAGCTGCGTGCCACCCGCCGCCCGACCCGCCTCCATGTAGGAGTGGTCTGCCGAGTCGATGGCCTCCGAAACCAATTTGACCACGATGCCCAAGTTGAACAAGAACAGTGTGATCACACCCGGAAGCGCCCCGACTCCGACCATGGCGACCAAGATGGATGCATACACTAGGTCGGGCACTGACCGCATGATGTTTATTAGGGTGCGCGTTACCACCCGTCCGATTCGGTTCGGGTTGGTCGGCTGTGCGGCCCACAGTGTCAGCGGGACCGACACGATTGCGGACAGGACCGCGCCCACAAAGGCCATCTGTAAGGTCTCAAGCATCGGCAGCGCGGTTCGCGGCAGGAACGCAAAGTTGGGGTGCACCATCTGCGCTAGCTTCGCTGCACCGTTGCGCCAGTTGCGAGCGATGGATTCCAAGTCGATGGCGATGCCGCCAATCTGCGGCGTCATCGTCAGGGCCGTGAACCCCACGACCGCGAGCACAATGAGCGCCCAGCGAAGGTGGCTTGTCGGCTTCGCGGGAGTCTGCATCAGTGCTCCCCTAACCTGTCCTTGGCCTGAACGGGACGGCCGTAAATTTGCTGGAAGTCATCATCGGTGGCGTCGGCAGTTGGACCGTCGTACACCAACTCGCCGTGGCGCAAACCGATCAGCCTCGTCGTGTACTGCCGCGCCAAGTCAATCAGGTGCAAGTTAACCATCACCGTCAGGCCGCGCTCTTGGTTGATGCGCTGCAAGTCGCTCATCACAGAATGCGACGTGGGCGGATCGAGGGAGGCAACAGGCTCGTCGGCAAGCATGACCGATGGCTCCTGCGTGAGTGCGCGCGCAATGGCCACACGCTGTTTCTGACCGCCGGAAAGAGCCCCTGCTCGGGTCCACACTTTCTCCAACATCCCGACCGAATCCAGAGCGCTGAGCGCGAGCTCTTTATCCGCTGCAGCGGGGATGTCGAAGACGGTGCGCCACCACGGGTTTCGCGCGAAGCTGCCCACCATGACGTTATGGAAGACGTCGGTGCGCTCCGCTAGGTTGAACTGCTGGAATATCATGCCGATCTGGCCGCGCGCCTCACGCAGTTGTTTCCCGTTTAACTCGTTCATGGCGTAGGGACCAACTTGAACGGTTCCCGCAGAAACACTGGTCAGCCCGTTCATCGTCCGGATGAGGGTGGATTTACCCGAGCCGGACAAACCCACTACCGCGACCATTTCCCCCGGTTCAATGGATACCGAGACGTCTTTCAACGCCTGGGTACCGTTCGGGTATGTCACGGAGACATGGTCGAGGACTATCGGCCACGGTTCGCGGGTGATCTGCGATGCGCGCGCGTTATCCATGATCAGCTTTCGTTCCGGGTTAGGACTTGAAACGGGTGTAAATCTCGCCGTAACGCTGGATCTCATCCTCGTTCGTCTCATCCGTCCAATCGGTCAGGCCAACGAGGTCCTGCATAACTTGCTTCGCCTCGTCCGAAGAGTCTGCGTAGTTATCCATCAGGTCGGTGAGCTTGGCCACGAGATCGTCCGGCAGGGTATCGGTAACGACCACGCCGCCGTTCGGAATCATCTCGGTGTACGCAAATGCGACCATGTCGGTCGCGGCCTCCGGAGCCTCTTTGATGATGGATGCACGGGCATCCCAGTAGCCGAAGCCAACTTCGGCATCGCCATTGAGCACCGCGAGCATGGCATTGTTGTTACCCTGCACCGGCACTTGGTCGAGCTTGTCCACGTCCACGCCCTGGTCTTCCATCGTCACGATCGGATACTGGTAGCCAGCTGGGGACGTGACGGCTTGCATCGCAACCTTGGTGCCGGCCTCGATCTTCTCTAGAGCGTTTGTCGCCGCGGGGCCTGTGCCGGTGGCTGTCGATCCAGCCTTCTCAATACCGTTGCAGTACGCGAACTCGGTCTTTGAGGCCTCGTATGTTGCTGTTACCGGGGCCTCGTCGCAGTACTTATCCGGGTTGTTGGTGTAGGCCACGGATGCGTATTTCGTCGCACCGAAACGCACGTCGCGCAGGATGAGCTTGGCGTCGTACTGGTTCATCGCGTTATAGAGCGAGCCAGCGTCGGTGATGGCGACCTGCGCCTGGTCGGCGCCGATCGCTTCAACCGTCGCGGCGTAGTCGTTGGCGACAACCCCGTTTACCTTGATGCCGAGGTTATCGGAGAGGTACGAGGTGAGCGGTTGCAGTGCTTCGGCGAGGTTCTCGCCCTCTGTTGCTGGAACGAGAGAGATCGTGATCTCCTCTGGCCAGTCGTTGGCGTCCGAAGCGTTTGACATCCCAGTGGAGTCGGAGCCGGAATCGGAGGAGCAACCGGTTACAGAAAGTGCAGTGGCTGTGAGGATTGCGCCGAGCGCGAGAACGGGTTTACGCATGATGATGAGTGCCTTTCGCGGTAGGTCGGGGTTCTCTTTGAGCCCAGCTAACAAGCGCGTCATGAAGGTCCGTCAGCGAAGCGCCTCGCATCGTCACATCCGCGCCACTCGTGACGGCAGTGGCACCGACCAACGCTGTGTCCGCACCCAGGTCCAACGCTGGTTGGAGATCATTGGCCACGATATCCCCCACCGCCATCACCGGTCCGGTTGCCAGTGCATCCCTGATGATCGGGTACAACCCCTCCGGCTTGCCCGCGTTGACGTGAAGATGATCAATGAAATCACCCACTCCCCACGTATCAAAGACACGTTCCACCCCGGTAGCGGGAGCGTTGGTCGCAACGTGGATGGTGGCGTGCTCACTGAGTGTGCGAAGCAGCTCAGCGAGACCAGCGGGCGCGTTGACGGGCGCCTCGGCAGTCCCAAGCATTTCTCGGCTTGCTAGGTAGGCCTTGCTCATCGTCCCCGAAGGAACCCCGTCTCGAGCCGCGAGCTCCGCAACGACCTGGTAGCCGTCGAGGTAGTCGGAGTGGCCTGATTCGAAACTGCTCAGCGCTTCCTCAACTCGGGCTACAAAACCCACACGAGCCACGCTCGCCAGCTCACGAGCATATGCCACGACGGGCCCATGCCCGATGGCGAGCGTGCCATCGAAGTCGAAAATGATGCTGCGCGTCACGTTCACGGTCCCCTTGGATTATGGACGATGCGTTCATCGTAGATCCCGAAGATGAACACACCGTCCACTCAAAGTGAATTTTGCGTGACGTTTCGCGCGCATGTGAAACCCCCACTCCCCAATCGGGGCGTCTCACGAGTGCGAGGCCCGCGGTGGGGGTGTAGGGGTAGTAATTACTGCACTGGGGCCCACTCCGGCCCGGTCTCGCCGAGCTCCGGTTCGAGCTTGGCAATCAGCGGCTGGGGCTTGGAAAGCTCCGTGCCCGGCACAACGTCGACGCGCGCCCACGCCGCCTGCTCCTGCGAGTAGTCGCCGGTGATCGTGAGGTAGGTCTGCCCCTTCTCCGGCAGGCCCACGCCGATAAGGTCGTACTCGGCGTCGTCGGTTACTTCCTCCACCCGCGGCTGCGCCGCCCAGGTGCCGGTGCGGCCGAGCGTCTCGTGCACCCGCTGCGCTGTGGTGGGCAGGAACGGGGTAAGCATCGCGTTGCAGTCGGAGACGACCTGCAGCGCAGTCCACAGCACAGTAGCGAGGCGCTCTCGCTGGGCGTCGTCCTTCGCCAGCTTCCACGGCTCCATTTCCGCGATGTAGGCGTTGGCTTCGCCGACGACGTGCATAACCTTGGTCACAGCCGCCTTGAAGTGTGCGCGGGTCAAATCCTGGCCTGCTGAAGCGAACGTGTCCTCGGCTAAGGCCAGGATCTTCTCGTCCGCCTCCTGCAGCGGCCCCGGCACCGGCACCTGGCCGAAGTTCTTGTGCGCCATAGATACGGTGCGGTTGACCAGGTTGCCCCAGCCGTTAGCCAGCTCGTTGTTCACGCGGCGGACAAATTCGTCCCAGGTGAAGTCGGTGTCGTTGTTTTCCGGGCCGGCCACCGCGATGAAGTAGCGCAGCGGGTCAGGACCGAACTCGGCGAGGAAGTCCTTGACGTAGATCACGACGCCCTTCGACGACGAGAACTTCGAGCCGCTCATGGTGAGAAACTCTGACGAGACAACCTCCGTCGGAAGGTTCAGCTCACCGAGCGCGTGCTCGGAGCCGCCCTTCGAGCCCTTGCCGGCGTAGCCGAGCAACTCTGCGGGCCAGATCTGGGAGTGGAACGTGATGTTGTCCTTACCCATGAAGTAGTACCCCTCGGTAGCCGGGTCCTGCCAGAACTGCTTCCACGCCTCCGGGTTGCCGCTTCGCTGCGCCCACTCGATGGAGGCAGACAGGTAGCCGACCACTGCGTCGAACCAGACGTAGAGTTTCTTCGACGGGTTGTCCTCCCATCCCTCCACGGGAACCGGGATACCCCAGTCGATGTCGCGGGTCATAGCGCGCGGGCGCATGTCTTCGAGCAGGTTGAGGGAGAACTTCAACACGTTCGGACGCCAGTCCTGGCGGCCCTTCAGCCACTCCTCGAGGGCGTCGTGCAGCGCCGGCAGGTCCAGCAGGAAGTGCTCCGTCTCGATGAACTCCGGCGTCTCGCCGTTGATCTTGGACACCGGGTTGATCAGGTCGGCCGGGTCGAGCTGGTTGCCGCATGTGTCGCACTGATCACCACGGGCGTCGGTGGCGCCGCAGATCGGGCACGTTCCCTCGATGTAGCGGTCCGGCAGGGTGCGCCCCGTCGACGGCGAGATCGCGCCCTGCGTCGTCTCCTTAATCATGTACCCGTTCGCGTACAGGCCCTTAAACAGCTCCTGGACCACTGCGTAGTGGTTGCGCGTCGTGGTGCGGGTGAACAAGTCGTACGACAGGCCGAGACCAGCAAGGTCGTTAACGATCTGCTTGTTGTAGCGGTCAGCGAGCTCTTTCACGCTGACACCTTCTTTATCGGCCTGCACCAAAAGCGGGGTGCCGTGCTCGTCGGTGCCGGAGACCATCAACACGTTCTTGCCCGTCATGCGCTGGTAGCGGGCGAAGACGTCGGAGGGGACGCCGAAGCCGGCGACGTGCCCGATGTGGCGCGGGCCGTTCGCGTACGGCCACGCCACGCACACAAGAACATTCTGGTTGGTCTCGGGAGAAGTCATGGTCTCAAGCATAATGAACGGCCCCCGGTTTCCTTACCGGAGGCCGTATGGGCGGGCAGTGCCGCCGCGGTTACGCGCTGCGCCTGGGCCCGAGTTGTAGTTCTACTGTTGTAGGTCTCCACCCCCACCTGGAGTTTTTGCGCTGAACTACGACAGTAGACCTACAACTCCAGCCGAACGGGCAGAGCTGCGCTGCGTCGCTATTGACGCCCGCGGGGTTTGAGCATCTGCTTCACCTGGCGTTTGCGGTTGTCGAATTGGACCTGGTCGCGGTGGGCGCGGCGCTCAATGGCCAGCTGGCGGGCGAAACGCTCCTGCTCCTTCTGCGCGAGGTAGAGGGAGTCGTTGGAAACGTCGCGGACGATGGCGAACATCAGCGCCACCAAAATGATGAGGAACGGCGACGCCGCGACGATGGTGACACTTTGCAGCGCGTTCAAGGAGTCGGCGCCGCCTACCGTGAGCATGGTCAGACCGACCGCGGCGGTGGCGATACCCCAGATAGCGGCGAGCCACGGCTTCGCCTCGGTCTGGCCGTTCTGGGACAAGGACGCCATCACGGTCGAGGCGGAGTCAGCGGAGGTGATGAAGAAGGTGCCCAGCAAAATCACGGCGAAGATGCCTATGAAGTAGCCGCCCGGCAGCATGTGCAGCAGGTTGAACAGCTGCTCCTCGGAGCTGCCGCTGCCGTAGATGGATTCGCCGCTCTGCTCGAACTTGATCGCGGTGCCGCCGAAGATGGCGAACCAGATGGTGGACAGAAGCGACGGGACGAGCAGGACAGTGAGGCAGAATTCCCGGATCGTGCGGCCGCGGGAGATGCGCGCCAGGAAGGTGCCCACAAACGGCGACCAGGACGCCCACCACGCCCAGTAGAAGATGGTCCAGCCGGAGAGGAACTCGCCGGCTTCGCCGTCGGCGCTCTCGGCGGTGCGGGCGGCCATTTCGAAGAACTGCGAGAAGTAGTTGCCGATCGAGGTTGGCAGCATGTTCAGCGCGCTCACCGTCGGGCCGAGCACGAACACGAAGATCGCGATCAGGGCTGCGATGACCATGTTGAAGTTGGACAGCCACTGGATGCCCTTACCCACGCCCGACATTGCGGACAGCAGAAACGCCAGGGTGAGTACCGCGACGATGCCGATGATCAGTTTGTCGGAGGGGTTGTCCACGAACCCGGAGGCCTCGAGGCCGGAAGAGATCTGGATGGCGCCGATGCCGAGCGAGCAAGCGGTGCCGAAGATGGTGGCGAAGATGGCGAAGCCGTCGATAAGCTTGCCCAACCAACCGTCAGCCCGCTCTTGGCCGATCAGTGGGACGAACGCGGACGAAAGCAGCTGCTTGCGGCCGAGGCGGAACGTGGAGTACGCGATGGCCAGGCCCACGATGGCGTAGAGCGCCCACGGGTGCAGCGTCCAGTGGAACATGGTCTGGGCCATGGCGGTGCCCACTTCGTGCGGCTCGTGGCCGGGCACGCCGTCGCGGTACATCGCGAGCGGCTCCGAGGCGCCGAAGAACATCAGGCCAATGCCCATGCCGGCGGCGAACATCATCGCGATCCAGGACGAGGTGCGGAATTCCGGCTGCTCGTCGTTGCCGCCGAGGCGGATGGAACCGAACTTGGAAAACGCGACGACGAAGATGAAGACGACGAACGCGGTACCGAACAAGACGAACGCCCAGCCAAAGTCGTTCATGACCCAGGTGAACGCGTTGTCGGCGAAGTCGATGAATTTCTCGGGGGCGATCAGCGCCCAGGCAACAATAGCCGCGACGAGTGCGGCGATGGTGGCGACAATGCCCCACGAAACAGGCGCGTTGGTCTGCTCCGACTGCATCTCCACCTGGTCCTCAGGCGCGGTGATGGTGCCCAGCTCGCCGCGCTCCTCCGCGGCGATGAGCGACGCAAGCTCGCTAGCCGCTGAGGTGTCTTGGTCTGACATGAGTTCTCCTCGAAACCTTAGGGGACGATCAATTGCCCCCGCAGGCTACCTGAAAGGCGCCCATGTCTCGAACTGGAGGAATCTGTGTTAACGCTGGCGGGCGCTCAACGTGGCGTCGTAAAGCGCCGAGCCCTTCACGCCGTTTTCCTTGGCCACAGCCCGCGCCGCGTCCTTCATCCGCTCGCCGGCGTCCACCCTCCGCAGCACCTCGTCGACGAGATCTTCCGGCTCGGGCGCCTCGGGCGCGCCGCCCTCGATGACCACGGTGATCTCGCCGCGCAGACCCTCCGACGCCCAGTCGGCGAGCTCGCCCAGTGTGGCGCGCTTGACCTCTTCGTAGGTCTTGGTCAGCTCGCGGCACACCGCGGCGCGGCGGCCGGGACCTATGATGCGCGCGGCGCCCGCTAGCGTGGCCGCGATGCGGTGGGGCGACTCGAAGAAACACACCGCCCGCTTCTCCCCTACCAGCGATTCCAGCCACGCATCCCGCGCGCCGGGCTTGCGGGGAGCGAAGCCGTCGAAGATGAAGTGGCCGACGTTTAAGCCCGACAGGGCGAGCGCCGTCGTGACCGCGGACGGGCCCGGGATGCAGGTGACTTCCACACCGGCGTCGTGCGCGGCGGCGACCAGGGCGAGACCCGGGTCGGAAACTATTGGCATGCCGGCGTCGGTGACCACGAGGACCACGCCGGCGCGGGCGGCGTCGATCAGCTCGCCCGAGCGGGAGTCCTCGTTGTGGTCGAAGTTGGAGACGATCCGGCCACGCGGGGTCACGCCGAGCGCGGCAGCGAGCGCCTTGGCCCGGCGGGTGTCCTCGGCGGCGATGACGTCCGCCCGCTCGAGCGCGTCGCGCAGGCGCTGCGATGCGTCGCCGATGTTGCCCAGCGGCGTCGCCGCCAGCACCACGCCGCGGGCGGGGAGCTCGGTTACGGGGTCGACCATAAACCCCAACCATACGCGCAGGCAGCTAATATCCTTCCTCGTGAGTACAGTCGTTGCGAATACGCCCGCGCAAGGCCCCACCCCGGATCCGGCCGGCGCGGTGGAGGTCACCCGCCCCAAGCGCCCGGCGCCAGGTGCGCCGGTGACGGTGCCGTGGTCGCGCCGCGACACGATATCCGCAGCGGTGATCGGCGTGTTGGCGCTACTGACCCGTTTCATCGGCGTGACGCTGCCCACCAGTTCAGGCACCCCGGTCTTCGACGAGAAACACTACGTGCCGCAAGGCTGGGACATGGTGCGCTCCTCGTTCAACCCGGTGCTCGGCGGCATCGAGTCGAACCCGGGCTACGGCCTGGTGGTGCACCCACCGCTGGGCAAGCAGCTGCTGGCCGCGGGCGAGGCGCTGTTCGGCTACACCCCGTTGGGCTGGCGCGTGATGACTGCGCTGTTCGGTTCAGCCGTCATCGTCTTCACGTTCCTCCTGGCCCGCCGCGTGAGCCAGTCAACCACCATCGGCGTCCTCGCCGGCACCATCGCGCTGTTCGACGGTGTGCTTCTCGTCGCGGCCAAGTTCGGCATGCTCGACATCTTCCAAGTTCTGTTTATCGTCGCCGCCGCCTGGACGCTGGCGGGAGACATGCGCCAGACGCACCAGCGCTGGCACGACGCGTGGGCATCTGGTGAGCTCCAATCTGCCGGCCCCCGCGGCCCGCGCACTGGTTTCCGCTGGTGGCGTTTCGCCACAGGCGTGCTGCTCGGACTCGCCCTGTCCGTGAAGTGGTCGGGCCTGTACTACATCGCGTTCTTCGGCCTGCTCGGCTCGTTCTGGGACCTGTGGCTGCGCAAGCGCTACGGCGTGGAGAAACCCCTCGCCGGCGCGCTGTCGAAGGACGTCCCGCCCGCGCTCGCGACGATCGTGCTGCTACCGGCGCTGCTCTACCTGTGGTCGTGGCGCGCCTGGTTTGCTTCGGAAACCTCTGTGTACAGGCATTCGCTTGCCGACGGCACCATCGCCTCCTCCGACTGGCCCTGGCTTGCAAACCTGCCGTCTTCCATCGCCGGGTGGCTCTACTACCACTTCTCCGTGCTCGAGTTCCACGGCTCGCTGACATCGTCCTCCGGGCACTCACACCCGTGGGATTCCAAGCCGTGGGCGTGGCTGGTCTCCGCTCGGCCGATCCTCTACTACTCCGCCACCGACATCGAGTGCGGCAACGGCGGCACGTGCCGCGAGATGATCTACCTCTTCGGCACCCCAGCTATCTGGTGGCTGACGGTGCCGGTGCTGCTGTGGGCGCTGTGGGTGTGGGTGACGCGCCGCGACTACCGCGTGATGGTGCCGCTTATCGCTTTCGCCGCCGGCTTCCTGCCGTGGCTGGCCGCCTTCGACCGCCAGATGTACTTCTTCTACGCCACCGCACTTGTGCCGTTCACTGCGGTGCTCATCGCACTTGCCTTAGGCAACATTGCCGGCAAGGGTGAGCCGGTGCGCTGGCCCTGGGTGGGCAAGATCGCCGGCGCCCAGCTGCGCACCGGGCAGCTGGCCGTCATCGTCTACGTCGCCTTGGTGGCCGCGAGCTTCATCTACTGGTCGCCGATCTTCTACGGCTACATGGTGCCGGAGGACTATTTCCAGTCGCTCATGTGGCTACCGAGCTGGCGCTAACTCGGATTCGCGCTGAGGTACGACCAGGCGCGGCGCACTTCGATCCCGCGGTCAGCGACCCACGTCCACACCAGCGCGAGCGCGGTGATCAACGGCACCACAACAACGCCCGGCCCCAGCTCGCCCGCGCCCAGAACCGCGTCGCGCACCGCAAAGCCGGCGGTGAACGTGAACATGGTGCCCACGATCAAAAGCACGCCGGGGACCTGCGCCGGCCGCCAGGCGCACAGCGCCAGCGAGGTCGCGACGCCGAAGCGTACGGCGGCATCTGTCACACCGCCAGCCCCGGCCGCGCCCCCGGCCACCGATTGCACCGCCCACGCGGCCCACGTTAGCGCCATGACCACAAGTGCCACGCGCCCGATTGTCAGCGTGACAATGCGGCGCTGCGCCATCTTCCGCCACGGGTCGTCCACGCCGGCGAGGATGACGTCGGAGAGATCCGGCGGGGTGAGTTGACCATCCCCGTCCGCTACATGGAGCTGGCGGCCCAAAGCGAGCGCCTGGGAGAAGTACTCGCGGCAGGGCTCGCATTGGGCGAGGTGGGCGTCCACAACTGCGTCGTCAAGCAGGGGTTGCTCTCCGTCGATCCGTGCGGACAGCGCGTCGCGGACCTCCTCGTGGCTAAGCATCGCGGGTGAGCACCCCGTCCAAGCTGGCGCGGCCGGTACCGAACACCACGATCATGAACAACGACGCGGCGAGCACCAATGGGTACTCCACCCCGCCGTTTTCCGCGAAGAACCCGTTCGGCAGGTGTACGAAGTAGCCCGCGAACAGCATCATCACCGCGAGGATGGCGGCAGTGATCGTGGTGAGTAGCCCGATGATGAGGAAGACGCCGCCGATCAGCTCAACGGTGCCCACAAGGTAGGCGCTAAACTTCGGCTGCGGAACCCCTGCGGCTGCAAGTTCCCGCGCCGAGGCGCGCATGCCGGTGCCAAACCAGCGCTCGTACCCACGAGCGACGAACACTACGCCGAGCACGCAGCGCAAAAGCAGCAGGGCGAAATCACGCACAGCGGGCCGGTTCATGCGAACAACACTACTCATGGAACCTGGCCGTAACGAACGGAGTCTAAAGGGGCATGACGAATCCTAAACTCGAACCGATTGTCGGCGACGACGGCCGCGCTCGCCCGCCGTGGGCCGCGGCCGATGCGCTGCTCATGCGCTACTACGACACCGAGTGGGGCATGCCGGTGCGCGACGAGGCGGGCATGTTCGAGCGCCTGTGCCTCGAAGGGTTCCAGGTCGGCTTGTCGTGGCGGCTCATCCTGACCAAGCGCGAGGCCCTGCGCGAAGCGTTTTTCGGCTTCGACCCGGTAAAAGTTGCAGAGATGGAGGTGGGGCACCTGCTTGACGACGCCACCCTGATCCGCAACCGCCGCAAACTCGAAGCCTGCGTGACCAACGCCAAGGCCACCCTTGCGCTCCGCGGCGAGGGCACAAACCTCGCCGACTTCATTTGGTCCTACCAGCCGGACACGAACCCGCAGCCGCGAACCATGGACGAGGTGCCCACCCGCTCCCCTGAATCGGAGCAGCTGGCCAAGGACTTGAAGTCCCGCGGCTTCACCCTCGTGGGGCCAGTGACCATGTACGCGCTGATGGAGTCTGTCGGCATCGTGGACACGAACCTGATCGGCACGTGGCGCCGCGGCGCCTCGGGCGTGTGGGGCTAGTCCTCCTCCATCTCGGCGAAGGCCTCCTCCACCGACGCGTGCTCCTCGCGGGAGGCCTCCCACACCTCCTTGGCGGCGCTCAGGTTAATCGCGGCGATGATCGCACCGACGACAATGTCGAACCACGCTGTGGGCCACACGAAGGTCAACAGACCCGCGACGATGATCAGCACGTTGGCCACCGCGTCGTTGCGCGCGGCGAGCCACGCGCCGGTGGTGAGGCTGGATCCGGCCTCGCGCAACCGCATGAGGATCACCGCGCAGGCGACGTTGACCGCGAGCGCGCCGACCGCAACCAAGGTCAGCCCCTCCGGCGACGGCGGCACCGGGTTCATCACCTTCGCCACCACGGTGGCGATCGCCGCGATCGCCGGAATCAGGATCAGCGCGGCGAGCACGCCGCCGACGCGCTGGCGGCGCTTTGCGGGCCAGGCGACCGCGAAGAACACCAGCAGGTTAATCGCGGTGTCTTCCAAAAAATCCGCCGAGTCGGCGAACAGCGACGCCGAGCCGATAGCAACAGCGGCAGCGAACTCGACGAAGAAGTAAGCGAAATTCAAAAGCGCGACGATAAGGACGGCGCGGCGGATTCTCTCTGTGGTAACGGGGATCCTTCCGGTAGACACGGCAAAACCCGCAGGATGTTGCCAACCTGCGGGTTGTGTTGCGTGGAGCTAAGGGGAATCGAACCCCTGACCTTTGCATTGCGAACGCAACGCTCTACCAACTGAGCTATAGCCCCTTCGATGCGCTAGACGTTACTCCGCGCATCCCGCATTGCTAAATCGCCGGTGTGAGCTGGGAGAACAGACGGGGCGGTTAGCTGGCGCGGTCGTAGTCGTCGTACTCGTCACCGCCGCGGTATGGGCCGCCGTGGACCGGTTCAGGTTGGCGGTAACGCGGCAGATGGTCGAAGTCCGGGTGCTCGTCGTCGATGTCCAGAATTACCGCGCCGGCGCGGACGCGGTCTGTGTGTTTCATGCCCGGGTGGTGCTCGGAGTCGACACCCAAGCGGGCGCGGCGCAGCTGGCGCATGCGGCGCTGGCGAAGCGCGCGTTCCTGTTTGACCACCTTGTTCAGCGCAACCAAGAACCAAGCGGTAAGACCGATCGCGACCGCTGGGAGCAGCCACGCCCAGCCGCCGGCGACTACGGCCGCCACAAGCGTCACCACGTCGGCGATCAGAAGGCCCAAGAAGGTGCGCTGGCGCCGCTTATAACGGTCTGCGCGGGTGCGCTCGTCGCGGCGCGGGTCGTAGCCTCCGCGGCCTCGGCGAGCTTCGGCGAACGCCAGATCCTCGTCGTCGAGGTCGGTAGCCTCCTCCGCGACGGGGTCTTCGGCAGGTTCGACTGCGGGCCCTAATTCCTCAGCCGGCGCCGCTTCCTCGGCGCCGGTTTCAGGCTCGTATCCGAAGTCGCTCGCATCCAGGTAGGTTTCGGCAGCCTCGTAGCGCTCCTGCGCGTCTGCTTCCTGCGTGCTCGATGCAGCCGCTGCGCGGGCGCGAAGGACGGAGTACGCGGTGGAGCCGCCGGTGGGCGCGGGCTCTTCGGCCGGCGCCTCCGGCTCCTCCGGTTCGGGTTCGGCGTCGATGATGACGGGGCTGGGGAGGTTCGGGGTGTCGTCGACAAGCACCTGCTCCTCCTCGGCAACTTCGACCACCTCGTACTCCTCGCCCTCAGGCGCGTCGTAGCGGTGGACATCGGCGGCCGTCAGCTTCGGGCGCCGGCGAGCGGCAACCGCGGTGGTGCCGCCTTGGTGCAGCACGCGGGTCTCCTCGTAACCGTCGCCGGAGCGGCGGATCGGCTTGTTGTTGCCGAACACCAGTGGTGCCAGCACAATCACCCACACGACAATGATCAGCAAAATGATCAGGCTCGGGCTGCCCATTGGGACGTGTCACCTTTCGTCGCAGACTTGTATCTGCGCTTACGCTATCGGGGCAAGACGCCCGCACCGCGCCGGCGCGCCGGTTAGCTAGAGCTCAAATTCGAATCCTGCCTGCCTCAGCCAGGCGCTGCACCGCAGTGGTGGGGTAATCGTCAGCGTTGATCGCCACAAAGTGGTGGTCGCGCCACTGCCCGTCGATGTGGAGGTTGCGGCGCATGTAGCCCTCCTCGCGGAAACCGCAGTGGGCGAGCACCTTGCCAGACGCCGGGTTGTACGGCAGGTAGGTCGCCGTCACCCGGTTCATGCCGATGCGCCCGAAGGCGTGGTCGGTGCCGAGCGCGCAGGCTGCCGTAGCCACCCCGCGGCCCATGAACGGCGAATGCACCCAGTACCCGATCCAGCACTCCCCCACCGCGCCGTGCTGAATGTTGCCGAGTGTGACCTGGCCGGCAAACTCGCCGTTTACCTCGATGACGAGCGGGACGACGACGCCGTTTGCGGCGAGGCGCTTGAGGTTCAGCCACGTGGTGCGCCATGCGGCGTACGAATGGGCCTGCGTCCACGTGCCGTGTGTGGTGGGTTCGACGGGGCGCAGCCACGCCTCATCAACAATCCGGGTCTGCATCCAGCTGTCCCCGTCGCTGGATTTGAGCGGGCGGAGGTGGACAGTGGAACCGTCAGCAAGCTGCACTGCACGGGTCTGTTCCGGCCAACCCGGGGTGGGCGCGCGCAGCGCCGCGGCGAGACGGTCGAGCATTAGCCGCGCTGCTGGAGAAACTCGACGTCCACGATCTCGCCTGGGCGAACACGGGTGATGCCTTCTGGCAGACGGATCATGGCGTTCGCCTCAGCGAAACCGGCTAGCAGGTGCGCGGCCGCACCGCCGACGGATCCAAGTGACTCCACCAAGTAATCGCCCGTGGTGGCGTCGCGCATCAGGCGCGCGCGAATGTAGCCGCGGCGGCCGCCGATGGACTCTATCGGCTTCAGCGACCGCGCACGCACAGTGCGGCGCTCGGTGGTCTGCCTCCCCAGGGACTTGCGAATCGCCGGGCGGACCAGCGTTTCCGCGACGACAAGCGCCGAGACAGGGTTCGACGGCAGAAGGAATGCGGGGATGCGCTCGTCGCCGATAAGCCCGAAACCCTGCACCGAGCCCGGGTGCATTGCTACGCGGGTCGTGTCCACCTCGCCGATCTCGCGCAGCACGCTAAGCAGCGCATCGGCGCCGGAGCCGCCGACCGCTCCGATGATGACCACCATCTCGCTGCGCGCGACCGCGTTGGCAACCGTTTCGCGCAGGCGGCGCGGTTCTGCGTTGATGATGCCCACGCGGGTCACGTCAGCGCCGGCTTCCCCGCAAGCTGCTGCGACGGCGTACGACGCCACGTCGTACACCTGGCCGAGGCCCGGATCGCGGTCCACGTCGACCAGCTCGAGGCCGTACGCCATCACCGTCACACGCGGGCGCGGGTAGACGAGCACCTTGTCGCGGCCGGCGGCGGCGATCAGGCCGATTTGCGCGGGTCCGAGCACAGTCCCTTGGCGCACCGCAATGTCGCCCGGTTGAATGTCGGAGCCGGTGCGGCGGACGAAATCGCCGGTGTGCACAGGACGCCGAGGCGTGACCCGCTTCTGGCCGCGGTCGGACCACTCCAGCGGCAGCACCGCATCCGCCAGCGTGGGCAGCGGCGCGCCCGTTGCAACGCGAACAGCCTGCTTAGGTTGCAGGCGCAGCGGCTTCTGCGACCCGGCGGCCACCTCACCGACCACGGGCAGCGCGATTGCGCCGCCAGCGGGAGCATCGCTACTACCTGCGGCGGCACTGGAGATCGCCACCGCCCCGCCAACGTCGACGCTACGCACGGCGTAGCCGTCGACCGCAGCTTGGTTGAACCCTGGCAGCGGTTCCGAGGCGGCGATCTCCTCGGCGCACATCAGCCCGAGCGCGTCCGTGAGGCTGAGCCGAATTGGCTCCGGGGTGACGGCAGCATCAACCACCATCGCCAACTGCTCATCAACGCTGCGCATCGGTCTGCCCCTTCTCGCCCTGCCGGGTTAGTGCCCGGTGTTGTCGACGACTTCGGGGTGCTCCGCCTCGAAATCGGCCAGAATCTGCTTAATCGCGGTGTACAGCGCAGGCCCGTACTTCTCATCCCGCAACCCGAAATCGACATTCGCCGGGATATAGCCCCCAGGATTACCCAAATCGTGGCGCTTACCGTCATGCACCACAACATGCACCGGATGACCTTCCTGAATCATCAACTCAATCGCATCCGTGAGCTGCAACTCCCCACCCTTGCCCGGCTCAATCCGGCGCAACGCGTCAAACACCGCACGATCAAGCAGGTAGCGCCCCGTCGCCACCAGCGTCGACGGCGCCTCCTCCTTCGCCGGCTTCTCCACCATCCCCCGAACCCGCTTCACCTCAACACCATCAACCCCCGCGTCCGCATCCTCAACATCGAACACGCCGTAGTTGAACACCTCGTCCTCAGTGACGTTAAACGCGCACAGCACACTGCCGCCGAACTGCTCGCGCACCCGAACCATCTTCTCCATCACCCCAAACGGCAACACCAGATCATCCGGCAACATCACCGCCACCACATCTTCCTCAGCATCCAACGCCGCCTCAGCACACCCCACCGCATGCCCAAGCCCAAGCGGCGCATCCTGGGTCACCGCAACCGCATCAATCAACCCGAACGCGCGACTGACCTTCTTAGCCTGCTCATCCTTGCCCCGGGACAAAAGACGCTCACGCAGAGTGGCGAACTCCCCAAAGTGCGCCATAATCTCCTGCTTCTGCGGAGCCACCACAATCGCCAACCGCGCAGCCCCAAGAGCCGCGGCCTCCTCAGCGATCAACTCAATACCCGGGGTGTCAACAACCGGCAAAAGCTCTTTCGGCACTGTCTTCGTCGCCGGCAAAAACCGCGTCCCCATACCAGCCGCCGGAACAACAACAGTGCGCACTGCGCCGGTCGAGGGCTGTTGAGCTTGATCGATAGACTCTTGCATAAGACATGAGCTTACAGCGATGAAAGGCCTATTCCGTGACCGACCCCGCCGCCGAACTGCTGCAAGAAAAACAGCGGATGCGCGAAGACCACACCGCCGCGCGCAGGCAGCTGCGCGGCGACACTGAAAGGAAAGCTCGCCTAGACCAGGCAATCGTGGCCCACACCGTTGACTGCATGCGCCACTTCGAGGCAACCGGGGGCGCGATCGCCGCCTACTCTCCCCTGCCCAGCGAACCAGGCACGGCGGATTTCCCTGCGCAGCTTGCCGCTTACGCCGCGCGCGTCTGGCTGCCGATCTCGCTGGCACAGGGGCGCCTCGCCTGGTCGATGTACCAAGAGGGCGCGAGCACGCCCGGCGCGCTGGGGATCACCGAGCCTGTAGGCGAGCGCCATGATTCCGCCGTTTTGCGCGAATGCGCCTTGGTGGTTGTCCCGGCGCTCGCTGTCGACCGGTCCGGCATGCGCCTTGGCAAAGGTGCAGGCTACTACGACCGTGCGCTTGCTGGTCTTCACGTCCCGGTCGCGGCGGTGGTGTTTGACCACGAGGTTGCGGAAAAGGTGCCGCACGGCCAGCTCGACGCACCCGTTGACGCGGTGATCACGCCGTCCGGCTTTTTCATTGTGGAGGGAACCGCCGCGCGGTAGCACGCGTCCAATACCTATGGACGCGATATCGAAGTTCCAAGCCTTCACCCATCCCGGTCACCGCCGCGCCACCTTGATTCGCCGGATTGTCGCTGCGGGCTGTGTTGTGGTTGCGGCGTTGAGCTTTCTTGTCGACGTCCGCAAAACCGACCCCTTAACCACCACCTTCGCCCGCGAGGTTGCCGCGGGAACGCTGGTCACTGCCGACGACGTGACCACGGCCAGGCTTCCAGCCGCCGCGATTCCCGACAACGCGATCGACGACCCAGCGCTCGTGGTCGGGCACATTCTTGCGGCCGGGGCTTCGCGGGGAGAGGTGGTGACCACGACCCGCCTCGTCGGACCGGATTTAGTTGCGCAGCTCGTGGATGGCGAAGCGCCGGGGGAGCCGTTCACCATGGTGCCACTGCCCTTGGCCGAGCCAGACATTCTGCCGATGCTGCACCACGGCGCCAGAGTCGATGTCGTGGGCCAAGGGCCGAGAGTGATTGCTTCCGGCGGCAAGATCGTAACCGTCGGCGATCAAGGGACCGTCCTAGTGCTGTTGCGCGAATCCGAAGCCGCGGCTGTGGCTGCGGCTTCGCTCGCCGATCCGCTGACCGTGGTCCTGAAGTAACCTAGTTCCCGCCGTGGTGCGGCGGGCGCTCCGCTTCATAGAACTCGATGCCGGCAAGCTGCTCGTCGGCGTCCTCGTCTATTTGCACCGCCCGGTCCGCGTCGGCGCCGGCCTCTGCAGTCACCGGCGCATCGGCGGTGCGGTCGTAGTCGGCGTCCGAAACTCGCCGGACGCGGCGCCGTACCCGGCGCTGCTGGTCTGCCATATCTAGTCCACAGAGTGCTCGTTGAGCTCACCGATAAGGTGGTGCACCAGCGGCCCGATCGTGGCCAGCCCGTCGCGGATCGCCTGGCGGCTCGGTGCGAGGTTGACCACCACGGTCTGCCCGGAGACGCCGCAAATACCACGGGAGGTGCAGGCGTCGACCGCTCCGCACGCCTGCCCGGAGGAGCGCAGCGCCTGCGCCACACCGGGCACCATCTTGTCGATCACGCCGCGGGTCGCCTCCGGCGCCTTATCCCGCGCGCCGACGCCCGTGCCGCCGATGGTGAGCACCAGGTCGACGCCGCCCACGACACCAGTCTCGATCGCCTTGCGAATCTCGGACTTTTTCGACTTCGCCCGCACCACCGCGTCGACCTGGAAACCGATCTCGGTGAGCAGCTCCGTGACCATTTTGTGCGTGTCGTCGCCGGGATCGCCGAAGCGGCGGTCACCGATCAGGACGACGAGCGCGCACGGCGTACCCGGTTTACCGTTTTCGAGCTCTGCGGCCTGCAGAAACTCGTCGTCCGGTTCCATGTACTCGAGCGCGTCGTGCGTTGCTGCCATTGGGGTCCTCTATTCGGGCCGGGAGATCGTTTTCCTGTGGGACTTTACTCGGAACTGAGCGTGACATCTACCGATCGAGACCTACCGTCCGCGCCCTCAACCTCCAGCGTCACCGTCTCCCCGAAGTCTCGGGAACGGGTAGCGGCAATGAGCCCATCCGCCGAGTCGATCAGCCGGTCGTTGAGGCGCACGATGGACTCCCCCGGCGCAAGTTCGGCCGCTTCAGCAGGGCTGCCCGGCTCCACTTGCGCGATCACTGCCCCGTGCATGCCGCTGCGGTAAACATCGACTTGGACACCCAGCATCGGCTGGGAAGCTTCGCCTTTGTCGATGAGCTGGCGAGCTACTCGCTGCGCGAAGTTGGAGGGGATGGCGAAGCCGAGCCCGATTGATCCGGAGGACTGGCCCGACAGCCCGCCTGTGGACAGCGACGCGATCACCGAGTTCATGCCGACAAGGCGACCGTTCATATCCACCAGCGGACCGCCCGAGTTTCCCGGATTGATAGCTGCGTCGGTCTGGATACCGTCCATAAGCGAGCTCTCTCCCCCACCCTGACCTGCGCGGACCGGGCGGTTGAGTGCGGAGACGATACCTGTGGTCACGGTAGCGGACAGGCCGAGCGGAGAGCCGACGGCGACCACCTGCTGCCCGACCTTTAGGTTGTCGGAGTTTCCAAACTCGAGCACCGGCAGACCTTCGATGCCCTCGATCTTGATCACACCGACATCGGTGTTGACGTCGGAAGCGACAAACGCGGCGGGGTACTGCGAGCCGTCGTTGAGCGTGACAGTCAGGCGCGCGGCACCGCTTGCCGCCGACTCGATCACGTGGTGGTTGGTGAGCACGTACCCGTCCGAGGAAATGATCGAACCCGACCCCTCCGCCGACCCGCGCGCACTTTCGACTTCAATAGACACCACCGCGGGCAGCACCGCAGCGGCGACGCGCTCCACCGACCCCTCAGGCGCATCCTGGACATCTTCCTCAGCGGGTTTTTCAAGCGCTTCACGGACCTCGTACTGGCTCGACGCCGCGGTGTTGACCGTCCCCGCAAGGTAACCGGTCGCGCCGCCCACGATTAGCGAGGTCACCACAGACGCCGCGATGGCGGGCAGGACACGCGCCCGTTTCGGTGCAGGCGACAGCGCCGGTTGATAGAACTGCGGTTGCCCAAACTGCTGCTGCTGCTGCTCAAAATGGGGGTCGGACGGGCCAACCGGGCCCTGCTGCCCCTGCGGAGGAAAGGGATTGCTCATTCGCGTCATTGTTCCCTCTCCCGCTGTGCCTGGTCTTAACCCCCGTCCCCACGACACATAAGGTTTACTGAGTGTTTACTGTGGGGGTTGAGCTGGAGTAATCCCCTGGAGGCCACCCGGGCAACGCGATGCGGAACCGGGCGCCGCCGTCGTCGGAATCCTCCACCACAACGGTTGCCTCGTGGCGCGCGAGAGCCTGCTTCGTAATTGCCAGGCCGAGCCCCGAGCCGGGGGTCGACCTCGTCTCGGTCGCGCGGTAGAAGCGTTCGAACACTTTCTCCCGCTCCGATGCTGGAATGCCGGGCCCGGAGTCGTCGACAAGCAGCACCGCTTGCTTGCCACCTGCGCGCAGCGTGATGCGGACCGTACCCTCGACCGGCGACCACTTCACCGCGTTGTCGACGACGTTGATCAGCGCCCGGCCCATCGCCGCGCGATCTCCTTGCATCGACCAAGGCTGAGTCCGCACGCTGAACTGAACGTCCGTGCGCCGCCGCTGCGCCCGCTCCAGCGATTCGTGCAGCACTTCGTCGAGTCTGAACTCCTCGCTCACCGTTCCCGGGGCCTCTTCGCGAGCCAGGTCGACCAGATCAGTGATGAGCGCCGACATTTCCTCCATTTGCGCGAGCACGTCGCGCTCCAAGTCAGCGCGGTCCTCGGCCGAAATGCCTTTCCCGGCGCCCGCCGAGGTCGCCATCATCAGCAACTCGATATTGGTGCGCATAGACGTCAGCGGCGTCTTCAGCTCGTGGCCCGCATCCGCCACGAGCTGGGCTTGGCGGGTGCGCGACTCCTGCAGCGTCGTCATCATCTGATTGAACGAATCACTGACCTGCGAGTAAATGTCATCGCCGTCGACAGGCAATAGGTTCAGCTCGCCGGTGCGGGTCACGTCGTCAGTAGCCCGCTGCAAGCGGCGCAGGGGGCGCAGCCCCGCGGCCACTACGGCACCGCCCACGGCCCACGCCAACAGCGCGCCGATGCCAACGATGATCAACAGCGCTGCTCCGAGACTGCCGGAGATGCGCCCGTAGGGGTCGATCGTCTGTGAAAGCGCGACTGCGTTTTCTGCGGGCCCGACGTAGACAATGATCCGCTCGCCGCCGAGGGTCCGAGTCGAAAGCTTCCCGCCGTCGATCTGGTCTCGGAACTGCCCGCCGACCGGTACCGGGTCGCCGAAGAACGCGTTCGTGCCGGAAGGCGACACCGCCACACGCGTGAACGGGTTGTGCGATTTGAATAAGGCGAGGCGCTCGCGCATCACGAGCTCGTCGTCTTCGTCTGGTTCGATGTAGACGTCCTGTACTTCCGCGAGCAGGGTTTGAGCTTCCACCACCAGCTCGCTGTCCAGCACATTTGTCAGCGCCGAGCGGAACGCCCAGTAACCCGCCATGCCTGAGACCAAGATGGTCACCGCCACCATAGCCGTGGTCAGCAACCCGAGATGCTGACGCAAAGAAAGCCCCCATCCGAAGAATGGGGACGTGCGCGCCTCCACCTCTCCGTCCCCTGCACCGCGAGTGCGGGGAAGGCTGTCGGCGGACTGCCGGAGAATCACGGAGCGTTCTCCCGTAAGACGTACCCAACCCCGCGGACCGTGTGAATCAACCGGTCTTCGCCGTTAGCCTCGGTTTTCCGGCGCAGGTAGCCGATGTAGACCTCGAGCGCGTTACCGGACGTTGGAAAGTCGTAGCCCCACACCTCTTCGAGAATTTGTTGCCTGGTCAGCACCCGGCGGGCGTTCTGCATGAGCAGCAGCAGCAACGCGAACTCGGTTCGGGTCAACGTGATAGGACGCGATGCGCGGTACACGTCGCGCGTTTCCGTGTTTATGGTGAGGTCCTGGAACACGAGCGTGGCGCGCTCGAGCGAATCGTTACCGCCGCTCAAATCTCGGGTGCGGCGCAGCAGCGAGCGAACCCGCGCGAGCAGCTCCTCGAGCGCAAACGGTTTGGGCAGATAATCGTCGGCGCCAGCGTCGAGGCCGGCGACGCGGTCCGCAACATCGTCGCGTGCCGTCAGCATCAACACCGGCGTGTGATCGCCTTCCTCGCGCAGGATGCGGCAGACGGCGAGCCCGTCGAGTTTCGGCATGAGGACGTCGAGAATGACCAGATCCGGTCGGTGCTGGCGAATGAACGCCAAAGCTTGCTCCCCGTCTTCGGCCAGCAAGACATCGTAACCGTTGAAACGCAGCGACCGGCGCAGAGACTCGCGAACGGCCTGCTCGTCGTCCACAACCAAAATTTTCATAGGCAAGATCTTAACGGAATATTGGTATCTCGTAGATTTGATTAGCCAATTTAGTTACCGCGGCACCAAAAAAGTCCCGGGCCTGTTCGGGCCCGGAACTTCAGTCGCGTCACAAGCTGCGCGCATAACGCAGCGCCGGTTAGCGGTGATCTAGAACTGCTCGACGTCGATGAGGCCTGCCTGAGCTGCCTTCACCAGGCGGCGCGGGATGCGCACTTCCTGGCCGTCGATCTTCACGGACACCAGGTCCGGGTTGTCAGCCTTCCACTGCGAACGGCGCATGCGGGTGTTCGCGCGGGACATCTTGAACTTGGGGGTTGCCATATCTCTTCCTCCTTAAAGTGCTGTCTCTGGGTTACTCTGCGGACTTCTTCTTGCGGCGAGCCATGCCACCGAAGCGCTGGTTGAACTTCTCAACGCGGCCAGCGGTATCCATGAGACGCTGTGCGCCGGTCCAGAACGGGTGCGACTCTGCGGTCACATCGACAACGACGAGCGGGTACTCGTTGCCGTCTTCCCACTGCTCGGAGCGGTCAGAGGTCAAGGTGGAACGCGTCAGGAACTTGTGGCCCGTGTTCGCGTCCTGGAAAATCACCGGGTGGTAATCCGGGTGAATATCGTTCTTCATAGTGGAATTCGTCTCCCTCAGGATTGAACTTCAGGTCGGTTCCAGCCACGTCGCGGCGTGGCTGGATCGTGCCTGAGTTGGGTGCGAAAATACGTTTTCATCCAGCTGGTGCCGGACAACCTGCAACATCCTACCGGCCGCGCCCCTGTCGTCATAATCGCACGAAGCGAAACATCTGTTATATTCCCGTACCGTCATCCAAACACTTGAAAATTCATATTCGGAAGGGAAATCATGCTCCAGGGCTTCAAAGACTTCATTATGCGCGGCAACGTCATCGACCTCGCAGTCGGTGTCGTGATCGGCGCGGCCTTCACCGCGGTCGTCACTGCGTTCTCGGACAACATCATCAATCCGCTCATCGCTTCCCTCGGCGGCGCAGACATCCCCGGCTTCGGCGTGCGCATCGTGCCGGGCAACGAAGCGACCTTCGTCAACTTCGGTGCACTGCTCACCGCCGTGATCAACTTCCTGCTGATCGCCGCCGTGGTCTACTTCTTCATCGTCGCGCCGATGAACAAGCTGGACGAGGCGCAGAAGCGCCGCAAGGGCATCGACCCGGAGGCCGAGGACCCGACCGAGCAGGAGCTGCTCAGCGAGATTCGCGACCTGCTGGCGGCGCAGAACGGCCAGCCGAAGCAGCTCTAAACAGCGCAGGTTCGCCGCCCAACGCAGGGCCCTATCCCCCAGGAAGAAGGCGGGATAGGGCCATTTGCTTATCGACGCCACGCAGACTGCCATAAATTAGGAGATACAGGTGCGGACGTGTATGGTTAGCTCTCGCTGTTGTCGAAGTACACGTTTACGCCTGCGCCAACCGATTGCACTGCACCGCCCGCGGACCCTCACACCGCTTGTTCCCGGTGCTTTACTTTTGACAATCTTTGCGTGGGCGGCAGAAGTAAAGGAAGTCAACCATGTCGGCACATTGCCAGGTTACGGGCCGCAAGCCGTCTTTCGGCAAGACGGTCTCGCACTCGCACCGCCGCCACTCGCGCCGTTGGAACCCCAACGTGCAGAAGCGGAAGTTTTACCTGCCCTCTGAGGGCCGCACCATCACCCTGAACGTTTCGGCGAAGGGTTTGAAGATCATCGACCGCGACGGCATCGAGTCCGTCGTGGCACAGATCCGCGCGCGAGGTGAGAAGATCTAATGGCACGTAACGATATCCGTCCCATCATCAAGCTGAAGTCCACTGCGGGCACCGGTTTTACCTACGTCACCCGCAAGAACAAGCGCAACAACCCGGATCGCATCACGCTGAAGAAGTACGACCCGATTGTTCGCAAGCACGTCGAATTCCGCGAGGAGCGATAATCCATGGCTAAAAAGTCCAAGATTGCGAAGAACGAGCAGCGCAAGGAGACCGTCGCTCGCTACGCGGAACGCCGTAACGAGCTGAAGGCGATCATCAAGAACCCGGAAACCTCCGACGAGGATCGTCTGGAGGCCCAGTTCGAGCTCAACCGCCAGCCGCGCGACGCCTCCCCGGTTCGCGTGCGCAACCGCGACTCGCGTGACGGCCGCCCCCGCGGCTACCTCCGCAAGTTCGGTGTTTCCCGTGTCCGTATGCGCGAGATGGCTCACCGCGGTGAGCTGCCTGGCGTCCGTAAGTCTTCGTGGTAAGGAGGCAGCACAACTATGAAGCGCAACAACAACCAGCGCAAGGCTCGCATGGAGCAGTCCCGCCGCCCGAAGAAGAACCCGCTCAAGGCGAAGGGCATTGAGTCGGTCGACTACAAGGATGTTGAGACCCTGCGTCTTTTCATCTCCGACCGCCACAAGATCCGTTCCCGCCGCGTGACCGGTCTGACTCCGCAGCAGCAGCGTCAGGTCGCCACCGCAGTGAAGAACGCTCGCGAGATGGCTCTTCTGCCGTTCACCAGCCGCTAAAGACCGGTTGGCAGCAGCACAAACACCCGCTCTCCCCTCCTACGAGGGTTTGAGAGCGGGTGTTTGTTTTGCCTCGCGTTTGGATCTTAACGCTCGCCGATGAAGACAGAGGCATTGTTTCCGCCGGTGCAGCGGTAGCCGCCAGAGGCCTTGAAGCACGTCATCGTGTACGTCTTCCCTGTCACCGGGCTTTTGGACTCAAGCGTCGCCGGCGCCTGCCCGTGCTGGCGATAGTAGGCCGCGAAGTCTTCGCCGACAACGGCCGAGAACTCGGGCGAGGTCACCGACGTCTCAGATTTGCCGGGAGCAAATTCCTTGTTCTTCGCAGCCTCACGCTCCTCTTCGGCGCGCGACCGCGTCGGCTCGGAAGCTTGGGTTGCTGCACTCGCGCTCGAACCGCCGGCCGGGGCCGATGCAACCGGAGACGTCGAGGTGACCACGACCGTCGACGTAATCGGCTCCGCCTGCCCGGCATCAACAGCCCGGTAAGCGAAGTAGCCGCCCGCACCAAGCGCGGCAGCGATAGCTACGCCGAGCGCAACCCACAACGGCGCGTTAGACTTCGGTTTCTTCTCTGGTTCGGCCTGCCACCCCGCGGGCTGCCAGTCGCCGTACGAATACGGAGCCTGCTGGGCGTAGGGCGAGGCTTGGTACGGCGTTTGGTGCTGCTGAGGCGGGAACTGCTGCGTGGGCGGGTAATCCCTCGGAGCGGAGCTGGGTGAGTCCCACTCGTTCGGGCGGTTGTCATAAGGATTGGACATTGCTACCTCGGATTTGTGAAACCATTTAGCACGCTTATCGTACCGTCACACCCGTCTACCAACAGCTGGCGGGCGGAAGCTGGCGTATGACTGTTTCGACGTCAACAGCCATCATCGACGCCATGCGCTGCGCCGTTTCATACGTGCCGTCAGCGGGTGCTGCGGTCAGCGCCACTCCCCTGCCTTCGACGAGGCCAAGTTGCCGGACGACGTACGATCCTGATTCGTCTGGCCCCCACCCACCCTTAAACTGCGCGCCGCCGAGGAGACCGAGCCCGTAGCGTTGCTCCGCGGTGATCCGCCCCATCATTTCCAGCACAGGTGAAGATGCCGCCGAGCACGGGAGACCGGCAGCGAACGCGGCTTGGTCAGCGGTTGTGAAGACTGTCTGCCCGAACGGCGTGAATCCCGGCCGGGTCAGCTCCGCGTTGACAGCGATTGGTGTTCCCGCCGCGGCGAGCACCGCTTCGACATCCGCAGGTGTGGTTGCCGACCACAGCGTCTCGGCGGCACCGTTGTCTGAGATCGTGACCGCGGCCTCGGCGACAGGCAAGAGACTCGGGTCTGCCTCCAGCGCAGCCACAGCGATGGGAATCTTGATGGTGGACCATGCTACGTAGTCTCGCGCGTCCCCCGAAGTCAGGGTTTGCGCTGTGTTCGAGACAGCAACGCTGGCCTCGCCGCCAAAGATTTCTATAGCTCCCTGCGCGATGCGCGCTAACTGGGTTTCGGGGTCCTCCGCGCCCGGTTCTGCGGACAGCGGAGGTGCCCCGTGCGCGGGCGGAACCGCCGACGTCGACGTGACCGTGGTCGCCGGCGGCAACGTAGCTGTCTGCTCGCCCGCACCCGGCGCGCACGCGGCAAGCGCGCACGCCGCAAGGCACGTCGCTGCGGTGCGCGCGTATCTCATTAGCAGCGCGACGTTGGGAGCTGGCTGGTCATGTTGGACAGGCCGTCGGCAAGATCGTTCAGCATCGCGTAGCTGGACTGGTAGCCGCGCGGGTTGTGGGCCGTGATTGCCACGGCGATGTCGCCGTTCGGCCCCGGGATCAACCCGAATTGCCGGGCAAGATGCCCCTCCTCGTGGAAGTTCCAACCGCCCTTGAACCTAGCGCCCGGGATGCGGCCGAGCCCCCAACGCTGCTCCGGGATGATCCGCCCCATCATCTCCAGCACCGGCTCGTGGCCAGCGACACAGCGAAGGCCGGAGGCGAACTGCGCCTGGTCAGACGTGGTCCACAACGTCCCCATGCGCCACGCGGCCGTGTTGGTGGTGCGCGACCCAGCCTCGGCAATCACGTCGTTCAGCGACGGACCCGGCACAGAAGCGTTGAGCCGGTAAGAGGCGGGGTTGTCGGAGCGCACGATCGTCGCTTCCACGTCGGCGTACGTGCCCGGGTTGTTGCGCAGCGCGATGATGCCGCTCGGCACCTTCATGGTGGAAAACGCCGGCTCGGGCCGGTTGTCGCCCGCGGTGAACTGCGCACCTGCGCCGGCGACCGAAACCGTGGCGCGGCCGCCGTGGCGGGCCTGGACGTCACGCACCAGCGCATCGAGCTGAGCTTGGACCGCTCCCGGTGCTACGTGGGCCCGCGTCGCTGGTGCGGCGCCCGGGGCGTTCACAGGAGGCACCAGCTGCGCCCGCACGGACTCGGGGACGCGGTTTTTCAGTTCCGGAGGCAGCCCGTTGTAAGCCTGGACGATGGCGGGGCCGATGACGGGGATTTCAAACACGGCAGGAGCCGTCGGAAGTGCGATACCCGCGGCGAGCAGCGCCGCGGTGAGACGAGATGACACGGAAGCTCAGGGTCTTTCTGTCGAAGGGCCGCGCTAGTGCGCGAAGTGGCGAGTGCCGGTGAAATACATGGTCACCCCAGCCTCGTTTGCGGCGGCGATGACTTCCTCGTCGCGGATGGAGCCGCCAGGCAGGACTACGGCGGTGACCCCGGAGTCCGCGAGGATCTGGAAACCGTCAGCGAACGGGAAAAACGCGTCCGACGCAGCAACCGCCCCGTTGGTGCGGTTCTTGCCGCCGTCGAGGGTGTTCGCACGGTCGACGGCGAGCTTCGCGGAGTCCACGCGGTTGACCTGGCCCATGCCGATGCCCACCGAGGCGCCGTCGTTGGCGATGAGGATTGCGTTGGACTTCACGCAGCGCACCGACCGCCACGCGAACTCGAGGTCCGCGAGCGTTGCCTCGTCTGCGGCCTCGCCGGCCGCGAGCTTCCAGTTGACGGCGCTATCGCCGTCCGCCTGGTAGGTGTCGCGCTCCTGGACGAGCCAGCCGCCGGAGATCTGGCGGCGCTCCTCGCCGCGGGTCTCCGGTGCAACCTCGAGGATGCGGAGGTTTTTCTTCTCTTGCAGCAGCGCAAGCGCGTCCGGAGCGTAGGACGGCGCGATAATGACCTCGGTAAAGATCGGCTTGACCTGCTCAGCCAGCTCGAGGGTCACCTCGCGGTTGCAGGCGATCACGCCGCCGTAGGCGGACACCGGGTCGCAGGCGTGGGCCTTGCGGTGGGCCTCGGCGATCGACTCGTCCGCCACTGCGAGGCCGCAGGGGTTGGCGTGCTTGATGATGGCGACGCACGGGCGCTCGTGGTCCCAGGCGGCGCGCCACGCGGCGTCAGCGTCCTGGTAGTTGTTGTAACTCATCTCCTTGCCGCCGTGCTGGGTAGCGGCCGCGATGCCCCAACCCTCCGACTCTAGGCGAGCCGCCTGGTGCGGGTTCTCGCCGTAGCGCAGCGCACCCGGGATTTCTGCCGGCGCGTCAGCAGGCAGCGCGGGAGCCTCGGCGGTGGTCGGCGCAGCAGCATCCTGAATCTCGGCGGCCAGCTGACCGGCGAGCCAGGTGGAGACGGCCGCGTCGTACTGCGCGGTGTGGGTGAATGCCTCAAGTGCCAGTGCCTTGCGCTGGTCAAGGTCGAAACCGTTGCCGCGGACGGCCTCGATGACGTCCGCGTAGCGCGCCGGCGAGGTCACCACTGCCACCGACGGGTGGTTCTTGGCGGCGGCGCGAACCATGGAGGGCCCGCCGATGTCGATCTGCTCGACGCACTCGTCGTAATCGGCGCCGGAAGCCACGGTCTCCTCGAAGGGGTACAGGTTAACGACGACGAGCTGGAAGGGCTCAATGCCAAGCTGGTCAAGCTGGCTCACGTGGTCGTCCTTGCGCAGGTCCGCGAGAATGCCGGAGTGGACGCGCGGGTGCAGGGTCTTGACTCGGCCGTCGAGCACCTCAGGGAAGCCGGTGAGCTCAGCCACCTCGGTCACGGCGACGCCAGCGTCCGCGATGCGCTTCGCGGTGGAGCCGGTGGAGACGATTTCCACGCCGGCGGCGCCGAGGGCCTGCGCGAGCTCCTCAACACCGGTCTTGTCGTAGACGCTAATTAGCGCGCGCTTAATCTCGATACCCATTTACCAGGTCACCTTTCCTTGAAGTAGCTCCACAATTTGTTCCCGCTCGACCTTCTTGATCCGTTCATGGAGGGCGTCTTGCGATTCGCCGTCGCGGACGTCCACTGCCCGCTGCGCGATGATTCTGCCTGTGTCCATGCCCTCATCAACGTAGTGCACGGTGCACCCGGTGACTTTCACGCCGTACGCCAGCGCGTCACCGACCGCGTTCGCGCCCGGGAACGCTGGCAGGAGGGAGGGGTGAGTATTGATGGTGCGGCCTTCGTACACGGCCAAGAACTCCGGCCCGAGAATCCGCATGAACCCGGCGGAGACCACCACGTCGCAGTCGGCCGAGCCAACCGCGGCCGCGAGCTTGCGGTTCCACTCGCCGCGGTCTGCCTCCATAGGCACAACCATAGTGCGCACTCCAGCGTTTTCGGCCCGCTCGAGCGCGGGGCACTGCTTGTCCGCGACGACCAGGTTGACCCGGTAATTATCGTCCTGGTTGTCCAGGATGGCTTGCAAGAGGGTGCCCGATCCGGACACGAGTACCACTACGTCCACACTCACGGTGGGCTAGTCTAGTCCCCCCGCACACGCGCAAGGAGCCAGCCGGCAAGGCCCGCTACAGAAGCCCACACAAACAGGGTGAGCGCAAGCGTCCACGGGTTGGCCCCGACGACGCCGTAGGCGCCCACAGCACCGGCCGCATACACCCCGACGAACGCTCCGAAGAGGGCGGCCCAAGTGGCGGTGGACAGGGCGTCGATAAGCAAACCCTGCTCCTTCAACACGAAGCGCACCACCACCGCTGCCGGGATCAGCATGAGCGCTGGGGCCCACGCCGGAACCGCGGAGGGCACCGCGGCGAACAGCGGCAGCGGAGGGGCGGGCACAGCGGTCGCGTCGAAGAGGGAGACGGACGCCGCCGCGTAGTCGAAGCTGCCGCCCAGTAGGACAGCGAGCGTTGCGACGGCCGCGTTCGGGAGGTACCCGAGGCAAATCAGCCACAGCGCGATCCGTCCGCCGGTGCCCAGATTCGGGTACGCGTCGAGCGACGCGCGGATGCCGGCGACGTTTGCCCCAAGGAGCACGACGTACACCGCAAGCCCGCACGCGAGAAGCGCGACAACAAACCGAAACGCTGCCGCAGCGGCCACCGCCGCCTCCTCCGGCACACCGCCGTGGCGCGCGAGCGCCCGCCATACCTTGGGGCCCACACCGATGGCGAATCCGGCTAGGTGCGCAACAAGGGGCGCGAGCAACGCCGCGGCTGGGTTCGGCGGGTCGATCGCGAACACGTTGGCCGCGTCGGTGACCATGAACAGCGCAATCACGCTCAGCGTGAGCGAGGTCAGCGCGAGAACCGCAAGTATTGCGCCGATGTCGCGCACGCTGACCTTCCTTCTTGCCGCGGCGCGGATGCGGGCTGCAATCAGCGCGACGATACCGATGGTGGGCAACAGCGGGACGTTGGCTACTTCTACCCCGTCGATGCTGAGCGGCGCACCGTTGACCGTGAGCCACGTCTGCCCGATGGCTGCCGGCAGGTATGCCAGGCGCCAACCGCTGATCAGGATGACAGCGAAGCAGATCGCCACGACCGCCAGCGCTGTGATGAGCAGCGGCGCCGCGGCCGTCGGGATGAAGCCGCGCATGCGCTGTCCCCACGTGGTCGGGGCCTGCGGCGCGTCTGCGGGCCGCGAGTTGGAGGACACCGTAGCCTTCACCGGTTTGCGGCGCGCGGTGGCCTTCGGCGCTGTGGCGTCGTCCCTGCGCGGCGCGGTGGACCGGGGTGCGTTGTTTGTACTCATCGACGTTTACTCTGCCACCCCGGTTGGGGTAGCAGGCCGATAGACACTCTGCCGCGCACCGCGAACGGATGGTGCCCGTGATAAGCGTGTGACTTGAGGGGCCCTGTAACGTTTCCTTACTATTTCCCGACAGACCTTTGTTGGCGAAGTGGGTTGCTGTCCCGAAACCTATTCGTTACAGTTACCTCGTCTAGATAACGGAAAGGTCACGGTTGACTGCCGCAGCAACCACCCGGGGCCGACGGATCTTAACGAAGAGGCAGCATGTTCAAGTCGTCGAACACCGGTGGCAAGCACCGCAAGCAGAGCCCGAACAAGGGTCGCGTGGCCATTGTCGCCGTCACCACCGGCGCTGTCTCTACCGCTAGCCTCTCGGGCGCGACTGCAGCCGACCTGATCCCGGGCAAGGACTCCGCGAACCAGAGCGTCGAGATCAAGCTCGCAGCCAACGTGGACAAGCTCGAGGCGGTCCAGGACGCGGCCGCGAAGGTGTCCGAGGCCACTGCCGCGCCGCAGATCTTGGCCATCCCGGAGTACAAGCCGATTGACAACCTGACCGAGCAGCTCTCCAAGGCCGTCGAGCACTCCGCCGAGGTAGCCAAGGCCGACCTGGCCGCCCGCCTGCCCGAGGTGGTCAAGCCGGCGCTCGGCGCGTTCACCTCCGGCTTCGGCCCCCGCTGGGGCACGATGCACAACGGCATCGACATCGCCAACGTCAACGGCACCCCAATCCTCGCGGTGCAGGACGGCACGGTCATCGATTCCGGCCCGGCGCAGGGCTACGGCAACTGGATCCGCATCCTCCACAACGACGGCGCCGTTTCCGTGTACGGCCACATGCAATCCCTCAACGTCGCCGTCGGCGACCGCGTGACCGCGGGCCAGCAGATCGCCGGCATGGGCAACATGGGCTTCTCCACCGGCACGCACCTGCACTTCGAGATTCACCCGGACGGCACGAACCCGGTCGACCCGGTGCCGTGGCTCGCGGCCCGCGGCATTTCGCTCTAGCGCAAACACGCCCTTCCGACCCGTCACGCGTTCGTGTGGCGGGTTTTCGTTTTGCCCCCGATTGGTCACGCGCCGCAAATAACATCTGCAACAATTTTCACATCCGTAACAGCCCTTTGAGCTGGCAAAACCCGGCGGATTGAAACAGTCATTCGACAAAACCGCATGTCAGAGCATTGCTTAACGACGCCCCCACCACTAAGTTTTATCCCGGTATGCCCAACGAACGTAAAGGTGCTTCTGCCCGCATGAAAACGAACCGCAACACCCTCGCCGCCGCGGTGGCGGCGGCTCTCGCGCTCACCGTGTGTGCGCCGGCGCCCGCCCACGCGCTGTCCGTCCACCTCAACGGCGCCCCGATCAAGGACAGCCAGGATGCGGTTCGCGCACTCGTCGGCGCCGCGACCACCGTGGCGAAGTCCGGGGCGACGCTGAGCTACGCCGGCTACCAGGTTGTCTACGACCCGCGTTCGTTGGGCGAGGAAATCAGTTCCGCCTTCGCGCCGGAGACCAGCGACAACTCCGTCCGCTTCCAAACCGGCCGCACAGCCGACGGCCGAAAGGTGGTCACCCCGGCAGTCGGCCGCTTCACCTCCGGCTACGGCCCGCGCTGGGGACGCATCCACAACGGCATCGACATCGCCAACAACCTCGGTACCCCGATCTACGCGGTGATGGACGGCACCGTGATCAACGCGGGCCCCGCCCAAGGCTTCGGCAACTGGGTGGTGATCAAGCATGACGGCGGCGAGGTGTCCGTCTACGGGCACATGCGCGACTACAACGTCAGCGTGGGCCAGCGGGTGAAAGCCGGCGAGCAGATCGCGAAAATCGGCAACGAGGGCCAGTCCACCGGCCCGCACCTCCACTTCGAAATCAAGCCCGACGGCCAGAAGCAGGTTGACCCCGTGCCGTGGTTCAAGGCGCAGGGCATCACCATCTAGCGCCGCGCTGCCTAGAGCTTCTCCATCGGCACTCCGCCGATGAGCATGAGGCGCACCGTGCCGGAGGAGCCGAAATCCACGGTGACGGTCTCCCGCACGCCACTGCCCTCAACGGTCAGCACCGTGCCAAGGCCATACTTGGCGTGGTTGACGCGATCGCCCGGCGCCAAGTCGAGTTGCTTGTTCACCTTCATGTCGCCCGCGATACCGCGGCGCGGCCGCTTGGCCCGTGCCGACACCGGCGAAGGGCTGCCCCACGCGCTCGAGTTGTAGGTGGGCTCCGGTTCCACCCGGCGCCAGTCAACGAGGTCCGCAGGGACCTCAGCGAGAAAGCGGCTGGCGGGGTTGGTCACCGGCGCACCCCACGACGCCCGCAGCATGGCCCGAGTCAGGTAGAGCCGCTCCCGCGCTCGGGTGATGCCGACGTACGCGAGCCGGCGCTCCTCCGCGAGCTCGTTCGGGTCCCCCAGCGATCTCAGGTGCGGGAACTGCCCGTCCTCCCAGCCGGTCACGAAGACGACCGGGAACTCCAGCCCCTTCGCGGTGTGCAGCGTCATCATCGTGACCACGCCTTGGTCGTTGTCGGGCAGCTGGTCCGCGTCCGCCACGAGCGACACCTTCTCCAAAAACGCCTGGAGCGAGCCCGGCGCGGGCTCACCTTCCTGCATGACCTCGTCCAGCTCGTCCTGGGTCATGTACGCCAACTGGTTCGCCGCTTCCGACGAAAACTCGCGGGCGACCGAGACCAGCTCGTTGAGGTTGTCCAGGCGCGCCGCGTCCTGCGGGTCGTTGGAGGCCTCGAGCTCAGCCTTGTAGCCGGTGTCCTCCAGAACGCGGGTGACCAACTGGCCCAGATCTGTCACGCCGGTGCCCTCGCTGACCATCGACGGGATGTCGTTCGCAATGCCGCGCATCAGGTCCACGAAGGCCGAAATCGCGTTGACCGAGCGCGAGCTCAGCATGTCGACACGGCCCTCCGCCGCGTCGACAAGCGAGCGCCCGAAGCTCTGGTTGTTGTTTTCCGCGTGCAGCGCAACCATCGCCTGCGCCTTGTCGCCGATCGCCCGTTTCGGCACGTTAACGATGCGGCGCAGACTCACCGTATCGTCGGGGTTCTCGAACACCTTGAGGTAGGCGATGATGTCGCGAATCTCGCGGCGCTCGTAGAACCGCGTGCCGCCGACCACCCGGTACGGGATGCCGGAACGGATGAAGATGTCCTCCATCGCGCGCGAGGCGTTGTTGGTGCGGTACATGATCGCCATGTCGGAGTACTTCATTCCCTGGTCAGACAGCGCGTCGATTTCCGAGGCGATGAACCTCGCCTCGTCGTGCTCATTGTCCGCGACGTAGCCGACGATCTTTTCGCCCTCGCCGTGGGCGGTCCACAGCTTTTTCGGCCTCCGCCCCTCGTTCTGGCTGATCACGGCGTTCGCGGCGTTCAGGATGTTCTGAGTCGAGCGGTAGTTCTGCTCCAGCACCACCGTGGTCGCGTTCGGGTAGTCGCGCTCGAACTCCTCGATGTTGCGGATCGTCGCCCCGCGGAAGGCGTAGATCGACTGGTCCGAGTCGCCCACCACAGCTAACTCCGGCGCGTCGGAACCGTTGCCCACCAGTGTGTGGATCAGCTCGTACTGCGCGTGGTTGGTGTCTTGGTACTCATCCACCAGCACGTGGCGGAAGCGTCGGCGGTAGTAGTCGGTCACCTCCGGGTGCTCCCGGAAGATTCGCACCACTTCTCCGATCAAGTCGTCGAAGTCGAGCGCGTTGGACTGGCGCAGCCGCCGCTGGTACTCGGCGTACACCTTCGCCACCGTGGTCTCGAACGGGTTGTGCGTCTGCTGCGCCTGGGCCTGCGCCTCCTCTGGGCCGACCAGCTCGTTTTTTAAGTTGGAGATCGCGTTCGCCAGCGTGCGCGGCGTGAACTTCTTTAAGTCGAGGCCGAAATCCTTCGCAATCATGCCGAGCAGGCGGCGGGAATCGTCCGAGTCGTAGATGGTGAAGTTGGTGTTGAGCCCAGGCACTAGCTGCGCCTGCTGGCGCAGGATGCGCACGCACACAGAGTGGAATGTGGCCACCCACATGCTCTCGGCTTCGGGCCCGACGAGGTGGGACACACGTTCGCGCATCTCCGCCGCAGCCTTGTTGGTGAAGGTGATGGCCAGAATTTGCCAGGGGGCGACCCCTCGGTCCCGCAGCAGGTGCGCAATACGGCGGGTCAGCACAGCGGTCTTTCCCGATCCGGCGCCGGCGACAATGAGCAGCGGGCCGCCCTGGTGCGTGACGGCCGCCTGCTGCTGCGGGTTGAGTCCTAGGGTCAGATCGGTTTGCTGGGTCATGGGCTAAACCCTACCTACCGACACCAACACGCCCGAACGCGGTTTTCGAATGTTCGAACGCGGCCCGGAGGCGGTGGCATAATTGTCGTTTATGACTAAGCCTGAGATCCGCCTGCCGTCCGGTACCGATGACCCGTTGTCGGATGCGGAGATCCAGGAATACCGCAAGGAGATCGACCGCCTCGACCGCGTTATCCTCGACGCGGTGAAGCGCCGCACGGAGATCTCCCAAGCCATCGGCAAGACCCGGATGGGCTCCGGCGGCACCAAGCTGGTGCACACCCGCGAAGTGGCGATCATCAACCAGTTCCGGGACGAGCTGGGGGAAGAAGGACCGGGCCTCGCCCAGATTCTGCTCCGCTTGGGCCGCGGCAAACTCGGCTAAGCCCGCCGCCCGCACTGCTTCCCGGTGTAGAAAAGGGGCATGAAACTTCTGGCGCTTTCCACCTCCGCCCACCGTTACGAAACGTCCGGTTTGCGCACCGGCGTGTGGCTGGGCGAGTACACCCACTTCTTCGACGCAGTGACAGATGCCGGCCACGAGGTGGACCTCGCCAGCGTGCGCGGCGGGGTGATCCCTGTTGACCCGGTGAGCCTGCAGCCGCCCGTGATCCAGCTAGGCGGGACCAACAAGCGCTACCAAGACCCCGAGTTCATGTCGCAGCTCGACGACTCCCCCGCCATTGCCGATGTCGACCTCGAGGCTTACGCAGGTATCTTCTTGATCGGCGGCCACGGGACGATGTTCGACTTCCTCACCGACGAGGTCAACAACGCCGTCGCCTACTTCGCCGACGCGGAAAAGATTGTCTCCGCCGTCTGCCACGGCCCGGTTGGTCTCTTGGGCGTTCGCACGGCTGACGGCACCGAGCTGCTGCGCGGCCGCAAGGTCACCGGCTACTCCTGGGCGGAGGAAAAACTCGCCCGCCGCGCCGACGAAGTCCCATTCAGCCTGGAAGAGCGCCTGTCGGCAGACGCTGCGGAATACATAACCGCCCGCATCCCGATGACCAAGCACGTGGTGGTAGACGGCAAGCTGATCACCGGGCAGAACCCGATGAGCGCCACCGGCGTCGGCGAGGCTGTGGTCGAGGCGCTGAAGGCCCAGGCTTAGCGGTCTTCCTCCAGAGAGTCGAGGACAACCTCGAACTCGAGCAGCTCCGCGCGTGTGGAAACCGGCGCGGCGTGTTCTGCACCGCCGCGCTCCCCCGCCGGCTTGGCGTGGCCCGCGCGGCCTTCGCCCTCCCACCAGGCTTGGTAGGACGCCTCATCTGTCCAGCGGGTGACCACGAAGTAGCGCTCCTCGCCCTTGACGGGGCGAAGCAGCTGAAAGCCCTCGAACCCCGCCTGCGCGTCGATCGCGTGCTTGCGGGCGGCGAAGCGGCGCTCCAGCTCCTCACCCTGTCCCTCAGGAACAGAAATAGCGTTGATCTTCACAATGCTCATGCCCGCCATTATGCGTAAATGTTGTCTACCGTTGGAGCCATGACGGACATCACCGGTACAGCCGCCTGGGGAAACCTGCAGAAACTGCACGCCGAGAAAACGCGGGTCACGCTGCGGGATCTCTTCGCCGCAGACAGTAAACGCGCGGAGCATTTCACCTTCGACGCCGCCGGTCTGCGGGTCGACCTGTCGAAGAACCTCATCGACCACGATGTTCTCGACGCCCTCGTCGCGCTCGCGGAGGAAGTGGACCTGAAGGGTCGCACCGAGGCGATGTTCGCCGGCGAGCGGATCAACAACACCGAGGATCGCGCCGTGTTGCACACCGCTTTGCGCGCGCCGGCCGACGCCGAGCTGACTGTCGACGGCCAAGATGTCACCGCGGACGTCCACAAGGTCCTGCAGCAGATGCGCGCCTTCGCAACCTCATTGCGCTCCGGCGAGTGGAAGGGCCACACGGGCCGCAAGATCACCACCATCGTCAACATCGGCATCGGCGGGTCGGACCTGGGCCCCGCGATGGCCGCGAAGGCGCTGCGCGCCTACGCCACCGCCGGTATCTCCGCGGAGTTCGTCTCCAACATCGACCCTGCCGACATCGCCGCGGTGCTGGATCGCTGCGACGCGGAAGAGACGCTCTTCATCATCGCTTCCAAAACGTTCACCACCCAAGAGACGCTCACCAACGCGCACGCCGCCAAACGCTGGCTGCTCGAGCACTTCGACGGGGACGAGGCCGCGGTGGCCAAGCACTTCGTTGCGGTGTCCACCAACGCCGAGAAGGTCGCGGCCTTCGGCATCGACACGAAGAACATGTTCGAGTTCTGGGACTGGGTCGGCGGACGCTACTCCATGGACTCCGCGATCGGGCTGAGCCTTATGGCCGTGATCGGCCCCGAGGACTTCATGCGTCTGCTCGAGGGGTTCCACGCCATGGACGAGCATTTCCGTCTCGCTCCGCTCGGTGAGAATGTTCCCGCTCTGATGGGGCTTTTGAACATCTGGTACCGCAATTTCTTCGGCGCTCAGACACACGCTGTGCTGCCGTACTCCGAGGATCTCTCCCGCTTCCCCGCGTACCTGCAGCAGCTGACCATGGAGTCCAACGGTAAATCGGTGCGCAGGGACGGCACGCGCGTGACCTACGACACCGGCGAAGTGTTCTGGGGCGAGCCGGGCACCAACGGCCAGCACGCCTTCTTCCAGCTCATCCACCAAGGAACGAGTCTGATCCCGGCTGATTTCATCGGGTTCGCGCGCCCAGCGCAGGACTTCCCCACCGCGGACGGCACCGGGTCCATGCACGACCTTTTGATGGGCAACTTCTTCGCGCAAACCAAGGTGCTCGCCTTCGGCAAGACCCAGCAGGAAGTCGAGGCCGACGGCGTCACCACAGAGCTCGCCGCCCACAAAACAATGCCGGGCAACCGTCCGACCACCACCATCCTCGCAGAAGAACTCACCCCGTTCGCGCTGGGCACGTTGATCGCGCTCTACGAGCACATCACGTTCACCGAGGGCGCGGTCTGGGACATCAACTCCTTTGACCAGTGGGGCGTGGAGCTTGGCAAGACGCAGGCAAACGATCTCGCCGTGGCCGTCCAAGGTAAAGAAGACGCCGCGACGGGCGACGCATCTACCGACGCCCTGATCACCTGGTACCGGCACCACCGCTAATGGGCGACAAGGTCTCGCGCGACAGCTACTCACCGCGCCAACGCACTGTCTACCGCCGCCAGCTTGAGCAGGAGCTGGAGGAGTTCGACCGCCACCTGCAGGACGCCGAGTTCGTGGCGCACGGCACGATCGGCCTCGAGCTCGAGCTCAACCTCGTGGACGACCAGTTGCAGCCCCACCCAAACAACATGGCCGTGCTCGAAGGTTTAAGCGACGAGTTCCAATCCGAGGTGGGCCAGTTCAACGTCGAACTCAACCACCCGCCGCTCGCCATCGCGGGTGACGGGCTTGCTTCGCTGGAACAGGGGATAGAGCAAAGGCTTAACGACGTCCGCCGCGCCGCCCGCGACGCCGGATCCACTGTCGCCATGGTGGGCTCGTTGCCCACGCTGACCACCGAGTTCCTCGAGGATCCGGTGTGGATGACGCCCGAGAACCGCTACGCCGGCCTCAACAATTCGGTGATGGAGTCGCGCGGCGAGCTCGTGCAGATGAACCTGTGGCGCGAAGAGAACTACGCCCACGACTTCGAAAGCATCGCGCCGGAGTCTGCCTGCACCTCGATGCAGCTGCACCTGCAAGTAGCGCCGAACATGTTCGCGAGCGCGTGGAACGCGGCGCAGGCCATCGCCGGCGTGCAGGTAGCGTTGTCCGCGAACTCGCCGCTGTTTCTCGGCTACCGGGTGTGGCACGAGTCCCGCGTCCCCGTGTTCAAGCAAGCGATGGACACGCGCACCCAAGAGTTGATCAACCAAGGCGTTCGCCCGCGCGTCTGGTTCGGCGACGGCTGGATCACGTCAGTGTTCGACCTTTTCGAGGAGAACGTCCGCTACTTCTCGCCGCTTCTGCCCGAGGGACGCGCAGAGGCCGGAAAACAAGCGATGGACGGCAACAACCCCGGCCTGCACTACCTCAACTTGCAGAACGGCACCATCTGGCGCTGGAACCGCCCAATCTACGATCCCAGCGGGGAGCTCTCCCACATCCGGCTGGAGAACCGGCTGCTACCCGCCGGCCCAACCGTCAAAGACATCGTCGCCGACGCCGCGTTTTTCTACGGTTGCGTGAAAACGCTGGCCGAACAAACCCGCCCAGTGTGGTCGCGTTTAAGCTTCGACGACGCGCGGGAGAACTTTCGCCAAGGATCCCGGCACGGGCTGACCGCCAACCTCACGTGGCCCACCCTCGGCACGCTCCCCGTCACCGAGCTGGTCAGCGAGCACTTCCTTGCGATCGCGGAAGACGGGCTGCAAGCGCTGAACGTAGACCAAGCCTGCATCGACGAGTCCCTCGGCATCATTGAAGGCCGGGTGAACACACGCCAGAACGGGGCGATGTGGCAGCTCAACGCCCTCAACGTTGTGGGAGGGGGCACCAGGCCAGATTCACGGGAGCGTCGGCAAGCGCTGGCCCGGGTGCTCCGCCAATACCTGAAGAATCAGGAGTCCGGCGCGCCGGTGCACACTTGGTCGCTGGATGTCGAATAGGGCAAGATTGGCGCAATGCAGAGCATCATCGACTGGATCGTCAACCTGATGGAGACACTCGGCGCCCCCGGCGTCGGCATCGCGATCCTTTTGGAGAACCTGTTCCCGCCCATCCCCTCCGAGGTGGTGCTGCCGCTCGCCGGCTTCACTGTCGCGCAGGGCAGCTTGAACATGCTCAATGTGTTCATCTGGTCGGTGCTCGGCTCGGTCGTCGGCGCGTACGTGCTCTACGGCGTGGGCGCGTGGCTCGGGCTGGAGCGCCTGCGCAGGATCGCCGATTGGATGTGGCTGGTCAAGGCCTCGGACGTGGATAAGGCGATGGACTTCTTCCACAAGTACGGCAAGCCATCGATCTTCTTCGGCCGGTTGATCCCGGGTATCCGCTCGCTGATTTCCATCCCCGCGGGCCTAGACAGGATGAACCTCATCACTTTCGGTCTGTGGACCACGCTCGGCTCCGGCATTTGGAACGCCATCCTGATCTACTTGGGTTACCTGCTCGGCGATAACTGGGAGAAGGCCACCGGCTACGTCGACGCGTACTCCAAGGTGATCTACGTGGTGCTGCTGCTGATCATCCTCGGGTTCGTGGCGTTCTTCATCCGCCGCGCGGTGCGGGAGAAGAACGCGCCGGCTAAGGCATAATAACCACCCTGCGTAACCGCTCAGCAATGTCGGTGGTCTCTGGATGATCGACAGCAAGCCACACCGCGAGGTCGAACCAATCGTCTGAGCTTGTCTGGGACACCGGCAACCATAGAGGTTTTGCCTGAAGTCGGCGCCCTGCTAAGGCTCCGGCTGGCACTGCGGGCACCACCAGATCACCCGCTCCAAGTCTCCCTCGCCGCCGAGAAAGTCCTTCTTGATCAACGTGCCGCAGCGCCGGCACGGCTTGTTGTTGCGCCCAAAGACGTAGCTCGTCTCCCCTGCACGCTTCACCCCGGTGGTCACCCGCACGGGGGAGTCCTTGTTCGCCCACATCAAGCGCCGCGCAAGGAGCACATGCTTGCCGACGTCCACCTCCCCCACCTTCTCCCGCGGATGCGTCCCAGCCAGAAAATTGATCTCGGCGCGGTACTCGTTGCCGATGCCGGCAAGGTTGCGCTGGTCTAACAGCGCGCGGCCGATTTCGAGATCGGGGTGGGCCTGAATCCGCCGCACCGCCTCGTCGAAGTCGAAATCCGGGTCCAAGAGGTCGGGGCCGAGGTAGCCCATCTCCGCCTCATATTCGCGGGCCGGAAACACGCGGACGAGGCCGAGCCAAAAACCGACGAGTTCGATGTCGGGCTGGGGGGCGTCGTCAAGCTGCAACACCACGCGCGCAGCATGCCCGGGCTTTCGCCACCTGGTGCCCACCCTGTGCATCGACCACGTGCCCTCCATTTTGAGGTGGGTGTGCAGGATTTGCGGTTCGTGGCCCGGCGCCGCGAACTCCATGAAGAGGTGTTTACCGTAGGGCCACACCCGCTTACACGTCATGCCGGTGAAGTCGACGGTGGCGTAGCGCGGGACCTGGATGCTCGTGCGGGTCACCTCGCGACCGGCCATCCACTGGAGGCGTTTCGACAGCTGGTAGACGGAATCACCTTCGGGCATGCGTGCGAGGGTACCCGTCCGGGTCTCCTTCAACCACCCTGCGCAACCGCGCCGCGATGCCGGGGGCTTTTGGGGTCGATCAGTCGTCGAAACTTAAGCCCTCGGGCGGATCTGGATCCAGCTCTTCGAGCGCCTCGGCCACGCTCCGGCCGCGCCGCTTCGGCGGCGCAGTGGCTTTCGCACCGATCTTCACGCCCTTGTGCGTCACGGTCGCGCCGTACTGCTTCAGGCTGAACGCGGGTTCCCCGTTGAGCTTTTCCACCCCGACAGGCTCCATCCGCCCGGCGCGCACGGCGTGCGCCAGGGCGTCGACAACTAGCGGCATCGGGTCGCCAACACCGTCTGGAAACGCGTTGAAGAATGTGGTCATAGTTTTTCCGCCGCGGGTGATGTGGGCGGCCAGCAGGCCGTCGATAAGCACCACCATTGCCCCCGCGGAGCGGGTCGGTCCCTGGGTTGGCCACGGTAGCGCGGCACCGTACGGGTTCGCCGGATCGGTGGCGGCGAGCACGTGGACGAGCGGGTCGCGGGCACCCGACGGCCAGCCGACCACGTCGTCCGAATCTTGGTGGCCGCGCAGCCGGTCGATGGTTGCTGGCGTGGAGAACTGCGACGCACCGAGCCCCTCGACGAGGTAGCCGCGCATCGCCTTGCCCGATTCTTCGAACCCGGCCAGCGTTTTGTAGGCCAGCGCGAACCCGCCAAGAATGTCCTCGGCAACGACTGAGCCTCGGGTGACCACACCGTAGCGGTCCAAAAGTGACTCCCCTAGCGCCACCGAGCGGCGCGTGGCGTCAGCGTCCGGGGTCGGGGTGAGCGACCAGCGGCCGACCATGTCGGGCGGAGTCAGGGTAGCGAACGAGGTGCGGCCCGAGCGCACCCTGCTTCTTGACGGCCTCCGCTTCGCCCGGTGCGCCGTCTTCCCGCCGGCCAACCTCGCTCGAACGGGGGCGAAAGAATCCGGGGCCACAAACCCGGCCTCGACGAGATCCCAGATCGCCTCGCGCAGCTCCTCGGTGGTGGTGGTCGGCTCGAGGAGATCCTGGAAGAGGAATCCGCCGCCGCGACGCACTTTCTCCATCACCTGCGACTGGGTCAAGCTCAGCAGCGGCTCGTCCACCTGCGGCATGAGCTGGGCGGCGTAGTCGGCCGGCAGAAGCATGATCCACGGGTCGCGGGCGCCAGCTTTGCCCGCGCCGACGATGGCGATCTCACCACTCGCGGTCAACTCATCCAGATGCGCCGGGGAGTAATCGCCCACGCGAGAGGGCAGAATGTGCGACTCCCACGCGGAAGCCGGCAACCGCACTCCGGCCAGCTGCTCAAGCACGGAGTACACGCCGTCAGCTCCGCGCAGCGCCGGTGTAACACCGTGCGGAGCCACGTTCGACCACGCCGGCAAAAAGCGGGCGTACGCCGACTGGGTGACCGGTCGGGTTTGGGCGCGCGCAGCCGCCAAAGAACGGGTGCGGATGATCCGCAGTACCTCCGCGGCGACGTACTCCTCTTCGTCCACGCCCTGTCGGTAGCGCCCGGCCACCACCTTGCCCGCGTCCACCAACGGTTGCAGCGCGGAATAAGCGGCGCCAACCGCCAACCCGAACGCGTCCGCTAAATCCCTTAAGACGAACGGCCCGCGCGTGCGCACCCAGCGGCTGACCAGCTGCGCCAGCGCGTCCGGAATCGTCTGCACTTGGGCAGGGACGCCGGGCGGGACCGGGATGCCTAACGCATCCCGGAGAAGTGGGGCGTCCAGCACCTGCGCAACGTGCTCGCGACCGCCGATGCGCACCCGCATCATGCGCGCCGGCCCCAGCGCCTGCTCCAGCGAGATCAAGGGCACGGAGGTATACAGCGAAAGCTCGTCTACCGGGATCGGGCCCACGATGCGCAGCGTGTCGGCGAACTGCTCGCTTGTTTCCGCGCGGCCCACGCGGCGCAAGCTCGCGTCGACCTCGGCAATGATGTCCGCATCCAAAAGTTCCCGCAGCTCAACGGTTCCCAGGAGTTTGGCCAACAGCGACGGGTCCAGCGACAGCGCCGCGGCGCGCTTCTCCGCGAGCGGGGTGTCGCCCTCGTACATGAACGCGCCGGTGTAGTTGAACAGCAGCGATGAGGCGAACGGGCTTGGTGTTTCCGTTGTCACCTCCGCGATACGCACGCGGCGGGTGGCGATGTCGCGCATCACCTCGGACAGCGCGGGCAGGTCGTAAACGTCCTGCAGGCACTCGCGCACGGTCTCCAAAATGATGGGGAAAGACGGGTAGTTGCGCGCGACGTCTAAAAGCTGCTCTGCCCTTTGCCGCTGCTGCCACAGCGGGGCGCGCTTGCCCGGGTTGCGACGCGGCAGGAGCAGGGCGCGGGCGGCACACTCGCGGAAGCGCGACGCGAACAGCGCCGAGTTGCCCACCTGCTCGGTGACGATGTCCGCGATTTCGTCCGGGTCGAATTGGAAGAGCGACCCGTCCGGCTCCTTCTCCCCCTGCGGCAGCCGCAGCACAATGCCGTCGTCACCCGCGACCGCCTGCGCGTCCATCCCGGTCTCCTGGCTCACACGCCACCCCGTCGCCAGCGCCCACGCGGCGTTCACCCCCTTGCCAAACGGGGTGTGCAGCACCACCCGCCAGTCCCCCAGCTCGTCGGTGAAGCGCTCGAGCACCAGTGTCGTGTCGTCGGGCAGTATGCCGGTGGCTTCCTCCTGCTCCTCGAGGTATTGCAGGAGGTTGCTGCGCGCCCGCTGGTCCAAGGAAGGGTCCAGGGAGCTTTTTGCTTGTCGACGAAACGCCCCAACCGCCTTCCCCAACTCATACGGCCGACCCAACCCGTCACCAGTCCAAAACGGCAGACGGCCCGTATGCCCGGGCGCCGGGGAGACCTGCACCTGGTCGCGCGTGATGTTTTCAATCCGCCAGCTGGACGCGCCGAGCGTGAACACGTCGCCGACCCGCGACTCGTACACCATCTCCTCATCCAGCTCACCGACCCTTCTGGGCACGCCGCCCTCCGCGTCGGAACCGACCAGGAACACCCCGAACATGCCGCGGTCCGGGATCGTGCCGGCGTTGGTCACCGCGACTCGTTGCGCGCCGGGACGGGCTTTGAGTATGGAACCCTCCAGGATCGCGCGGGGACGCAGTTCCGCGAAGTCCGTGGACGGGTACACGCCGGTAACCAGGTCGATCACCGAGTCGAACACGTCGCGAGCGAGGTCGCGGTAGGGCCAGGCTTTGCGCACCGTGTCGTACCACTCGTCCACGTTCAAGTCCTCGAACGCGACCGCCGCCACCGTTTGCTGGGCGAGCACGTCGAGCGGGCTGCGCGGCGGCTTGAGCTCCTCGATCAGCCCCTCTCGCATCCGCGGGACGGTCACCGCGGCCTGGACAAGGTCGGAGCGGTGCTTGGGGTAAAAAATGCCCTCAGAGACCGCGCCGACGGAGTGCCCGGCGCGGCCGACGCGCTGCAAGCCAGAGGCGACGCTCGGCGGCGATTCCACCTGGATGACCAGATCGACCGCACCCATGTCGATACCCAGCTCCAGGGAGGAAGTGGAGATCACGGCCTTCAGCGAGCCTTCTTTCAGCATGGTCTCGGTCTGGAGCCGCTCCTCCTTCGACACGCTGCCGTGGTGGGCGCGCGCAATCACCGGCGCCGCGTGGCCAGCGGTGTCGACGGATTTCATCAGTTGCGCGGGCGGGCGCCGCGTCGGCGCGCTCAGCGACTCCGGGGTGTGCTCCTTGGCCCACAGCTCGTTGAGCTGGCTGGTGAGCCGCTCTGCGGCGCGCCTGGAGTTCACGAACACGATGGTCGAGCGGTGCGCCATCACCTCGTCGTACACCGCGCGCTCAATGTGCGGCCAGATGCTCTGGTGCGCCCCGCTGAACGTTTCGGTCGGCTCGCCGCCGAAGCCCAGCTGGTCGTCCACGACCGCCTCGCCGATGGTGGATGCGTCCTCCGGAACCGGCAGGTCGCTCATGTCGTCCACCGGGACCCGGACGTCAAGCTCCCACTTCTTCTCCGCGGGCGGGTTGATGATCGTGGTTCGCGGGCCTAGGAAGTTCGCCACTGTTTCCATCGGCCGCACCGTGGCGGAAAGACCGATGCGCTGGAACTTCCCCGCAAGGCGCTCGAGCCGTTCCAGCGACAGCGCCAAGTGAACGCCGCGCTTCGTGCCCGCGAGCGCGTGGATTTCGTCCACGATCACCGTGTCCACGGTTTTGAGGATCCCCGCCGCCTTTGAGGTGAGCATGAGGTAGAGCGATTCCGGCGTGGTGATCAGGATGTCTGGCGGTTTGCGCAGCTGGCGGTTGCGCTCCGCCTGGGGGGTGTCGCCGGAGCGCACACCGACGGAGATGTCCGGCATCTGCTTGTCCATCCGCAGAGCCACGCGCGCGATGCCGGCGAGCGGCGCTCGCAGGTTGTTCTCAACATCCACACCGAGCGCTTTGAGCGGCGAGATGTAGAGGACGCGGGTGCCGCCGTGCGTGGATTTCTCGCCCCCGCTGATCGGCAGCGCCTGCTGCCCGGAGCGCTCAACCAACGAGTTCAAAGACCACAGAAACGCCGCCAGCGTCTTGCCGGAGCCGGTTGGAGCGACAACGAGGGTGTTCTCCCCCGCCGAGATCGAGCGCCACGCTTGGTCTTGCACCGCGGTGGGCGCGGAAAAAACCTCCTCGAACCACGTCGCCACCTGCGGGTGGAAGCGGGCGAGCACGTTGTCGGACATGGCGAGGATCCTACCGCGGCGGGGTTCGATGGAAGCTTCTAGGGAGCTTGCCACTTCACGTGCCACGTGTGGGAGGGCGACGGCCGGTGTGCCGGCAAAACCCCAGTTACCCCGGACGGACGCACATGGTCACCCCCAAAGTGTTGCTTGCAGATGGTCATTAACCGAGTAACCGGCCCCAGCCCGATTTCCGCGACGGCGGTTAATGACCATCTGCAAGCAACACTCTTCAAGCAGCATCTTGGAACGCCGCTACGGCAGCGGGTAGTCGGCACGCTGCAGGCCCACTGCAGGCACGCTGCCGCCTCCGGTTGCTCCGGGCAGACGCACCCCGCCAACCTGCAGCCCAGCCCCGAAACTCGGCAGACCGGCTAAACTTAAAGCCTATGAGCGCCCAGTACTCGGATTCCAGGCTGACCAATCTGATCGCGCAGGGCACCGGCGAGATCCTGAAAGGCATCCGCGGCGTCGGCCTGCTCCGCGGCCGCGAGCTCGGTGAGGCGGGAGACGACCTCGCCCAGAACTGGATCGCCCGCGTGCTCGAACAACACCGCCCCGGAGACGCCGTGCTGTCCGAAGAGGCCGCGGACGACCCAGCGCGCCTTGAGAACCGCCGCGTGTGGATCGTCGACCCGCTCGACGGCACCAAGGAGTTCGCCACCGGCCGCCAAGACTGGGCCGTGCACGTGGCGCTGGTTGAAGACGGGGTGCCCACCCACGCCGCCGTCGGCTTGCCGGATCTCGGCGTGGTTTTCAAATCGTCCGACGTGCGCCACGTCTCCGGCCCGTTCGCGGGAAAGATCGCAATGAGCCGCAACCGCCCGCCCGCAATCGCGCAGCACGTTGCAGGCGAGCTGGGTTTCGAGGTGGCCCAGGTGGGCTCCGCGGGAGCGAAGGCCATGCACGTGCTCCTCGGCGATTACGACGCATACGTTCACGCCGGCGGCCAATACGAGTGGGACCAGGCCGCGCCGGTGGGCGTGTCTATGGCCGCGGGCCTGCACTGCTCCCGCCTCGACGGTTCCGAGCTGCGCTACAACAACGCCGACACCTATATCCCGGATCTTCTGATTTGCCGTCCCGAGCTGGCCGATGACATTCTCGCCGCTTGCGCGCGCTACGTTGAGCAGCACGGCAGCTACGAAGGAGTCTCAAACTAGTGTCAGTCCCCACCCCGTACGAGGACCTGCTCCGCGACGTGCTGGAAAACGGCACCGCGAAGGGCGACCGCACCGGCACCGGCACGCGCAGCGTGTTCGGCCGCCAGATCCGCTACGACTTGTCCGAGTCGTTCCCGCTCCTGACTACGAAAAAGGTCTACTTCAAGGCCGTCGTAGGCGAGCTGCTCTGGTTCCTGCGCGGCGACTCAAACGTGCGCTGGCTGCAAGACAACGGCATTCGCATCTGGAACGAGTGGGCAGATGAGAACGGCGAGCTGGGCCCGGTCTACGGCGTGCAGTGGCGCTCGTGGCCGACCCCCGGCGGCGGCCACATCGACCAGATCGAGCAGGTGATGAAAGACCTCACCGAAAATCCCGATTCGCGTCGCATCTTGGTCTCCGCATGGAACGTCGCTGAGCTGGACAAGATGGCGCTCATGCCCTGCCACCTGCTGTTCCAGCTCTACGTCGCCAACGGAAAACTGTCGATGCAGGTCTACCAGCGCTCCGCGGACATGTTCCTCGGCGTGCCGTTCAACATCGCCTCCTACGCGCTTTTAACCCACATGTTCGCCCAGCAGGCAGGACTTGAGGTCGGCGAGCTGATCTGGACGGGCGGCGACTGCCACATTTACAACAACCACGTTGATCAGGTTGAGGAGCAGCTCTCCCGGGAGGCACGCCCTTATCCGCAACTCAAGCTGCGCAAAGCGGCGTCGATCTTCGACTACACCTTCGACGACATCGAGGTCGAAGGCTACGACCCGCACCCGACGATTAGCGCGAAGGTGTCCGTGTAATGCCAACACTTGGAGCAATTTGGGCGCAGAGCGTCGACGGCGTGATCGGTGATGGCGAGACGATGCCGTGGCACCTGCCGGAGGACCTGAAACACTTCAAGGACACCACCATGGGGCACCCCATCATCATGGGTCGTCGCACGTGGGAAGCGCTGCCTAAGCGCCCGCTTCCGGGCCGCACCAACCACGTCCTGTCGTCGCGCCAGCCGGGCACGTGGTCCAACGGCGCCTACGTGTCCACCGACCTGCCGGACCTTGAAACCGACGCGTGGATCATCGGCGGTGGCCAGCTGTACGAGGCCACGCTGGACGAGGTTGACGTGATTGAGCGCACGCTTATCGACGTCCACGTTCTCCCCATCGACACCCCCGTCTTCGCACCTCGCTTCGGCGACGAGTTCGAACTCGTCCGCGACGGCGACTGGCTGACATCCGAGAACGGGCTGCGCTACAAATTCCAGCGCCTCGAGCGGCGCTAGCCACCAGAAAGGAAGCTATGACCACCCCTGAAACTTCGTCCCACGTGACTATCTTCGCCACCTCGTGGTGCCCGTTCTGCCGCAAGCTGCGCGAGCGTCTTGACCGCACGGAGACACCCTACGACGTCGTCGACGTCGAGGCTGACGGCAACGAGGACGCCGCCGCGTGGGTAGAGAGCGTCAACGGCGGCAACCGAGTCGTGCCGACCGTGCTGTACTCCGACGGCACGCACGAAACGAACCCGGAGGCCTCCGCAGTCCGTGCGAAGCTTCGCGAGCTCACCGGCGAGGAAGTGTAAACCACTCGGGCGAATTTCAAGGCCCGCAGGTTGCTGCGGTAGCCTTATCGCCGTTGCCCCAGTAGCTCAGTGGATAGAGCACTTCTCTCCTAAAGAAGGTGTCGTAGGTTCGATTCCTACCTGGGGCGCAATTCAATTCGGGGTTTCGAAGAATTAGATTTGATTGTTCGAACAACCCCCGAAAGCATGAAACAATGCCTCTTCCTGCAAAAGTAGGCGAGGCATTTCCTGATATACGCGGACTGTCGTCCGAGACCTGTGCCTGAAAACGCAACTAGAGTTCGCTATCCGCTAATAGCGTCCAGCCGCTGCTCATTTCAAATCAGACATCATTTATTGGCTATGGGTCTCGGAGGCGAGTCGCGCGTAGATAAGGGTGTCGGTCCATTCGCCCTTGCTGAACCAGTCCTGGACGTGATGCGCTTCGAGCCGGAGTCCAACGCGGTTAGCAAGTGCCGCGGAGGCGCCGTTGCGGGCATCCATCTGCGCGGTGATGCGGTGGAGATGGTAATGGTCAAACCCGAGGGCAAGTACCGCGCGAACGGCTTCGCTTGCGAATCCTTGCCCACCGTGTGCCGGGTTCAGAACCCACCCGATCTCGCCCTGGCGGTGCTCCCTGTCTGTGAGCCACAGTGCGACGTCTCCTATGGGGGTGCCGTCATGCTCGATGACTAGTGCAAGTGCAGCAGCCTCACCATCAAGGTCAGTTTTTGATAGCCGCTCCGCGAGCTTGTCACGGGTAACTTCCACAGTCCATGGTTCGTCCAACAGGTAACGAGCAACGTCAGGTTGCGAGTACAGCTCGTGAAGCCATGCGACATCGTCTGTCTCATGCAGACGGAGTCGAAGTCGTTCTGTCACCAACGGCCACTGGGCGACGGTCACGAGATCGCGCTGGTAGTGGAACAACTCTTCGCGCTGTCCTGCGGGCGTGGTCCCTACGCCTCGGCCGGTCTCGTGGAATCCCGCCGTCGTCAAGCAGTGCTGGGAGGCCCTGTTTTCCGGAAGCGTGCGTGCCGTCAAGGTTTTAAGTCCACTGGTGCGCGCGAAGCGTGATGCCAGCTCCAAGCCCCGACGGGCATGTCCTTCCCCTCGCGCACCGGGATGAATCCAGAACCCAACCTCGGCAGCATCGGAGCTAACGTCAAAGAGAACCATGGAACCCACGAACCGGTTGGTTTCGGCGTCGGCAAGTGCGAGGACTGCCAACGTGCCGGACGAGAGGCCCGTCGCGACCTCGTCACAGATCATCCGTCGCACGGACTCGGGGGTGTAATCAGGTTCAGGCAGGTGAGCGAAGCGCCGCACAGCTTCGTCTTTTGTGCCTGCTGCATACGCGTCTGCGTCCAGTTCGGCGAGAGGGCGTAGGCGAGTGTTCTCAAAGGTGATCGGAAGGTTGGCGGCATCCAGCATGCGCCCAAAACTAACATAGTTTGGATAGGTGGTTCAAGGATGTTTGGTTAGGCTGGCGGGGTGAGCTACTGGGAACATCGGAAACCGGTGCAACGCCATCGCGCCGTGGATATTGCGGAAGTTGCAAGAGCATCGGGCAGACTGTTGGACGAAGGTGGCTTGAAGGCGCTCACTATGAGGGCTGTGGCGCAACAGGTGGGCGTCGCCCCAGCTAGCCTGTACTCCCGCGTGGAGTCGGTTGACGACCTATTCGACCTCGCCCTAGATACAGCGCTTGCAGATGATCCCGCAATGTCCGAGTCGATCAGCAACGCCGACCTGCCCACCCTGATGCAAGCTTTCTTCACGCACCTCACGACCCACCGGTGGGCTGGTCAGGTCATCGGCATGCGCGCCCCCAGAGGCCCTGCTTACCTGGCGCTTTCTGAGCGCATGTGTGTCCTGCTTGAACGAGAGGGCGTCCCGGATCCGTTGGGAACTGCCTACCGGCTATCAAACCTTGTGATCGGCGCCGCCCTGACGGCCCCCATGGCACCCGACGAAAAGCGTGTTGCCATCGACCCCGAACAAGCCCCGACTTATGCGCGCCTCCACGTGGCGCACCACATAAGCCCACAAGAAATCCTCTCCGAGGGCATCAAGAAACTTTTGTCTTGACGGAACCATCCCATTTCGGGCAGAGGCAGTGTGAGGAATACTCAGAAATGGCGAGAGGAAGCTCAGCTGGGGCAGTTGTGGAGTGAATGGGCTAGGGATTACTCGACTGTCCCCAATTTTTTACCCCTCTAACCTGGGGTTTTCGCGTTTCGGTTCGATGCGGCCGGTTTTGCCGTAGGAAAGGTGGCGGTGCGCCCACTCAAACGGCCCCTGCTTGCCGGCGGCCTCAAGCGCGACCGCGAGCAGCAGCGTGATCAACCAGACCAAGATGCCGATCCCGATCTTGCCGCTCACGCTGGCGTCGTTGCCGATGCCCAGAAACGCCGGGACGACCAGCAGGATGAAGAGGAACGACTGCGCGAGGTAGCCCGACATCGAGCGCTTGCCCAGTGCGACGAAGGCGCGCGCCCAGCCCGGCACCTCGTTGTGCAGGTTGTCGGTGGCGAGCGCGAACGCGGCGAGAATACCCGGGCCGGTGTAGAGGCCCAGCGCCTGGTTCAGCAGGTAGAAGGTGGTCTCCAGGTTCGACGGCAGCACCCCTGCCGCGGTCAGCCCCCACGGCAATCCGATCAGCACGATGATGCCGATAGCGATCCACATCCAGGTCTTGAGTGTTTTGCGGTGAGCGGCGACGTCAGTGAGCACACCCTCTTGCGCCCACACGAACCCGAGGATTGACAGCGCCGCAAGCTGCACCACCTGGAACGGCAGCGACGGCACGACGAACACCGCCATCTGCAAGTTCGCGCTGAAGTAGTCAGCGAACGTGGTCAGCTCCGCGGTGGGGATGAGACCAACTTCGGTCGGGTCGAACTCGAAGAACCACTGCACCGCCGTAGCGAAGAGAGCGAAGGCCGCGAAGATGCCGAGAACCCAGTACGAAATGCGGCGCAGCCACTTGGTGGAGACCTTCAGCATGAACGCCATGACCACGCCGACAAGGCCGTACGTGAGCATGATGTCACCGAAGAACAGCAGGGACAGGTGCAAAAGACCGAACAGCGCGAGGATGCCGTAGCGGCGCACCAGAATGCGGCGCGCCTCTTTGTGGGTGTAGCCCTTCCTAAACAGGCTGGCCACAACCAAGCCAAAGCCGAAACCGAGGAGCGTGTTGAACATCGGCAACCCGCGGACGTGGACGAACATCGCGGCGAAGACGGCGCAGATCTGGTCGAGGAGGTCGTCCGGTCGCACGCCGCCGACGGACCACCCGGCGCGGGAGCTGTCTTCGGACCAGTCGTTGATAATCCACGCCTGCGCGGCGTTGGCCATGGCGATGCCTAGAAGGGCCATGCCGCGGGCGAGGTCAGGCACGATGAGGCGCTGCGTGGTGTTCTGCATAGCGATCAAGGTACTACCCTTGTGCAACACCGTCTCGAGGAAACTACACTGCTAACGCATGCCGTCTCCGTTAACCCGCCGCGCTTTCCTCGGCGCGAGCCTGCTCGCCGCGGCTGGAGTCGCCGGGTGCGGGTCAAAACCGCCCGCTCCTACCCCGGAGACCTCATCAGCTCTGAGTGAGGTCACCGAAACGGCTGAGGTCACCGAGGTGACTGCGCTTCCGGGGACGACGGGGGCGTCGGCAAGCATGCTGCCCCCGCACGCGTACGACGAGATGAGCCCAAGCGATTTCGGCACGCACCTCGACGGCATTGTGGATTCGGTGCCGACGGTGCCGGGCCAGCGCACGGTGGCCCTGACGTTCGACGCGTGCGGCGGGGATTACGACGCGCACCTGATCGAGATGCTTCGCTCCCATGGCGTGCCGGCGACGCTGTTTCTCGCGAAACCGTGGATTGATGCGCATCCAGACCTGACTCGCGAGCTCGCGGCTGATCCCCTCTTCCAACTTGAGAACCACGGCACCCGCCACGTTCCGCTCTCGGTGAGCGGGCATGCGGCGTACGGCATCCACGGCACCGCGAACGCCGCCGAAGCCATCGAGGAGATCGCCGGTAACGCCACTGCACTTGAGCGTTTCGGGGTTCGTTCGACCTGGTTTCGGGCAGGTACCGCGCACTACGACGATGTGGCGGTGCGGATCGCGAACGACGCGGGCATGCGGGTTGCGGGGTTCAGCGTCAACGGCGACTTCGGCGCTTCAGCCGGGGCTTTTCAGGTAGCGCAGCAAATCCAGCACGCGCCAGACGGTGCTGTCGTGCTGATGCACATGAACCACCCGCACTCAGAGACGGCCGCCGGCGTGGAGCAGGCGCTGGAGGCTATGGCGGGGCACACGAGGTTCGTAACCCTGGGCCTGTAGCCGTGTCAGCGTGATTGAAGCCCCCTTCTGGGCCTATTGTTACTGATGTGACTAAAGTTTCTCGCCGCTCCTTCCTGAAAACAGCCGGCATCGCGACCGCCGCCGCCACGTTCGGCTTTGCTGCCCCCTCCCCCGCCGCAGCGCAGGGACGGGTCCTTGGCACGGTTGTCGACTATTCAGCCGGCGTGCCATCAGCCCGCGCAGTGAAAGCCGCCGGCCACATGGGTGCGGTGCGCTACGTCTCGGAGCGCCGCCCCGGCGCGAACTGGATGCTGGGCAAGCCGGTGTCGCTGGGCGAAACCCGCGATTACGCCGCAAACGGCTTAGCGACGGCCTCGGTTTACCAATTCGGCCGCGCCGAAACTGCCGACTGGCTCGGCGGCGCAGCCTCTGCAGCGCGGCACGCGCCCGAGGCAATCCGCCTGCACAAGGCCGCCGGCGGACCGACTGGGCGGCCGATCTACGTGGCGATCGACGACAACCCGCACCGCGACCACTACACGCACCAGATTCGCCCGTACCTCAAGGCGTTCCAGGCTGCGCTCACCGTCGCCGGGTACCAGACCGGCGTGTACGGCAACTACAACGTGATCCAGTGGTGCATCGAGGACGGCATCGGTTCCTTCTTCTGGCAGCACGACTGGGGCTCCGGCGGCAAAATTCACCCGCGCACCACCATCCACCAGAAGGCGAAGTGGACTGCGGTAATCGACGGCGTGCAGGTGGACGTCAACAACGTCTACGCGTCCGACTGGGGCCAGTGGGTGCCGGGCGGAGCCGCGAAGCCGACCGCGCCATCGCTGCCGCAGCTGAATCTGAACCGCCCGCAGCAGGAGAAGGCGGCCCAATTGGCCGACCTCATCGCAACCAGCAGCGAGCTCTCCTCCAAGGCGGATTGGAGCAAGCTGCTGCCGTAGTGGGTGCGACTCCGCCGACACAGCACGAACGCGGAGGGAGGGTTCGAACCCTCCCTCCGCGCTTCTGTCGCGGTGAGGCCGAGTGGCCGCTCGCGGGTGTTAGTGGTCGACCGGAGCCTCGACGCCGACACCGGTCAGCGAGCGAACCTCCATCTCGGCCTGCAGCTCGTCGAAGTTGTCCGGCTTGCCTAGGAAGGTGCCCACAATGCCGGCGAGGAAACCAAGCGGGATCGAGACGATACCCGGGTTGGTCAGCGGGAACAGCGCCCAGTCCGCGTTCGGGAACATTGCGGTCGGAGAACCGGACACTGCCGGGGAGAAGAAGATCAAAAGCAGCGCTGAGATCAGGCCCGTATAGATCGAGGCCACAGCACCGGTGGTGTTGAAACGCTTCCAGTACAGGGAGTACAGGATGGTCGGCAGGTTCGCGGACGCCGCGATGGCGAATGCCAGGGAGACCAGGAAGGCCACGTTCTGGGTCATAGCGAGGATGCCGAGGATGATGGACACGATGCCGAGGACGACCACGGTGATGCGGGAGACGCGGACCTGCTCCTCTTCAGTGGACTGGCCGTCGCGGAACACGGCGTCGTAGACGTCGTGGGCGATGGACGCCGAGGCGGTAATCGCCAGGCCGGCGACCACGGCGAGCACAGTGGCGAACGCAACTGCGGAGATCAGCGCCATGAAGATGGAGCCGCCGAGCTCGAACGCAAGCAGCGGAGCAGCGGAGTTCGCGCCGCCGGGTGCGGCGAGGATGCGGTCCGGGCCGACGAGAGCGCCGGCCGCGTAGCCGAGAATCAGGGTGAGCAGGTAGAAGGAACCGATAAGCACGATGGCCCAGGTCACGGACTTGCGGGCTTCCTTCGCCGTCGGCACGGTGTAGAAGCGCATCAGCACGTGTGGCAGACCCGCGGTACCGAGGACGAGCGCAAGGCCTAGGGAAATGAAGTCCAGCTGCTTTGTCAAGGTGCCGCCGTACTTCAGACCCGGCTCCATGATCGCCGCCGGGTCGTAGCCCTTGTCTGCGGCAGTTTGGGACGCCGCGTGGGTGGCGATGGCGGAATCGAACAGGGTGTTCATGCCGCCGCGGATGTTAACGAAGACGAGCACGGCCATGATTGCCACACCGGCGATGAGCAGGACCGCCTTGATCATCTGGACGTAGGTGGTGCCCTTCATGCCGCCGACGAGAACGTAGATGATCATGATCACGCCGACGATTGCCACGCAGATAGCCTGGGAGGTGAACGAGTGCAGGTTGAGCAACACACTCACCAGGGAGCCAGCACCGGCCATCTGGGCAATGAGGTAGAACAGCGAAACGAACAGCGTGCCGAAGGCGGCGGCGACGCGTACCGGCTTTTGCTTCAAGCGGAAGGAGAGCACGTCCGCCATGGTGAAGCGTCCGACATTTCGAAGCGGCTCAGCAACCAGCAACAGCGCCACGAGCCACGCCACAAAGAAGCCGATGGAGTACAGGAAGCCGTCGTAACCGCTGAGCGCGATCGAGCCGACGATGCCCAAGAAGGACGCGGCAGACAGGTAGTCGCCAGCGATGGCAAGGCCGTTCTGCGTGCCGCTGAACGACGCGCCACCGGTGTAGAAGTCAGCGGACTCCCCGGTGGTCTTACCGGCGCGGGTGACCACGTACAGGGTCACCACGATGAAGATACCGAAGATGGCGATGTTGAGGATCGGGTTGCCGGCTGCCTCAGACTGGGCTGCGGCGAGGGTTGTCGTGTGCATTGCTTAGCCCTCCATCTCTTCACGGATGTGCGCCGCACGCGGCTCGATGTTCTTGTTCGCCCACTTCACGTAGATCCACGTGATAGCGAAGGTGGTGATGAACTGCGCCAGGCCTAACCAGAGGCCGACGTTGAGGCCCCAAAAGGGCCGGCCCATGAATCCTGGTGCGAACGTGGCGACGACCACGTAGCACACGTACCAGATGAAAGCGCCGATCATCACGGGAAACGTGAAACCGCGGAAGGTGCCACGTAGTTCTTGGAATTCGGGGCTTTGCTGCATCGCCACGAATTCCTCAGGCGTGGGTTCGCGGCGGCCCGTGATGGCTGTTGATCCGGCCACAGGCTCATCCTTTCTAAGTCGAAGAAGTCAATCACTGCGCGAGAATCCTGTTGGATCTGCAACGCTTGAAGCAAAATGTAACCTACAACACACAAGCGGCAGCAGCGTTCGGCGTTTGGGGCTTTGCGAAGCCCGGATTGTTACCCCCGTCACCCGCCCTGAACTGGCACATTAATAGGTACTACCTCACCCCCGACGCGTTGATAATCGGATGGGGCAATAGAAAAACAGGGCACGTCGCCAAGCAACTGCCCTGTTTCCTTCCGCGAGGCGCAAACGCCTCAATGACTTAGTTCGGGAACGTCCGAGGATCCCCCGACATCCTGCCTCCCTGCACCTGGTCGAGCGTGGCGATATCCTCGTCGGTGAGTTCGACCTCGAGCGCGCCGATGTTCTCAACCAGACGCTGCGGGTTGGAGGTCTTCGGCACCACCGAGCACCCCATCTGAAGCAGGTACGCGAGCACGACCTGCGCCGGAGTCTTGCCGTGGCGGTCAGCCACCGCGACGATCTCGGGCGCGTCGAAATTCTCGCCGCGCGCGAGCGGTGCCCACGCTTCCGTCACGATGTCGTGGTCGGCGTGATACTGGCGCAACTCGGGCTGGGTGAACCCAGCGTGCAGCTCCACCTGGTTCAGCACCGGGGTCACACCTGTGGCAGCCGCAAGCTCGTCCAAAAGCTCCTCGTAGAAGTTCGCCACACCCACCGACTGCAGCTGGCCCATGCCCTGAAGCTGCACGATCTGCTCGAACGCCTGGACGTAGGTCCCCTGCTGCGGCACCGGCCAGTGCACCAGGTAGAGGTCGATGAAATCCAGATCCAGACGTTTCAGAGACTCCTGGTACGCCTCCGCAGCGCGGGACTGGTCGTCGTTCCACAGCTTGGTGGTGATGAACAGCTCCTCGCGTGTCACGTCGCCTGCCGCAATGGCGGCGTTGATCGCCTTGCCAACTTCGACCTCGTTGTCGTAGACCTTGGCGGTGTCGATGTGGCGGTAGCCCAGCTCGATCGCGGTGCGAACCACCTTTTCCACCTCGTCACCTTGAAGCTTGTACGTGCCAAGGCCGAGGAGGGGGAAGTCGTACCCGTCGTTCAGGGTGGTCACGGGGACTCGCATAAGTGCTCCCTAGTTCGCTTCGAGCAGGTCGATGACAAAGACCAGCGTGCGGCCGGCGAGCGGGTGGCCGCCGCCGGCGGGGCCGTACGCCTTCTCCGGCGGGATGGTGAGCTTGCGGCGGCCGCCGACGCGCATGCCGGGGATGCCTTCCTGCCAGCCCTCGATCAGGCCAGCAAGCGGGAACTCTGCGGCCTCGCCGCGGTCCCAGGTGGAGTCGAACTCGTTGCCGGAGTCGTAGGTGACTCCGAGGTACTCCACCTTGACGTGCCCGCCTGCGACAGCCTCTGCGCCGTCGCCGACCACCAGATCCTCGATGACAAGATCCATCGGCGCCGGTTCCTGCGGTACCTCAATGATGGGCTTTTCCATTGCTCAATTTCTCCTTGTTCGTTGACTCGGCGGCATAGAAAAACCGCCGACACGGACTTCCCCAAAATTATAGGGGAATGCCGTGAACCGGCGGTTATCGCGCTGTCAGCGCTTCTTACACGCTATAAGCGCGCGGCTAGCGCTGGTCCTTCGGCACGAACGGGCGCTGCTCGTAGCCGGTGTAGATCTGGCGCGGGCGGTTGATCTTGGAGTTCATCTCCAGCTGCTCGCGGTACTGGGCGATCCAGCCCGGCAGGCGGCCGATGGCGAACAGGACGGTGAAGAAGTCCGTCGGGAAGCCCATCGCGCGGTAAATCAGGCCGGTGTAGAAGTCCACGTTCGGGTACAGCTTGCGCTGGATGAAGTACTCGTCGTTCAGCGCGATCTCCTCGAGCTTCATCGCGAGATCCAACAGCTCGTCGCCACCGAGGTGCTCGAGCACCTCGTGCGCGGTCTCCTTCACAATGGCAGCGCGCGGGTCGTAGTTCTTGTACACGCGGTGGCCGAAGCCCATCAGGCGGACGCCCTTCTCCTTGTTCTTCACGCGATTCATGAAGTCGGTGGCGTCGCCGTCGTGGTTGTTCTTGATGTCCTCGAGCATCTCGAGCACGGCCTGGTTTGCGCCGCCGTGCAGCGGGCCCGCAAGGGCGTTGATGCCACCGGCGATGGCAACAAACATGTTGGCCTGCGCCGACGCGATCATGCGCACGGTGGAGGTGGAGCAGTTCTGCTCGTGGTCGGCGTGCAGGATGAGGAGCTTGTCCAGCGCGTTGGTGAGGATCGGGTCGATCTCGTAGTCCTCGGTCGGGTAACCGAACATCATGCGCATGAAGTTCTCACGCGGGTTGAGCGAGTTGTCCGGGTACATGTACGGCTTACCGCGCGACGCACGGTAGGCGTACGCGGCCAGCATCGGCACCTTTGCCATCAGGCGCACGGTCGCCTTGTCCAGCTGCTCCTCGTCGAGCGGGTTGAGCTGGTCCTGGTAGTACGCCGAGAGAATGTTCACCGAGGACGCGAGCACGGCCATCGGGTGCGCGTTGCGCGGGAAAATGTTGAACGCTGCCTTGAAGTCCTCGTCCAAGAGGGTGTGGTGGCGCAGCTCGCTGTTGAAGGAGTCGAGCTCCTCCACCGTTGGCAGCTCGCCGTTGATCAGCAGGTAGGACACCTCGTTGAAGGTGGCCTTCTCTGCCAGGTCCGCGATGTCGTAGCCGCGGTAGCGCAGAATGCCCTCGTCGCCGTCGATGTAGGTGATCTTCGACTCGGTCGAGCCGGTGGAGACGTAGCCCGGGTCGAAGGTGACCAGGCCTGTCTCGCCAAGGAATTTGCCCAGCACGACGCCGTCGTTGCCCTCGGTGGCGCGCATGATGTCCATCTCGTACTCGCCGCCCGGGTAGTGCAGTACTGCCTTGTTTTCATTCTCAGAAGCCACTGTGTGCCTTTCCACGTGTGATCACAATCCGTCTTGCCAGACTTACCCGTAACCGCAGTAACCTGCAGGAACGAGATAGTTGAAATGACAACCCGGACATTTTCCATGTGCCATAGTAGCACCGCCTGTGATGCGGACGACAGGGTTCGCGCAAACAGCATCCGGCCACATTCTGCGGCGGCGAATAGATATCGCTTTCCCGCCCCGCCCAGAGGAACCAACCGGTATATTATGCGACCTACTGCAATTTCAACCGAGCGAAGGACAAGACCACTCGATGAGCGTCTACCCCACCCTCCCTGCCGATCTCATTCCCGCTGACGGCCGCTTCGGCTGCGGCCCGTCGAAGGTTCGCCCCGAGCAGCTCGACGCCATCGCCAAGGGCGCCGATATCATCGGCACGTCGCACCGCCAGCCGGCGGTGAAGAACCTGGTTGGCGAAGTGCGCGACGGCCTCAGCCAGTTCTTCAACCTGCCCGAGGGCTACGAGATCATCCTCTCCCTCGGAGGCGCAACGGCGTTCTGGGACGCCGCAACGTTCGGACTCATCGAAAAGCAGTCGGCACATTTGAGCTTCGGCGAGTTCTCGGGCAAGTTCGCCAAGGCGTCCGCGCAGGCGCCGTGGCTGGAGGAGCCGCAAGTGGTCAAGGCCGAGCCTGGCACCGCCCCCAGCCCGAGCGACCTGGACGGCACGGCAGCTGACGTGGTCGCGTGGGCGCACAACGAAACCTCGACCGGCGCCATGGTGCCGGTCGTGCGGCCCGACACCGAGGGGCTGGTGCTTATCGACGCCACCTCCGGCGCCGGCGGCCTCCCCGTCGATATGACCGAGGTCGACGTTTACTACTTCTCCCCGCAGAAGTGCTTCGCCTCCGACGGCGGCATCTGGCTCGCTGCGATGAGCCCTGCGGCCATCGAGCGCATTGCAAAGGTCAAGGCGTCCGGCCGCTTCATCCCGGCATTCTTGGACCTGCAAACCGCCGTGGACAACTCGCGCAAGAACCAGACCTACAACACTCCGGCCGTGGCGCCGCTGCTCATGCTGGCGAACCAAGTGCAGTGGATGAACGCCGAGGGCGGCCTCGAGGGCATGGTCAAGCGCACCACCGCTAACGCCAACGCGCTGTACTCCTGGGCCGAGTCGCACGAGCACGCCACCCCGTTTGTGACCGACCCCGCCGCGCGCTCACTCGTGGTCGGCACCATCGACTTCGACGACGAGATCGACGCCGCCGAGCTGGCCAAGGCGCTGCGCCACAACGGCATCCTAGACGTGGAGCCGTACCGCAAGCTGGGCCGCAACCAGCTGCGCATCGGCATGTTCCCCTCGATCGACACCGCGGACATCGAAACGCTCACCCACGCGATCGACGCGCTGCTCGAGCAGGGCGTCGGTGCGAAAAATTAGCGCTGCCCTGGGTTAAGCTAGGCCATTATGCGCGAGCTATATCTCAGTGAAGAGGAGTCAACGGAGCAGTTTTTTGTACTGCACGACGCTGACGGTGTCCGCTACCAGCTCGCACGCACCGAGATCCCGCAGGTCCCGGCGGTGTTGACGGAGCCTGCGGAACCGGCCGAGCTGGCCGAAGCCGCCGAGACGGTCGACGAGGCCTCCGCTGAGGCGTCTGAGGCGGAAGCACCCGCCGAGGTCGAGCGGACGCTGCCCGAGCCGGATCCGCTCTTCGCCACGGCGCTGTCGATGCGGCCCAGCGAGATTCAAGCCCGCATCCGCGCCGGCGCGACTGTCACCGAGCTCGCCGAGGAAATGGGGGTCGCCGCAAGCCGCGTCGAGCCCTACGCGCACCCGGTGCTGCTGGAACGCTCCCAGATCGCCGAAGCCGCCAAGCAGTCCCACCCAATCCGCGACGGCGGCCCGGCCAAGCTCACCCTGTTTGAGATCCTCGCCTCAGCGTTCGCGGCTAGGGGGCATTCGCTTGTCGACGCTACGTGGGACGCCACCCGCGAACCCGGCGACACATGGGTCGTCCACCTTCGCTGGCAAGCAGGCCTCACCGATAACGAAGCGACGTGGTCGTTCAAGCGCCAGATGGGCGCGGGAGCGACCACGGAGGCGCGCGACGCCGTCGCTGCCGACCTGACAGACCCCGACTTCGTCCAGCCGGTGCGCTCGCTGACCGCCGTGGAGGACGACGAGCCGGAGGCGCTCGAAGGCGAGTTCCTGCAGCACCCTGACGAGGCCGAACAACCGCAGAAGCGCCGCCGCAAGGCTGTTACCCCGCACTGGGAGGACGTCCTGCTCGGTGTGCGCACCACGCAGAAGCGTCCAAGGAGCTAACCATGGGCTACCCGGCAGTTGTGACGTTCTGGTTTATCACCGCAGCCAACCCGCGCGAGGTGCTCGAGGCCGAGCCGAAGGCGGACCGCGGGTTCGGCCGCAAGCTGCTGGCGCAGATCAACCCAGCGTGGCCCATCACCCCAATCGGCGAGTTCCCCTTAAACCGCTCCTCCAAGCCGGGCAGAGACGAGTTCTACATCGCCGGCTACCCGGGGGTTGCGGTGGTCCAGACGTTCGTCGAGGACTCCGACAAGCTCACGGAGACTGTTGAGTACCTCCGCGGCGCGCTGCCGGCGGCCGACACCTACCTCTTCGCCGAGGGAGCCGACACGGACTACGCGGGCTTCGCCCACTACGTCGGCGACGACCTTCGCCGCTCCTTGACTGCGACGCGTCAGCGGGTGCTGGAAGACATCGGTTTGCCCGAGCCCTTCGAAGCGGTCTATTGGGCCGGCGAGAAAGCGGAGCAGCTCGGCGGCATCACGCTGCCTTTCGAGCCGAAGGACCTGATGCATGAGGCGCAGCGCAGCTGGGTCGGGGTGGATCTGGAGCACCGCGGCGCCGGACCAGACGTCCACGTGGTCGGCTACGCGGTCGACGGCCGCCCAGAGCCGAAGATTGCGCCGCCGGAGAAGCCGAAAACCAAGACGGTGAGCGAAGTCGCCGCGCGCTTCGCAGAAAAAGACAACGACTACGACGACTACGACGTCACGCCGCCGGCCGAAGACGGCAACGAGTTTGCCGAGCTTGCGGATGCGTCAGTCGCTGCCGCGCGCCGCCTCGGGCGCGACATACGCTGCCGCCTGGCTGAGGCGAAGCGGGCAATCCAGGAGCGGATTCGCCACTCCGACCGCTAGCGCATGAACTCGTAGAACGCGATCGCCGCCGAGGTGGCGACGTTGAGCGAATCTGTGCCCGGCGCCATCGGGATCTGAGCCCGCACGTCAGCTGCGCGCATCGCGTGCTCAGTCAGTCCCGGGCCCTCGGCGCCGACGAGGAAGGCGATCTTCTCGCGCCCCGCGCACGCCTGCTTGAGCGGCACCGCGTCGTGGGACGGGGTGAGCGCAACGACGTGGAAGCCCGCATCTTGCAGCTGCGTAAGCGAGCGCTGCCAAGTGGTCGTGGTGCCCTCCAAGTGGGCGAACGGGGTGCGCAGGACGTGGCCCATGGACACGCGCACGCTGCGGCGGTACAGCGGATCCGCGGTGGACGCGCCGAACAGCACGCCGTCGACGCCCATCCCGGCGGCGTTGCGGAAGATCGAGCCGATGTTCTCGTGGTCGCCAACGCCTTCGAGGATGACGAGTGAACGCGCACCGCCGATCACCTCAGGCACCGTCAACGGCTCTGGGCGGTCCGCCGATGCGAGCAGCCCGCGGTGCAGGTCGTAGCCTGCGGCGGCACCCATCACCTCGCGCGGGGTCTCGTACACCGGCACGCCGCGGCGGGAAAGCTCGTCACCATGTTCTTCCAGGAACGCGGCTAAGCGCCCGCCGAACCCGTAGACGGCACGAAGCGGAAAACGCGATTCCACGAGGCGGCCGGCCACAAGCGGTCCCTCGGCAATGACGAGCCCCTTCTCGGCGTCGGAACGCTTCAGGTTCCGGATGTCGTCGAGAAGGGGGTTGAAGGGGTCGTCGATAAGCATTAGCTCAATGCCGCCAGCAGCGGGCCTTGCGCGAAGTAGACGATGAACAGCGCGGAGATCAGCCACATGATCCAGTGAATCTCCTTCGCCTTGCCAGAGAACAGCGCCATCAGCGTGAACGCGATGAAACCGACGCCGATGCCGTTAGCGATGGAGTAAGTGAACGGCATCACCGCAATGGTGAGAAACGCCGGCAGCGCCACGTGGAACTTGTCCCACTCGATGCCGCCGACCTGCATCATCATCAGCGCGCCGACAACCACCAGCACGGGTGCCGCAGCCTCGATCGGCACGATTTCGTAGAGCGGGGTGAAGAACATCGCGAGCAGGAACAACACGCCGGTGACCACGTTGGCCAGACCGGTGCGGGCGCCGTCGGCGATACCCGCGGAAGAGTCGACGTACACGGTGTTGGAGGAGCTGGAGGCGAAACCGCCGGCAACCGCGCCGAAGCCCTCGACCACCAGGGCGCGCTTCATGTCCGGCAGGTTGCCCTGCTCGTCCGCAAGTTCCGCCTGGCGACCGAGCGCAGTCATGGTGCCCATCGCGTCGAAGAAGTTGGCGAGCACGAGCGTGAACACCATGAGCGAGGCGGCGACGGCACCGGCGTTGACAAACGCGCCGACCAGATCGACCTTGCCCACCAGCGACAGGTCCGGCACACCGCCGAAGGACTCCGGCAGGCGCGGCACGGCCAGCGACCAGCCGTGCGGGTCGTCCGCCGAGGAACCTGCGCCGGTGAGCGCTTCGACGATCATGGCGATGACGGTGGTGACCACGATGCCGATGAACAGGCCGCCGGGGACGTTGCGCACCACCATGAAGCCGCAGATGGCAAGGCCGATAACGAAGACCAGCGTCGGCCAGGAAGCGATAGAACCCTCGAAGCCGAGCTGCACCGGCACGGTGGTCATCGCGGCGTCCGGCACGCGGCGCACGAAGCCCGCGTCCACCAGACCGATCATCGCGATGAACATGCCGATGCCCACGCTCATGGCCACCTTCATGGAGTTCGGGATGGCGTTGAACACCGCGGTGCGGAAGCCGGTGACGGCGAGCAGGCAGATAATCAGGCCGTCGATAACCACCAGCCCCATCGCCTCGGGCCAGGTCAGGCCCTGCTGCCCGACCAGGGTCACCGCCACCAGGGTGTTGATGCCGAGGCCCGTCGCGATGCCGAACGGGTACTTCGCAACCACGCCGAAGAGGATGCACATCACACCTGCCACGAGCGCCGTGACGGCAGCGACCTGCGGGATGCCGAGCACCACGCCGTCGCGGTCCGGACTCGTGCCCAGGATCAGCGGGTTCAGCAGAATGATGTAGGCCATGGCGAAGAACGTGACCACGCCGCCGCGGACCTCGCGGCCGACGGTGGAGCCGCGCTCAGAGATGTGGAAAAACCGGTCGAGACCGCCTGCCGCCGGCTTGTGCGCCGGTTCGTGTTTCGTAGTCACGGGAAGTGTGCAACCCTTCGTACTCATGGGAAGGCCATAGGATTTCGCTGGCTAATGACTGACATAGACTTGCACTCCGCAACCATTTTTTCCAATTCAGGCGCATTTGGGGCAACCGTAGTAAGCGTGGACGTTTTCAATTTCGTAGTGGCAGAGGGCAGGGTGATCGACGCGCCGCGGTACGCTCGCGCGCTGCGCGATCTAGGTGTGAGCCAGAAAGAGCTGCAGCGCCTGCGCATCCAGCTGGCAGATGTGGCGGGCACCCGCCGCGGCGTGCTGGAGATTACCGGCGGCACCGCCTCGCTCGCGCTGCGCCCGCTGGCCCCTGCGCCGGTGGAAATCACCGTGGCCGCGGAGCCGGTTGCGGACGAGCGCACCCAGCCCACCCGCACCGGTCCGGATTACGGCTGGCAGCAGAGCACGCTCGCCGCGCTGCCGGCGCAGGAGGGCTTGCTTATCGACGCCGCGGGCAGCATCCTTTCCGCAATCATGCACCCGCTTGCGGTGATCGAGCGGGGTGCTGTCCGGGTCTCCACCCACCCGCACTCGCCGCGCTCGGTAGCGCTTGCATCGGTCCTCGACATCCTCGCCAGCCGCGGCGCGGACATCGTGGAGGAGCCTCGCGGGTTCGTTGTGGGGGAACTGCGCGATAACGAAGTGTGGGTGATCGACCCCGTCTACGGCGTTCGACTGGTGGAGACGTGGCTCGAGTACGGCACGCCCCGCCCGGCGCGCCTCCTGTTCGACCGCGGCGGCTTGCCCTCCCACCGCGAGGTGAACGAGACGCGCAAGCTGCTCGCGGAGCGGGTGTAGCACCCGCTAGTCGTTGACGACGGTGTCTGAGTGGGCGCCGCAGCCGTAGGACGCGGCCACGACATGACCGTCCGCGGAGTACATGTTCGTGCACACGCCGAAGTTGTCGCCCACCGGCTCCCCCATCGGGATGTAGAACGCGCAGCTTCGGCAGTGCAGCGCCGCCTTCTCCGCGAACTCGCTGTTGGGACCGTAGTCGCCAGTGCGCCAGCGCTTCTCCGCGTCGGCGAGCCCCTGCTCAGTCAGGTAATACTTCGTCTCCCTGCCGGGGAAAGTGATGGCGTGGCGGGAGAATGAATCTTGGGTCACGCGGACGTCGTCAGGCAAAAGCTCAATGAAGTCCCCGGGACCTAGGTCGCCTGGGCGCACGCGCTCGGAGTACGGCACCCACTCCGGCGCCTCGAGCGCTCCGGTGGCCGGCACCAGGGCGACCTCGTTGATGGTGACGCTGTCCGACCCGGTCGCGCATGCCAGCACCGCGTTCCACTCCCAGCCGGTGTAGCCGGGCAGGTGCGCCTCGAAGCGGTGGGTGGCCACGTTGGCGCTTAAGCCCGTCACCCCGATGTGATCGCCGATTTGGCCGTCGTCGGCAACGTCCGCGAGCGCGCCGCGGGCGGTCTCCACTGCCTCTGGGGTAAGAAGCGGAGAGCCGGAGGAGGTGCGTTGGCGTCTGGTTTGTCTCACTCCCCCATTATGCGCAACGCAGAATTGGCTGATGCAAGATGGTGGCCATGGTCAAACACTGCCGCCTCGTTGGGTCGCTCGCCGTGTGTTCCTCGCTGCTTTCCGCCGGCTGCTCAGCTGATGCTGCGCCCGAAGCGCTGACCGCCGTGGTGCACGAGCGCCTGGATTTCGACGACACCAGCTTCACCCAAGGTTTGGAGGTCGCGCCCGACGGCACCATCGTCGTCGGCACCGGCTGGGAGGGGCAGTCTCGGGTGTACCGCCGCACCGTCGAAGGTGAGGAGGTCGCTTCCGCGCCACTCGACCCGACACACTTCGGGGAGGGCATTACGCTTGCCGACGCCCACCTCATCCAACTCACCTGGCAAGACCAGGTAGCGGTGCTGCGCGACCCGGTCACCCTCGAGGAGATTTCGCGCGCGGGGTACGAAGGCGAGGGCTGGGGCATCTGCTTCCGCGAAGACGCCGACGAGGTCATCTTCTCGGACGGCTCCGCAGAGCTGCGACGCATGGACCCCGTGACGCTTCAGGAGCGGGAGCGCTTCACCGTCACCCGCGGCGGCGCGCCTGTCGACGGACTCAACGAGCTGGAGTGCGTGGGCGGCGACGTCTACGCAAACATCTTCACCACGACCGACATCGTCCGCATCGACGCGTCGACGGGCGAGGTCACCGCGGTCATCGACGCCTCCGGCGTGCCCAACAACGCCGCAGCGGACCCGAACAACGTGCTCAACGGCATCGCCCACATTCCCGGCACGTCGGACCCCGCGCAGTTCTACATAACCGGCAAGCGCTGGCCCGACCTGTACCGCGTCACCTTCGAGGCGGCCGACTAGACTGCGCACCCATGGCACGTCCTGCTGGAGCGAAGAGTGTGAAGCCCGTCATCGCGATCGTGATCGCGGCACTGCTGCTGGTCGCGGGTTTGTACGCGTTTCTGGAGTGGCAGAACTCGCGCCCCGGCACCCCGGTTCGCGAGCTGCGCGTCGAGGTCACCTCGGCTGGGAAGACGCTCGAGGTCGAGCCGTACACCGTCTGCGAACTGGACGAGGAGTGCCCCGGCGGCCAGCCGCCGAGCATGGAGCTCGACGAAGCGGCGGTGCACGTTTCCGTCCCTGCTGAAATAGCCAACTCCAGCTGGCGGATGCTGGCGATTTACGACGACCCCGCCGCCAACAACGAAACCGTCTACACCTCGGGCGAAGCCTCCGAACACGACGTAGAGGCGGTCACCGAGTCCGGTGCCCGCCTCGTGGTCGCAGAGGTTTCAGCGCTAGCAATCGACCACGACGCGTCCGGGGAGGAAATCCCCGTGATCGCGACGTGGTCGGTCGGGTTCTAGGTGCTGGCTTTTTAAGCGTCGAGCTCCTTCGCCACCGCGCGAAGGATCTCCGCCACCTGGCGGGATTCCTTGCGGTCCGGGTAACGGCCCGCGGTCAGCGCCGGCTGAATCTGCGTCTCGATGAGCGTCATTACGTCGGCAAGCATGCTGCCCAGCTCCTCCGGCTTGCGCTGGTGGATGGGGCGGCGCTTCGGGGTCTCCAGCACCTTCAGGCGCAGCGCTTGCGGGCCGCGGCGGCCGGCGGCGAAGTCGAACTCGACGCGCTGGCCGGCGACGAGTTCGTCAACGCCCTCCGGCAACACGTTGCGACCGATAAAGACGTCCTCATCCCCGGGGTTGGACGCGAAACCGAAGCCCTTTTCCGCGTCGTACCACTTGACTTTTCCAACTGGCATGGCGAAACCTCCTCTAATTAAAGGCTTCAGCATACTCCTGCCCGCAACGCACCCAGATCGCACTACCTGTGGTGCAGTTCACATCTACATGTTGAATCGCGCGTAACCAGCACAAACACTCTTCGCGGACGTGTCATATCGTTCGTATCGTATCCGCAGCGTGACTGAATCGTTATAAACCGTTAGGCTTGCCGCAAACGTCAACCGAAGTCGATACGAAGGAACATCTCCATGGGACGCCACTCCAAGCAGACCTCCTCGGTGACCAAGAAGACGCTCGCGGGCACCGCGGCCGTTGCAGCGCTCACCGGCATCGCCGCCCCGCAGGCCTCCGCCGCCCCGGATTCCGACTGGGACAAGCTCGCGCAGTGCGAGTCCGGCGGCAACTGGGCCATCAACACCGGCAACGGCTACTACGGCGGCCTTCAGTTCTCATATGGCACCTGGCTCGCCTACGGCGGCGGCCAGTTCGCCCCGACCGCAAACCTGGCCACCCGCGAGCAGCAGATCATCGTCGCTGAGCGCACCCTCGCCGGCCAGGGCTGGGGCGCATGGCCGGCTTGCTCCGCGCGCTACGGCCTGAACTCGGCGCCGACCAACCGCGACCACCAGGCAGCGGCCCCGGCCCCGGCTCCTGCAGCACCGGCCGCTCCCGCGGCTCCGGCAACGAGCTCCAAGTCCGATCTGGCCGTTGACGAGCTGTACAACCAACTCACCCAGGCTGTGAAAGACGCAGGCTTCGCCGTGCCGCAGTTCGTTCACGACAACTACGCCGCGAACCGCCACGACTACAACGGCTTCTACCTGGCGAACCAGACGCTGATCGACGCCGCACTCACCGGCGACGTCCAGAGCGCGATCGCCGCGTTGCGTTAGAACGGCTGAAACGCGCGCGGCAAAAAGGACCGGCTCCCCGCAGCGGGGAGCCGGTCCTTTTTGCTACCGATAATGCTTACCGGTTGATGCGCGTGGTCGGGTGGACGTACCCGACCTGGTCTGCCGGCAGCGGCAGGACAAGCTCGTTGCCGAACGGGCTGTTCGCGCCAGTGAGCTTGTTGGAGATTTCGGTCACCGGGTGACCATTACCGGGAACGTGGGTGGGCCATGCCGGGTTCGCGCGGCCGATCTTCGCTGCATCTTTAGCCATACGCAGCATTATCTCACGCCGGGAAACAAAACGCACGTAGGATTGCTGGAAATGTCTTTTGCCCAAGCACTTGCGCAGCTCGACGAAGCAGAGCTTCGTTTGCTTATCGACGCCCGCCCCGACGCCTTCTACCCCAC
>NZ_JBAJNR010000003.1:0-223168 GCF_036881695.1 Corynebacterium sp. Marseille-Q4381 | reverse complement strand
GCGGAGGTGGTGGGGGCGGGCTCGCCGCCACACGCAGCGAGGAGGGCCGACGCGGCAGCGGCGGCTGCGATCGCCCTGCTACGCCGCGTTCCCGTGCGCGGCATTAGATCCCCAGCGCGGTGTGGCCGCGCCGCCACTCGCTGAAGATCTCGGCGCTGCCGCTGGTGCGCACGCGGATCCCGCTTGCGCCGCCCGCGGGCCAGAAGCGCGAGGACATGACAACGCTGCCGCCGCCGGCGTACACCTCGAGGGTGGAGCCGTCGACGATGATGGTGATGTTGTCCTCGTCTTCGTCGTGAAGCGCGGCCTGCTTCGGATCGCCGTCGAAGCGGTCCAGCTCAATGCGCTCGCCGTGGTGGGAGATGCGCGCGGCGGGCTCGCCGCTGGCGTCGAGCACCTCGGCGACGACCTCGGAACCTGCGGGGATGGTGCACAGCCCGGTCCACATCAGGGCGCGCTCCGCGGCGTCGACCGCCTCAGGCAGGCCCGGCGCCGGCACTTGGTAGAGGTGGCCGTGCTGCAGGGTCACGCGGCGCGGCAGGGTGAGCGTGTTCGCCCAGCCCTCGGACGCCCAGTTTGGCTCGGCGGTCGGGTCGCCGGCGCGGCCCGAGTTCGTCATGAAGCCGTAGATGTACGCGCGCTCGTAGCGCTTCAGCTCCTCCTCGGCGATGCGGGGGTAGTTCGTGTTGCGCGGGCGGGTGAAGTCGTGGCCGTGGTCGAAGAGCTGGCTCGGCGTGACAACGGTGAACGTGTTGCCTTCCAGCTTGCCGATGATGTAGCTCGCCACGTCCTTGCCGTCGCGCTCGACGGTGATGAACAGGACGTCGTAAATCTCGCCGTCGACTTCGTCGCGCAGGCGGACCAAACGCGGGGCGACCACGGAGGCGTCGAGTTCGATGCCGGGGTCGCCGTTGAAGTTCAACGGGCCGTCGATAAGCCAAGCCCTGCCGTCGCCCGAACTCAATACCACCGGCTGCGGGGCGTCCGTGGAGCCGGAGACAGCCAGCATACCCCAGCCCTCGTGGCCGGAATCGCGGTCGGCGGCGCTGGACCAGCCGGGGAACACGCAGGGAGAGCGGAGGTTGTCGAACTCGCCGGTGGCGTCGACCACTTGGCCGAGGCGCTTCACGGCAGCGGAAACATCAGCACCGTCGGCGTCCAGATCGGCGCAAAGTCCGTTCACGTCGTCCACGCGCGCGAGCTGAATCGTGTTGCCCGCGTCTGTGTTGGAGGTGAAGTAGATGTCCACCCCGCCGTCGCTCTCGGTGCCGCACACCACCGCGCCGGCGCGCACGTGGCGCTCGCCGCCGGCCGGGATGATCGCGTCGTTGCACTCGTACCAGCTGAACGGGTCGTCCTCGCTCATGTTGTGGCCCCACCGGCTCGCGGCGTCAGGCGTGGGGCGGTACTGGTAAAACATGTGCCAAACGCGGTTGTTCTCCTCTCCGAGGCGAACCACGCCGGCGGGTCCTTCGAGGATGCCTTCTTCCGCGGTGATGTGGAGTTCTGGTCTGAAGGTAGTCATGTAAGCAGCGTCCTAAATCAGCGTTTTGTAAATGTCGACGGTTTGTTCGGCGATGGTGGCCCACGAGAAGTCGGCGACCGCGCGTTCGCGGCCGGCTTTGCCCATGCGCTCGGCCGCGTCGCGGTCGGCGGCGATGGCGTTGACGGCGTCGGCGATGCCGCGCTCGAAACCGGCCGCGTCGTTCTCGTTGTAGTCGACCAGCGTGCCGGTCTCGCCGTCGACAACCACCTCGGGGATGCCGCCGACGCGCGAGGCGACCACGGCGGTGCCGCACGCCATCGCTTCGAGGTTCACAATGCCCAGCGGTTCGTAGATCGACGGGCAGACGAACACGTCGGAGGCGGCATAGACCTCGCGGATCTTCTCCGACGGCAGCATCTCTTCGACCCAGAACACGCCGTCGCGCTCAGCGCGCAACTGCGCCACTAAGTCGCTGGTCTCTTTGGCGATCTCCGGCGTGTCCGGCGCACCCGCGCACAAGATGAGCTGAATGTCCTCGTCGAACTGCTGCGCCGCCTTCAGCAGGTGCGGCACGCCCTTTTGGCGCGTGATGCGCCCGACGAAGCTCGCGATGGGGCGGGAGGTGTCGACGCCGAGCTCGTCAGTTATCGTGCCCTTCTCCGGGTGCCACTTCTCGGGGTCGATGCCGTTGAGCACGACGTGCACCTTGCCGGGGTCGATGGCGGGGTAAGCGCGCAAAATCGCGTCTTTCATGCCGGAGGAGACGGCGATGACGGCGTCGGCGTTTTCCATCGCGTTGCGCTCGCTCCAGGACGACACGTCGTAGCCGCCGCCGAGCTGCTCGCGCTTCCACGGGCGGTCCGGTTCAAGCGAGTGGGCGGTGACTACGTGCGGGATGTCGTGCAGCAGGCCGGCGAGGTGGCCGCCGAGGCCGGAGTACCAGGTGTGGGAGTGCACCACGTCGAGACCGGAAGCTGCGTTGGCCATGCGCAGGCCGGTGGACAGCGTCTTCAACGCGCCGTTCGCATCCGCCAGCTCGGGATCCACGCCGTGCACGTACACGTGCGCCTCGTCGCGGGGCGCGCCCATGCAGTGCACGTCGACGTTGACAATGTCGCGCATGAAGCGCGTCAGCTCGGTGACGTGGACGCCGGCACCGCCGTAGATCTCCGGCGGATACTCCTTGGTCAGCATTCCGACTTTCATGCCCGCCGAGCTTAATAATTTCCGCAGACTAGTGCATGGACCTGCTGAATGTGCTGCGCAAACGGGCCGGATTCCCTACGCTTGGGGCCATGAAGAGCCAGCCTCGAGTCCTCGCCATCGTTCTCGCTGGCGGTGAGGGGAAGCGCTTGTTCCCCCTCACCGCGGACCGCGCGAAACCTGCGGTCCCGTTCGGCGGTAATTACCGCCTCATAGATTTCGTCCTCTCCAACCTGGTCAACGCGGGCTACATGCGCATTGCGGTGCTGACGCAGTACAAGTCGCACTCGCTCGACCGCCACGTGGCCACGGCCTGGAACGTTTCCGGTCCGACGCCGCAGTACATCGCCTCGGTTCCGGCGCAACAGCGCCGCGGCAAGCGCTGGTACTCCGGTTCGGCGGACGCGATTGTGCAGTCGCTGAACCTGATCTACGACGACATGCCGGATTACGTTCTCGTCTTCGGCGCGGACCACGTCTACCGCATGGACCCGTCGCAGATGGTGGAGGACCACATCGCTTCGGGCAAGGACGCCACGGTGGCGGGCATTCGCGTGCCGCGCACGGAGGCGTCGGCGTTCGGCTGCATCCAGGCGGACGGCGACGGCTCGATCACGGAGTTTTTGGAAAAGCCCGCCGACCCGCCGGGCACGCCGGACGACCCGGACACCACCTACGCGTCGATGGGCAATTATTGCTTTTCGACGGAAGCGTTAATCAAAGCACTCCTCGAAGACGAGCAAAACGACGACTCGGCTCACGACATGGGCGGCGACATCATCCCGTACTTCGTGTCGAAGGGCCAGGCGCACGTCTACGACTTTTCCACGAACGAGGTCCCGGGCGCGACCGAACGCGACAAGGGCTACTGGCGCGACGTCGGCACCATCGACTCCTTCTACGAGGCCCACATGGACCTCATCTCCTCGCACCCGGTGTTCAACCTCTACAACAAGGCGTGGCCGATCCACTCCACGGAGGACTCGAACCTGCCGCCGGCGAAGTTCGTGCTCGGCGGTATTGCGCAGGAGTCGATGGTGGCGTCCGGTTCCATCGTCTCGGGCGCCACGGTGCGCAACTCGGTGCTTTCAACTGACGTTCGCGTGGAAGAGGGCGCGACCGTGGAAGGCTCGGTGCTGCTGCCGGGTGTGCGCATCGGGCGCGGCGCGGTGGTGCGCCACGCCATTTTGGACAAGAACGTCTACGTCTCCGACGGCGAGATCATCGGCGTCGACCACGAGCGCGACCGCTCCCGCTACACCGTCTCCGACGGCGGGGTAGTGGTCGTGGGCAAGAACGAAGTGGTCTAACGCTTCGTAATCAGGGTCAGCCCGCCGTCGAGCGGCAGGCGGGTGACCACGCTGGCGCCGTCTTGCGCAAGCGCGTCCGCGTGCGCGTCGGCCTGGCGGGCGGCCTCGGTTTCACGGTCGCGGCGGGTGGGGTCGGCGATCGTGCCGTCGAGAAGCGAATCGGCGATGACCAGCGTGCCGCCGCGCGTGAGCAGCGGCCAAGCTTCGTCCATGATGGCGACAAGCTCGCGCGGGGAGACGTCGAGGTAGATCAGCTGGTAGGTCTCCGCGGCGAGGCGGCTCATCACGCTCGCCGGCTGCGCGGTGAGGAAACGCGTGCGCGAGGGCGAGTGGCCGGCGAGCTTGAACGCCTCTTTCGCGCCGCTTTGCAGCGCCGCCTCCGGCTCGATGCAGGTCAGCGTCGCCTTCTCCGGCAGGCCGCGCAGGATGTGCAGGCCCACGACGCCGGCGGCGGGGGTTACGGCCACCGCGCCTTGCGACGCGCCGGTTGCCAGGGTGGTCAAAAGGGAACCGACGATCGGCGACGGCCCGCGCACCCCGTTTTCTTCCCCTTCGACGTAGGCGTGTTCCAGCGCTGCGTCGTCAAGCAGTGCCTCAAGGATGTACGACGTCATCTCATCACTCACACCCTGAAAGCATAGTCGGATAGAATGCTGCGCATGGACGACGCTGGTGAGTTGACGGGCACAGCCGCCTTCGACGCGGGGTGCGGGGAGATGCCGTCGTGGGCGGAGCTCGTCGCCGAGCACGCCGACAGCGTCTACCGGCTCGCGTTCCGCCTCTCCGGCAACCAGCACGACGCTGAGGACTTGACGCAGGAGACGTTCATGCGCGTCTTCCGCAACCTGAAGCGCTACCAGCCGGGCACGTTCGAGGGCTGGCTGCACCGCATCACCACGAACCTGTTTCTGGACATGGTGCGCCACCGCTCCAAGATCCGGATGGAGGAGCTGCCGGAGGACTACGAGCGGGTGCCGGGCACCGCGATGACGCCGGAGCAGGCGTACACGGCCACCAACTTGGACCCCGCGCTGCAGCACGCGCTGGACGAGCTGGCGCCCGACTTCCGCGTCGCGGTGGTGCTGTGCGACGTCGTCGGCATGAGCTACGAGGAAATCGCCGACACGCTCGGGGTGAAAATGGGCACGGTGCGCTCGCGCATCCACCGCGGCCGCACGCAGCTGCGCGCGTCGCTGGAGGCGCAAGCGCAGGTGGATGTCGCCGCGCGGGAGTTGATCCGTTCCCGATGACGGGACACCGGCACTTTTCGTCCACCGACCACCTAAGCCCGGAGGCGGTGGCGGCGTACGTGGACAACGAGCTGAGCACGGCTGCTTATCGACGGGCCCAGCAACACCTCGCCCAATGCCCCGAATGCCAAGACGAGGTCGCCACCCAGCGCGGCGCGTCTGAGCGCGTGCGCGGCTCGTGCGGCGAGGACGTGCGCGCGCCGAGCTCGCTGGTGGCCAAGTTGTCGGGGCTGACGAAGGCGGAGTGCGGCGGCGCCGAGAGCGGGGAGGCGGCCGCCGGCAAGCGGGAAAAAGCGGAGCAGGCGCTTCGGGCGCTGCTGGGCCGCGAGTAGGGTAGGAACGGTGTTTTCCAGTTTCGGATGGGGCGAATTTTTTCTCGTCCTCGTGATCGGGCTGATCGTCATCGGCCCGGAGCGGCTCCCCAGCGTGATTGAGGACGTGCGCGCGGCCATCTACGCCGCCCGCAAGGCCATCGCGAACGCGAAGAAGGAGCTCAACGGCGAGCTGGAGGAGTTCGACGAGTTCAAAAAGCCGCTCGACACTGTGTCGCGCTACGCGGCGATGGGGCCGAAGCGGGCGGTGTCATCGCTGTTGTTCGAGGGCGACGAGGACTACCTCGGCAGCTTCGACCCGCGCCGCGTGCTCGCGGAGGCGGACGAGGAACCGCGCGTGAATTCGGGGCCGCGGCCGGCGCCGAAGGCCGGGCCGAAACCGGCGGCGCCGGAGGAGAAGCGGCGGGGCGGCTTCTCCTGGGAGGATGTTACTTAACCTGCGGGTTGAGGCTCTTGCCGGCAAGGGAGTCGCGGCGCACCTTCAGCGTGCTCGCAATGCGGCGGATCTCGGCCGCGGCGGGGGAGTCGGGCTCGGAAATGACCACAGGGGTGCCGTCGTCGCCGTGCTCCCGAAGCTTCGGGTCCAAAGGGACGGAGCCGAGGAGTGCCACGTCGCTGTCCGTGAGTTGAGTCAGACGCTCCGCGACGCGCTGGCCTCCGCCTTGGCCGAAGATGTGGTGAACGGTGCCGTCGTCAAGCATGAGCCCCGACATGTTCTCGATCACGCCCGCGACCTTCTGCTCCGTCTGCTGGGAGATGGTGCCGGCGCGCTCGGCGACTTCCGCGGCGGCGGCTTGCGGGGTGGTGACGATGATTAGCTCCGCGTTCGGGACGAGCTGCGCGACCGTGATCGCCACGTCGCCGGTGCCCGGCGGCAAGTCCATGAAGAGCACGTCCAGATCGCCCCAGTAGACGTCGCCGAGGAACTGCTGGATCGCGCGCGTGAGCATCGGGCCGCGCCACACAACGGGCGCGTTGCCCTCCACAAACTGGCCAATTGAAATGTGGCGCACGCCGTGGGTGATCGGCGGCATGATCATGTCGTCCACGACAGTCGGGCCCTTGTCGGCGGAACCCATCAGCCCCGGGATGGAGTGGCCGTATATGTCGGCGTCGACAATGCCCACGCTCAGGCCCTGCTCGGCGAGTGCTACGGCGAGGTTCACCGTCATCGACGACTTGCCCACGCCGCCCTTGCCGGACGCCACCGCGTAGATGCGGGTGCGGGTGTCCGGGTCGGCGAAGGGGATTGCGGTGCTCGGCTGCTCGGCGCGCAGCTTCTCCGACAGGGCGCGGCGCTGCTCGTCGCTCATTGTGTGCATGGTGACGCCGACGCTGCCCACGCCGTCGAGCTCCTCCAGCACGGCGCGGGTGTTGCGCTCGATGGTGTCGCGCATCGGGCAACCGGCGATGGTGAGGTAGACCCCCACGTGTACGTCCGCGCCGGTGATGGTCACTGACTCGACCATGCCCAGCTCCGTGATCGGCTTGCCAATTTCCGGGTCCTCGACGCGCGAAAGTGCCTCGTAGACGGCCTCGCGCGTGATGTGGTTCGAAGTAGTCATATCACTGGGTAAGTATAGTGAGGGACCATGACTAAACCCAACGTCAAAGCAGTGCCCTCCGGATGGCCGGTCGGCAGTTTCAACACCTATCTTGAAGCGCAGGCGGCTGTCGACGGGCTGTCGGACCGCAACTTCCCCGTGGAGAAGCTCACCATCGTCGGCGTCGACCTTATGCAGGTCGAGAACATCACCGGCCGGCTGACCTGGGGCAAGGTGCTCGGCGGCGGTGCGCTGTCTGGCGCGTGGATGGGCCTGTTCATCGGCCTGATTTTTACGCTATTCGCCGAGCCGGGCACCGGCTGGTCCATTTTCCTGTGGGCCCTTCTGATCGGCGCGATCTTCGGCATCATCTTCGCGGCGATCGCGTACGGGTTCTCCGGAGGCAAGCGCGACTTCGCGTCGGCGACCTCCATCGTGGCGGGCCACTACGACGTGCTGTGCGAGCCGGACGCGGCGCCTCAGGCCCGCGACTTGATTGCGTCTATAAGTGCCCCGGCGGGTGATCCGCGTCCTGCCGATGGCGCGTAGGCGGCTTCTTGGGGGGTTGGGCGTTGTGGCGGCGTCGGCAAGCGTGGCGTCCTGCGCCGACGAGCCGATACCTGTGGTGATCGGCATCGACGCAAGCTCCGAGGAGCAGGTGGTGTTGGGGGAGATCTACAGCCAGATCTTCGACGCCATGGGCTACGCCGCCGGCGTGTCCAGCTTCGGCGGCGCCGAGGCGCTCGACCCGCTAGAGATCTTGCGCGCAGAGCCGGTCGATCTCGTGGTCACGTGCACAGGCGCGGTGCTTGAAACGTACGACTCGGCCGCGGCTGCGGAACTAGCGGCAAGCGGTATGGAGGGCGAGGAGCTGTCGGTGGCGACGTACGACGCGGCCGTGGGCACGCTGCCCGCCACCATGCGAACGGTCGATCCCTCCCCGGCGCAGGGTTGCGGCTACACCGACGGCGAGCGGCTCGTGCAGAACATCATCCCTGTCTTCCGCAATGGCAAGTTCGACCGCGGCACCATCCAGCGCATCAACTTCATCACCCGCATGATGGCGACCGAAGACATCGCCGAATCGGCCGAGAAGGTGGGGCAGGGGGTGCCTGCCGACGTCGCCGTGGCCGACTGGCTGCTCGAGTACGCCGGCATCGCGCCAGGGCCCGCAGGCGGTGCTGTGGTCTCGATCGACCCGGAGCAGCCGCCCGTGTAGGGCGGGCTAGTTGGCAAACGCCTCGTCGATAAGCGCCTGCTCCTCCTGCTGGTGCACCTTCGCCACACCGGTTGCGGTGGTGGACTGGGCGCGGCGGGAGACGCGAACCATCTCCGGCATGTCCGGGATGAGGTTGCGGAGGTGCTCGTTGTAGAACGGCCACGGGCCCTGGTTGGCCGGCTCGTCCTGCACGAAGCGGATCTGCTTCGCGTTCGGGTAGTTCGCGAACGCGTCCTTCAAGCGGTTGAACGGGATCGGGTGCAGCATCTCAACGCGCACGATGGCGACGTCGTCGCGGCCGTCCTTCTCCTTGCGCTTCGCCAGCTCGTAGTAGACCTTGCCGGAGCACAAAAGGATCGTCTCGACCTTGTCCAGGTCCGCGCCGTCGACCTTCTTGTTGCCGGTCTGGATGAAGTTCGGGTCGTCGATGACGGACTCGAACTTGGTGGTCTCGATGAAGTCGGCCGGCTGGGACACGGCGGCCTTGTTGCGCAGCATCGACTTCGGCGTGAAGACGACCAGCGGGCGCTTCATCTCGCCGAGTGCTTGACGACGCAGCAGGTGGAAGTGGTTCGCCGGCGTCGACGGCTGCGCGATGGTCATGGAGCCCTCCGCGACGAGCTGCAGGTAGCGCTCGATGCGGGCGGACGAGTGGTCTGGGCCCTGGCCCTCGTAGCCGTGGGGCAGCAGCATGATGAGGCTGGACAGCTCGCCCCACTTGGTCTCGCCGGAGGAGATGTACTCGTCGATGATGGTCTGCGCGCCGTTGGCGAAGTCGCCGAACTGCGCCTCCCAGGCCACCACCGCGTCGTGGTTGGCGATGGTGTAGCCGTACTCGAAGCCCAAGCCCGCGTACTCGGTGAGTGCGGAGTTGTAGACCTCGAAGCGGCCCTCGTTGCCGGCCTCGGTGGCGTTGTGGTCGAGCGGGTTGAACGCTTCGCCGTTGTCCGGGTTGTAGAGCACCGCGTGGCGCTGCGTGAAGGTGCCGCGCTGCGAATCCTCGCCGGCGAGGCGGACGAACTTGCCCTGCTCCGCCAGCGAGCCGAAGGCGATGAGCTCGCCCCAGCCCCAGTCGATGTTGCCGGCCTCGAACGAGTTGCCGCGGTTCTTCAGCACGTTCTTCAGGCGCTTGTTCGGCGTGAAGTCCTCCGGCAGGTCGGCGTAGGTAGCCGCGAGGCGCTTGAACTCGTCCTCGGAGATCGAGGTGTCGAGGCCGCGGGTGAGCTCCTGGGAGTCCGTGATGCCGGTCTGCTCGCTCGGCTTGTCCTCAGACGACTTGACGTCGGAGAAGACCGCGTCGAGCTGGTCGTGGAAGTCCTGCGCCGCCTTCTCCGCGTCTTCCTGGGAGATGTCACCGCGGCCCACCAGGTCGTTGGTGTAGCGGGTGCGCACGGACGGGTGGGACTCGATGCGGTCGTACATCACCGGCTGCGTCACCGTCGGGTCGTCGGCCTCGTTGTGGCCGCGCAGGCGGTAGCAGATCAGGTCGATGAAGACGTCCTTGCCAAACTCGCGGCGGTACTCGGTTGCGAGCTGGGCAACCCACGCTGCTGCCTCCGGGTCGTCGCCGTTGACGTGGAACACCGGGCAGTCGAAGCCCTTGGCCAGGTCGGTGGCGTAGAAGGAGGAGCGGCCGGAATCCGGGGTGGTGGTGAACCCGATCTGGTTGTTCACGATCACGTGGATCGTGCCGCCGACGGAGTAGCCCGGCAGGCGAGACAGGTTCAGGGTCTCCTGGACGATGCCGAGGCCAGCGAAGGAGGCGTCGCCGTGCAGCATGATCGGCATAACCGGGTAGTCCTCGCGGCCCTCGCTGGCCTTGAGTAGGTCGGTCTTCGCGCGCGCCATACCGACCAGCACCGGGTCGACGGCCTCGAGGTGGGACGGGTTGGCGGCCAGCGAGACCTTGATCTCGCCGTCGCCGAACATCTGGATGTGCTCGCCCTCGAAGCCCAGGTGGTACTTCACGTCGCCGGAGCCGCCCTGCTGGGCGGCCTTGAAGTTGCCCTCGAACTCGTTGAAGATCGTCGCGACCGGCTTGCCCACGATGTTGAACAGCACGTTCAGGCGGCCGCGGTGCGGCATGCCGATGACGACCTCGTCGAGGCCCTGGCCGGCGGCGGTGTCGATCGCCGCGTCCATGAGCGGGATCAGGGTCTCGGCGCCCTCGAGTGAGAAGCGCTTCTGGCCCAGGTACTTCGTCTGCAGGAAGTTCTCGAACGCTTCGGCGGCGTTGAGCTTCTGCAGGATGTACTTCTGCTCCGCGTTGGTCGGCTTGGGCATGCCGGCCTCCATGCGGTCGCGCAGCCACTCGCGCTCGTCGCGGTCCATCACGTGCGCGTACTCGGCGCCGACGTGCAGGGTGTAGGCGGAGCGCAGGCGGGAGAGCACCTCGCGCAGCGTCATGGTCTCCTTGCCACCGAAGCCGCCGACGTGGAAGGTGCGGTCCAGGTCCCAAAGCGTCAGGCCGTGGGACTCGAGCAGCAGGTCGCGCGAGTCCGGCTTCGGCAGGCCCGGCTGGTGCCAGCGCAGCGGGTTGGTGTCGGCGATGAGGTGGCCGCGGGCGCGGTAGGAGTGGATCAGCTGCATCACGCGGGTGTCTTTGTTGATGCCCGTGTTCGGCAGGTCCTGGGCCCAGCGCAGTGGCGAGTACGGGATCTCCAACGACTCGAAGATGTCGTCCCAAAACGCGTCGTCGATAAGCAGCTGCGAGATGTCCCGCAGGAACTCGCCGGACTCTGCGCCCTGGATCACGCGGTGGTCGTAAGTGGAGGTCAGGGTGACCAGCTTGCCCACGCCGAGCTCGGCCAGGCGGTCCTCGGAGGCGCCGGCGAACTCAGCCGGGTAATCCATCGCGCCGACGCCGACGATCGTGCCTTGGCCCTTGGTCAGGCGCGGGATGGAGTGGCGCGTGCCGATGCCGCCCGGGTTGGTCAGCTGGATGGTCACGCCGGAGAAATCGTCCATGGTGAGCTTGCCAATGCGGGCGCGCTCCACAATGTCCTCGTAGGCCTCGACGAACTGGCTAAAGGAAAGGGTCTCGCACTCCTTGATCGCGGCGACGACCAGGGAGCGGGAGCCGTCCTTGCCCGGCAGGTCAATGGCCAGGCCTAAGTTAATGTGCTCCGGCTGCACCGCGAAAGACTTCTTCTCCTCTTCGCGGTAGCTCTTGTTCATGTCCGGGTGCAGCTTGGTGGCCTGGACGATGGCGTAGCCGATGATGTGGGTGAACGAAATCTTGCCGCCGCGGGTGCGCTTCAGGTGGTCGTTGATCAGCGAGCGGTTCTCAAACATGAGCTTGACCGGCATGTCGCGCACGGTGGTGGCCGTGGGGACTTCCAGCGACTCGTTCATGTTCTTCGCGATCGCCTTAAATGCGCCCTTGAGCTGGGTCTCGCCCGGCTCGACGTGGACGTCCTTAATACGGTCCAGCGGCGACTTGCGCGGCTTCGGCAAAACCGTAGCGTCCTTCTTGGTCTGCTCCGCAGCCAAGTCGACCTTGGTCTCGCGGCCGTCCTGGCTCGGCGCCGCGGTGGTGCGCGCTACGTCCGGGTCGGTCTTCGGCTGGCTTGCGCCGGGATCGGAAGGGGTAACGGTCGGGGTGCCCTTGGCTGTCTTCGGCGCACCGTTGTCTTCGAAGAGCGTGCGCCACTCCTCGTCAACAGAATTGGGGTCTTTTTGGAACTGCTGGTACATTTCGTCGACCAGCCAGCTGTTCTGCCCAAATGTGTTTTCGCTGCTCACGGCAGTGATCGCCTTCCTTTAACAAGTAAGTTTGCAGGGTCTTTCGTAGACTTCAAGCCGATGGTAGCGCCGTGGAACCGTGTTTTCGGTCACGACGGGGTCGGTACCCCCATTATCGGTGGACCGCCCACATTCGTGCATACCGGCCCCCTTCTTTCACCAGTTCGGCGTGCGTGCCGGATTCCACGATACGCCCGTCGTCGATGACCACGACGCGGTCGGCGCGCGCGGCAGTGGCGAGGCGGTGTGCCACGATGACGGACGTGCGGCCGGAGGTCGCGCGGTCGGCGGCGTTAAGCACGGCCAGTTCGGTTGCGGGGTCGAGGGTGGCGGTGGCTTCGTCTAAAAGCATCACGTCGGGGACGAGCATCTCGGCGCGGGCAAGCGCGATGATCTGGCGCTGGCCGGAGCTTAAGCCCCGCCCGCGCCCGCCGACGCGCGCGTTGAAGCCGCCGGGGATCGCGGCGATGATGCCGAGCGCGCCGATGCGCTCCACGGCTGTCTCGATCTCGGAGCGGCTGGCCCCGGGCGCGCCGTAGGCGATGTTGTCCGCCACGGTGCCCTCGAACAGGTAGGACTCCTGTGGCACCTGCGCAAGCGCCCGGCGCCACCCAACCAGAGGAAACGACGCGATATCCGCGCCGGAGGCGGTGACAACGCCGGTGGTCGGGTCGTAGAAGCGGGCGAGCAGCTTCACCACGGTGGATTTTCCCGCGCCGGTCGGCCCGACCAATGCGACGGTCTCACCGGGGGCGAATGTGAGGTCCAACGACTTGAGGACGGGTGGGTGGTCGGGGTGGTAGGAAAAGGTGGCGTCGACAAGCGAAAGCTCCCCCCGCGCGGCCTGAGCGGCGCCGGGTGCGGTGCCGAGGTCGGGGACGGTGGTGCGTTCAGCGAGCAGGTCGGTGATGCGCTCGAAGCTGACGGTGGCTTGCTGCCAGGAGTCGAAGATCTGGCCGAGCTGCTGGATCGGGCCGTAGAGCTGGCTTAGGTACATCGTGAACGCGACGAGCACGCCGACAGACAGCGTGCCGTCGGCCACGCGGCCCGCGCCGATGAAAATGACCACCGCGGTCATGATTTGGCTGATCGCCTGCATGCCGGGGAAGTAGAGGCCCATCGCGGTCACGGTGCGCATGCGCAGGCGCCGGTAGTGGTCCGACTCTGCGGCGAAGCGCGCCTCGGCGTGGGCCTCCCCGCGGTGCATCTGCGTGACGCGGATCCCGCCGATCTGCTCGGCGAACTGCCCGTTGACAGCCGAAACTTGCCGGCGCGCCTCGGTGTAGAAGCGCTTGGAAAACGAGCGGAACACCACGGTTGCCGCGACGATCACGGGCACGGCCGCAAGCGCGATGAGGGTCAACGAAAGGTCCGTGGCAACCAGCATCGCGCTCACACCCGCGAGGCTGCCGACAGCCACGATCGCCTGCGCAAGCCCAGTCTGCAGAAACGACGACAGCGTGTCGATGTCCGTGGTCATGCGTGTGATGATCTTGCCGGATAGGCGGGACTCGAAGTAACTCAGGCCCAGGTGCTGCAGGTGGGCGTAGGAGCGCAGCCGCAGGCGATAGAGCAGGCGCTCGCCGGCGCGCGAGGAGAGCACGGTCATCAGTGCGTCGGCGGCCCACGCGACGATGACGACAACCAGCGCCGCGGCGCCGACGCGCACGAGGTAGCCGGAGTCGCGCGGCTCGATGCCGCCGTCGATCGACGCGCGGATTAGCGTGGGAAACGCCAGGTCCGCCGCCACACCGACGACCAGCAGTACCACGGTGGCGGCAATGAGCCAGCGCACGGCTTTGAACAGGCTGCGCACGCGGAAGTCGCGGTTCGGCTCGCGCAGGCGCGCAAGGGCCGCCTCGCTCAGGGCAGGGGTTTCGCGCGCCGCGGGCAGGCGCTCGACCCGCTGCAGAAGCTCAGGTGTGGCGCTGGCGGGCGGCGGGGGTGCAGGCACGTCGGGCCACAGTTCGCTCAAGGGCTGCTGCTTGCCGACGCCCCCCTCAACCATCACACCCCGGTACACCTCCGTGCGCGCAACCTCCTCGCGCGGACCGTCTGCGACGACGCGGCCCTGGTCCATGACGACGACGCGGTCGGCGTGGTCGACGGTGGACTGGCGGTGCGCGACCGCGATGACGGTGACGCCGTCCAAGTGGCTGCGCAGGTTGGCCAGGATCAGCGCTTCGTTTTCGGCGTCGATGGCGGAGGTGGCGTCGTCGAGGACTAAGACTGCCGGCTTGGCCATGAGCGCGCGGGCGAGCGCGATGCGCTGGCGCTGGCCGCCGGAAAGGGTCAGTCCGCGCTCACCGACTTCGGTGTCGTAGCCGTTTGGCAGCCGCTCGATGAACTCGTCGGCGCGGGCAAGGCGGGCAGCTTCTCTCACCGCGGCGTCGAGCGCGGCGCCGTCAAGCGCTTGCGCGCCGCTACGGTGCTGCGCGCCGAGGGCGATGTTGTCGAACACGGACGCGGAGAAGAGGAACGCTTCGTCGAAGACGCAGGTGACTCGCGAGCGGATGTCGGCGTGGGTGAGATGGGGGTAGGGGGTGGGGTTGAGGTGGGCGTCGACAAGCGAAATGCTCCCTTCGCCCGGCTCGTAGAACCCGCCGGCGAGCTGCACCGCCATGGACTTGCCCGCGCCGGGCGGGCCGACGACGGCGACTTGTTCGCCGGGTGCGACGGTGAGCGTCACGCGGTCGAGGACTAGGTGGCCGTTGGTTTCGAAGCTGACGTTGTCGAAGCGGATGCCGGTGGGCGCGGCCGGCGCGATGGGTGCTTTGCGGGCGGTCGTCGGCGCGAGAGCTAGGACCTCCTCCAGCCGGTCGACCGAGCTCATGCCCATCTGCATGCGCACGTACTGGCGGGTCAGCGCCTCGAGCTGCGTGGTCATCGCGGTGAGGTAACCAGTGAACGCGACGAACTGGCCGACGGTGATATCGCCGCGGATGGCGGTGAGCCCGCCGGCGACGATGGTGATCACAAGCGCGACCTTCGGCAGCTGCGCGAGCACCGGCTGGAAGCGGGCGGTGAGCTTCGCCGTGCGCATCTTCACCGCGTAGAGCTCGCGGCCGAGCTGGTCGAGGCGATCGATCTCGCGCTCTTCCTGGCCGAACGCTTTGACCACGCGCACGCCGGAGACCGTCTCCTCGACGTGCTGTGTGAGATCTGCCGCGGCCTGCTGGTTCACCCAGGTCGCGGCGTAGAGCGCGCGGCGCGAGCGGTTGGCCTCGAAGAGGATCAGCGGCATCAACGCCAGTGCCATGAGGGTCAGCGGCACGTCCATCGCGAACATCACCACGAGTGTGGTGGTGAGCTGCAGTGCGCGGGTGAACAGCATCGGCGAGCTGGCGAGCACCATGTGGAACTGGTTGAGATCTGTAATCGAGCGCGAGACGATCTGGCCCGCGGCGATGTTGTCCTGGCCCGGCCCGTCGAGGCGGTGCATGGTGCGAAGCAGTTCCACGCGCAGCCAGTGCTGCGAGTTCGACGCCAGCCGGCCGGACGTGAAGCGGCGCAGGAAGTTGACGGCGAAGGAGGCCAGCGCAATGGCCACCATCGCCCACGCGATGCGGTGGATGCTTCCTTGCGCGTTGCCGGCGGCGATGTCGATGGCGCGGCCTGTTAGCGCCGGCACCGCGGTTTGGAACACGGCGCTTAGGCCCGCCGCCGTGAACGCGGCGATGGCCGGGCCGCGGTTAGCGCGAAGGGATCGGTAGAGCAGGTTACGGCCGGGGTTGGCGTTTGACGCCATTTACTTGTCGCGCTTGGCGTTGCTGTCGCGCTTGGCGCTTGTGAACAGCTGCACAATCCAGGCGGCGAACTCGCGCGGGTTGGCGCTGAGCTTGGCCTCGGCCTCGCGCTCGTCCTTGTCGCCTGCGCCCTTCTCCGGCAGCGGCTCGGTGAACTGGCTTGGAGCTGGCCCGAGGCTTTCCGCAACGTTGTTGAGCACCGCGTCGGCGAGCTTGCGGTTGGCGGAGCGCCCCGCGAACGCGCCAATGCCCAGCGGCAGGAGTTTGCCTAACCAGCTCCTGCGCATCCGCTTGTTCAGCGACTTCATGGCGAATCGGCTCAGGATGTCGTTCGCTTCCTGCAGGCCCGGGCCGGAGAAGCGTGCCAGGGTGTGCTTCGACGGCAGGTCGGCCTTGCCGCCGCCGAGGATCGTGTCCACGATCGCCACGCCCTGCGCGCCGGTCAGCGTTGCGAGCACGACGGTGCGCCGGCGGTCGCGGTCCTTGATGTCCAACCCGCGCAGGTACGCAGAGGCCACGGTGTAGAACGCAGCGAGGTCCAAAAAGAGGACGGATTCGCCGGCGATGGCGGCGCCTCCGGTGATCAGGCCAACGCCCGGGATCGCAGCCGCCGCACCTGCGCCCGCGCCGGTGGTGGCAGCCGTCTTCCGGAAGTGCGCTGCCATGATCTCCTGCAGCTCCTGCGGCGAGGCCTCTGGGTTCTGGCGGCGCAGCCAGTTCACGTACGCGCGAATGGTGCCGGACTGCAGGTGCACCGCGGCGTCGACGGCGCTGATGAACGCCTTGCCCAGCGGGCCCGCGTCTTCTTCAAGGCGGCGCGCGTCCGCCGTCTTCAGCGACGCGATGATGTCTTCAGGAGAGGCGGTGTCGCTGTTGTCGCTGTTGTCACGGCCATCGCGGGGGCGCAGATCCCGCTTCGGCTCCGAATCGGCCTTTGTGGCCTTCTTGCTGCGTCCGAACATGCTGGACAGTTTAGCTGCCCCGCGCGCGAGCAGGCCCGACAGATTCAGGGCCGATCGAAGGGCCGATCCGCGGGCCATTCGAGGGGCTAACCTAGGAGCCATGTCAGACGATTTCTCGCTCGATGTGTCAACCACCGGTGGCACTGTGCGCGGCATCGTCCACAACAGGACCGGTGTGCGCACGTGGCGCGGCGTTCCCTACGGTAGTGGGGTGTCGGGGCCGAACAGGTTCCGCGCGCCGTCGCCGGCGCAGCCGTGGAGCGGCGTGCGCGACGGCTCGCGCTTCGCCCCGCCCGCGCTGCAGGGCAACTTCGGGTGGAACGACTCGGTGGTTGGCACCGAGGACTGCCTCACCCTCGACATCGTGCGCCCGAACACCGACGAGGAGCTGCCGGTGGTGGTCTACTACCACGGCGGCACCTTCGTCACCGGCGCGAGCAACGAGAAGGTGCTGCGCGGCCACGTGCTTGCCGAGGTGACCGACGTTGTCTACGTCTCGGTGAACTTCCGCCTGGGCGTGCTGGGGTACCTCGATCTGCACACGCTCGGGTCTGACTGCGTGTCCAACCCGGCGATCCACGATCAGATCCTCTCGCTGAAATGGATCCAGGACAACATCGCGGCCTTCGGCGGCGACCCGGGCAGGGTGACCATCATGGGTGAATCTGCTGGCGGCGCCGCGGTGATCCACCTGATGTGCGCGCCGGGGGCGCGGGGGCTGTTCCACCGGGCCGTGGCGCAAAGTCCGCCGAGCGCCAGTGTGCACTCAAGCGTGCAGTCGGCGATGTGGGTGCACAGGCTTATCGACGGCATGGGCATGTCCCAACTCTCCACCATCGACGACCTGCGCGCAGCCAGTGCCGAGGACCTCGTGCGCACGGGGCAGCAGATGCTGATGAACGGCAAAGAGCTGGTGCAGTTCAACACGGCTTTCATGCCCACCGTCGACGGGGTGACGCTTCCAGAGCACCCGATCGACGTGTTCGAAGCCGGCGAGCAGGCGCCGGTGCCGCTTTTGATCGGCACGAACGCTGACGAGGCGAGCTTTGCCAAGACGATGTACCAGACGGTGAAGCAGCGCCAGCGCGCCGCGCGCCGCGCGCTCAACGTCTACGACCCCGATAACGCCCGCGGCGTGATTCATGCGTACCGCGACGTTGGCGGGCGCGCGGACTTCGCTGAGCTCATCGCGGATGCCATTTTCTGGGCGCCGTCGGTGATGCTCGCCACCGCGCATCGACGCGTGGCGCCGACGTGGATGTACCGCTTCGACTACGCCTCGGAGACAATGCGGCGTTTAGGTCTCGGCGCCGTGCACACATCGGACTTGGTTGCGGTGTTTGGGGATCCGAACACCACGCGGGCGTCGAAAATCGACCGCTTCGGGTCGAAGGAAGCGTTCGACCAAGTCAGCAGCATCATGCAGTACCACTGGGGATCGTTTTTCCACAACGGTTTCCCGGGGGACGACTGGCCGCAGTACGGCTTCCGCAACGAGGACGAGCCGGGGCGGGCGACCGCGGTGATCGACAGGGAGTTTTCCGTGGAGCTGGACCCGAAGGCTGAGAAACGCCGCGCGTGGGAGAGCTTCGATATGCGCGAGTGGGGCAGGCACTCACCGGACCCGGATACGCCGGACTCCGTGGTGGACGACGACCAGTAGCGCGCGCCCGCTGCGCACGCGCGTTTGCGCACGCTGCGCGGCATTGACGGCTAGGCTGGGGCAGGCCCGAATCCCGAACGTGGATACACCTTGTAGGAAAGGCATGTTCCCCTATGAGCTTTTTCGAGGACATCGCCGGCGCGCTGGACCGCGACGGCATTGAGTCACGCGTGCACGATGAGACCATGTTTGTCCCGATCACGGCGGACGTGGAGATCCAGTTCGTCGAGATTGACCCGCACCTTCCCGCGGCCAACGTCTATATTGCGGCGGCCGACGTGGACGAGGACGACGACGAGTTCGAGTCCATCCTGGTCGCGGTGGTGTTCTCGGTCGAGGACGCGGTGCGCGCGGTGGCCGACCACATGGCGACGGACCAGATGGTCACGGTGTTGGGCGACCTGCTCGACGGCACCGATGAGCGCATCGGCGATCTCGAGTTCCTGCACGACACGGTGAACCCGGATCTGGTGCGCGCCGAGGTGGGGGAGAACGCGGAGCTGCAGGTCACTCTCCAGGTCGTTGGCGGCACGCCGAAGGCCGAGGTGAAGTTCGTGGTGTACCCGGACAACATCGACGACGTGGTCGACGACGCGATCGGCGAGCTGTGGGAGTCCGACGGCGACGCCGAGCTCACCGAGGAAGACCGCCTGCGCCTCTTCGAGGCTATCCACGACGAGGCCATCGGCGAGGCGGAGGTGCTCGACCTCGGGTCGTTCACGGACTTCGATCGGCTTTTCGACGTCCTCTCCCTCGCCGCCGACCAAGCCGAGGAGTGGGAGGCGCAGCTTTTGCCCGTCGAGGACGACTTCGACGAGCCGGACGTCTACGACATCTTCGGCGCCGACGACGAGGACGACGACGATGACGAGGACGACGACAGCTTCGCCGACGACGATGAGGCGACCGGGATTGACCCGGACCAGGCGGTCGACACCGAGGACGAGATCTAGCGCCGCATCCCGCGTTTACGCCGCCGTCAGCCCCTCGAACATGGAGGACGGGGAGGCGATGGGGTTGAAGTGGCCGTCCACAAGCCACACGTATGTGGCGGCTCGGGCAGACGGCAGCTCATGGACCGCGCCGATGGCATCTTCTGGGACGAGCGCGCGGACCCACGCCTCGGTGAGGCGGCGGTCGGCGGGCAGCCCCGACGGGTCGCTCAGCCGCAGCTCAATGAGGTAGGCGGGCACCTGCGTTTCTCCGTAGCCGAGTATGCGGGCCTTCGCCTTTGGGCCGACGCGCCTGCGCGTTACCGCGGCGTTGAGTTCGCCTCCGCCGGCGAAGCGGGGCAGCGTCTTCAGCGGCGGGCGCCAGGACGCGGTCGGACGCGAGAGCGAGCGCGGGTGGTGCATGATCGCGGTGAGCGCGTCGAGGTGGGTGGGGAAGCGCTGGGTGATCTCGTCCGCGAGGGCGACGGGGGTGCTGACGGTAGTGACTGGGGTGACGTTGGTGTTGAACATGGCCCGAACTTTAGAACGCAGGTGCGACACAGCCGTTCGAAAAGTAGAACACAAGTTCGAAATCGGTGGCGATTTGCCAGCCAGGCTACGCTAAACAGCGATATGTCGAACCCCTCTATTCAAACGAATCAGCCCACTATCCCGCGCACCATTTGGGTGCTGGTGAGCGCGGCGTTTCTCATCGCGCTTGGCTACGGCTTCATCGCGCCTGTGCTGCCGCAGTTCGCGGCAAGCTTCAACGTCTCCATGGCCGCCGCTGGTGCGGTGATTTCGGTGTTTGCGCTGGCGCGGCTTTTGGGCGCTCCGGGGGCTGGCGTGCTCGTCGACAAGCTTGGCTCCCGTCCCGTCTACCTGACGGGACTGTCTATCGTCGCCGCGGCCACCTTCTTTGTCGCGTTCGCGCAGGCCTACTGGCACATTCTCGCCCTGCGTTTTCTGGCCGGATTCGGCTCCACTATGTTCACCCTGTCCGCGCAAGCGCTGATTGTGCGGGTGACGCATCCGAGCATCCGTGGGCGGGCGAACGCACTGTACGCCACCGCGTTTCTCCTGGGCAACATTGTCGGCCCGATTGTCGGCGCGGCACTGTCCTTCCTCGGCCACCGTGCGCCGTTTGCCATCTACGGCATTGTGGTCGGTTGCGCGGCGTTTCTGGTGTGGGTGCTCACGCACGACCCGAAGCACGCGCAGCCGCTGCCGCCGGCCAAGGCGCCGATGCGACTGCAGACCGCCTGGCAGCACCCCTCGTACAAGGCGCTGCTCAGCGCGGCGTTTTCCAACGGCTTCGTCAACATGGGTGCGCGCGTTGCCATCCTGCCGCTGTTCGCCGCGGCGGTGTTCGAGCACGGTGCGGCAGCATCCGGCCTTGCGCTGACAGCGTTCGCCGCAGGTATGGCCATCGCACTGCAGTTTTCGGGCAGGCTTGCCGACGCCCACGGGCGCCGTCCGCTCATCATCACCGGACTCACCGTCACCGGCATTTTCACCGGCGTTCTGGGGCTCGCCACGTCGTTCTGGCCGCTGGTGATCTTCTCGGCGCTCGCGGGCATGGGTGGCGGGCTGATGAGCCCGGCAGTTCAGGCGTCGCTTGCAGACATCATCGGCAACGACCGCTCCGGCGGCAAGGTGCTGTCCACGTACCAAATGACGCAGGACTTCGGCCAGATTCTTGCCCCGATCGTGCTCGGCTTTATCGCCCAAGCCGCCGGCTTCAGCGTGGCGTTCGGGTTGTGCTCGGCGATTGCGGCGATCTCGCTGGCGATCTGGATCACGATAGGTAAGGAGACGATGCGGTGAAACGTGTCATTTTGGACTGCGACCCGGGCATCGACGATACGTTCGCGCTGATTTACCTCGCCGCGTTGAACCACGCCCGTGAGGTGCAGATTGAGTGCGTGACCACCTCCGCCGGCAATGTCGGCGCCGAGCAGTGCGCCCGCAACGCCGCGTATTTGCTGTCCCAGTGCGGCTTGCGCACGATCCCGCTCGCCGCGGGCTGCGACGCACCGCTGGCGTTGCCGCTGACCACCACCCCGGAGACACACGGCGAAACGGGCCTGGGTTACGTCACCGCGCCCGAGCGCCACGTTGAGCGCGACTTCGACGCGCTGTGGATCGACGCCATCGAGCGCGGCACCGAAGACCTCCACCTGATTGTCACCGGGCCTGCAACCAACCTCGCCGCGTTCGCGCAGATGCACCCGCGGCATTTCGCCGAGCTGCGCCATATCACGGTGATGGGCGGCGCGGTGCACTACCCGGGCAACACGACGCCGAACGCGGAGTGGAACTTCTGGGTGGACCCGCACGCGGCCAACGACATCTTCGCAGCCGCTGCCGAAGCCGGGACAACAATTACGCTGTGTCCCTTGAATGTCACGGAGCAGATGTGGCTGGCCCCGGAGCGCCTCGACCGCATCGTCGCGTTGTTGGGCTCTCAGGCGATCGCTGAGCCTCTGCGCGACATCACCCGCTTCTACTTCGAATTCCACGAAGACGTGGGGGAGGGATACGGCGCCCAAATCCACGACCTGCTGACGGTGCTGATTGCTCTCGAACGGATCCCTTCGACAACTTGCCCTGCATACCTCCAGGTGGAAGCAGACTCCGAGCTGATGCGCGGCGCCGTGTCCGCGGATGTGAAGGGGATCTGGGACAACGCGCCGAACGCGAACGTGCTGACCGGCTGCGACGTGGAGAAAGCGTGGGCGGAATTCGAGCGCGCGTGCAAGGTGCACGCGCAGTTCGCTGCGGGCGACGCCGCTCTCGCGGCCGGCTACCACAGCGAGGCTGACGATTAATTGCGGCTAAGAGCTGCTAAACTCCCCGGCGATTGCTCCCGCACCGAGGTGACATAGGTGCGGCGGCGGCATCCGCTCGTACCCTCATCCTCTTCGGAAGGCACACCCATGTCACAACCAGCCGTCTGGACGCCTGCGCGCCGCGGACTCGTCATTGCCGGCGCCGCCATCATCGCAGCGACCTGGCTCTACCTCGTCCTTGTCCGACCAACCGACTGGGACACCGTCACTGGCTCGACCCAGGGCGTGATCACTCTCGTTGGCTATGGCCTCGGCACGATCCTCCTGCTCATCGCTACCGTCCCGGTCCTGCCGGCGCGCACCCTCGGTTTGATCCCGATTGCCATGATCATCAACTCCGTGGTGGGCGAGATCGTCGGCTCCATCGGTTTGCCGCTCTACCTCGACTCCATCGGTACCGTGCTGGTCGCGGCGCTGGCGGGCCCGATCGCCGGCATGACCACCGGCGCGCTGAACAACCTGGTGTGGGGCCTCCTCAACCCGGCCGCGCTGCCGTTCGCGGCCGGCGCGGCACTGATCGGCTACCTCTCCGGCGTGTTCATTCACAAGCTCAACGCGTTCAAAAACGTCGGCACCGTGGTGCTCTACGGCCTGCTCCTTGGCGTAATCGGCGGCATGGTGGCCGCACCGGTTGCGGCGTTCGTCTACGGCGGCACCGCGGGCGTGGGCACCGGCGCACTCGTCAGCCTGTTCCGCGAAATGGGCGCGTCCTTGATCGCGTCGGTGACCACGCAGGCGTTCATCTCCGACCCGGTGGACAAGGTCATCGTCATGTTGATCGCGTTCTTCACGGTCAAGGCGCTGCCGAAGCGTACCGTCAGCGCGTTCGCGCCGGGTGCGCAGCAGGGTACGCAACAGGTCTAACCGATGCTCAACCCCTTGACCGCGCTCGCCGTGGGCGTCTCCGGCTGGATCGTGGTCATGGGGGCTAACCGCCCCGCAGTGTCGGCGGCGGTGCTTGTCATCGCGCTGATGGCCGGCACGGCGAAGACACGAAACTTGGCACTCATCGCAGCGGTCACCGCCTTGGCGTTCCCCGTAGCCCTGTCAATGGTGCTTATCCACGCTCCATACGGCGAGGAGCGCTTCGCGCCACTCATTACCGCTGACGGCCTCGCTGTAGCCGGCGAGCTAGCACTCCGTTTCACCGCGCTCATGGCGTGCATCCTCGCAGCCGGGGTGTTTGTCCGAGTCCCGGACTTGGCGAAGACGCTGCAGGTACGCCGCTACGGCAACCGTTTGTCCTACATCACCGGTGCCACCCTGCAACTGTTCCCGCAGGCAGCTGCGCGGGTGCGGGTGGTCCGCGACGCGAACCGTCTCAAAGCGCGCCCGGTGACTATCAAAACTGTCGTACCTCACGTCATCATGCCGGTGCTGGCAGAGCTGCTCACGCTCGCCGCGAACCGGGGAAGGGCGCTTGAAACCGCAGGCTACGGCATTGACGGACCGCGAACGGTGCTGCGCCCGGTCCATGATTCCGCGTTCCAGCGCGCGATCCGGATCCTCGTGCCCTTGGCCTGCTTGGTGGTGGTCGTGTGGATCTGAGTCCGCTCGAAGAGGCGCTTCAATCGCACAAACAAGTCACCGTCACCGGCGCTTCCGGCTCGGGCTTGAGCACGCTTGCCAACCAGATCCACGACACGTGGCCGAACGCCGCTGTGGTGGGCCAAGACCCGATCGCGCACGTCACGTACTTGCGCACCACGGTGGTTGAGGAAGCGGCCATTGGCCTCGAGCAGCGCGGCGTACCTCGCTTAGAGATGCAACGCCGCGTCGACGCAATCCTCGATGCGGCTGGTCTTACCGACCTCGCAGAGCACGATCCCACCACCCTTTCAGGCGGGCAGACCCGCCGTCTCGCGATCGCATGCGTCGCAGTCCTTGAACCCGAGACCCTCGTGCTTGACGACCCGTTCGCCGGCCTCGACCCCGAGTCCGCCGCTCGCATCCAGAAGCTCCTCGACGCACTGCCGTCTCGCACAGTTGTCCTTTCCACCAAGGGAGAGGGGCATTTTTCACTTGTCCGCGGAGAGTTGGGACCTCCAGTTGCCGCTGAACCAGTCCGCCTCCCACCACCTGTTGCGCCATCCGAAATGCCGATGATCGACCTCGGCGAGGTGGTTGCAACCCGCGGAGAGCAGAAGCGGAAGTGGTGGCAGCCCCGCAAGAGCACCGAGCCGATCTTCACCGCAGGGCCGATCCATCTCGCGCTTAAGCCAGGCGAGGTTCTATGGCTGCGAGGAGACAACGGCGCCGGGAAGACTACGTTGTTGCGCGCACTCGCTGGTTTGGACGGCAACCCTGGGTTGGAGGACACCCATGGAGTGAGTGTTTCCCTCGCGCTACAGCGCGCTGCAGATCAGGTCTCGGAGGTAACCACCGCAGGGTTCGTGGGGGACGAAGCTGCGCTTAAGCGATTAACCGAGCTGGGGGTGAAACTGGATCCGGATGAGCACCCGCTCGATCTCCCTGCGGCGCACCTGCGTTTGGCGCAGCTCGCACAGGTGTTCTCGCAGGGGAGGCAGCTCGTGCTTCTCGACGAACCGGACGTCGGCTTGGACTCTTCGGGCAGAGGGGTGGCTCGTGCCCTCATCGCCGATGGGCTTTCAACAGGTAAAGCTGTCGTAATGACGTGTCACGACGCCTCGTTCGCCGGGGAGGTGGGGGCCTTCGCCCGTGTTGACGCGTCGTGGCTGCTTCGCTGATTAACCGCGCGGCGCGAGTTTGCTCGCGGTGAGCACGTTGAACATGGATTGGTCGATCGGCACCCGGATCTTGAGCATGGTGGTCACGACGTCGAGGTCTTTCCCCTTATCGCCGCGCATGGTGGTTTGCTGGGGGTCCTCCGCGTCCACCCTGCCCAGGTAGTAGAAGTCAGAGCCATCAGCATCCTCGCGTTTTACGAAAAGGTAGAGGTCCACTTCGCCGCTGAACATTGCCTGGAGTTCGCGGCTCTTTAGCGTCTTGCCGTGCCGGGAGAACCAGCGCATCGTCGATGGGTCGATGAGCTCGTCTTCATATCGGATGTTCGCCGCGACATCAGCGTCCTTGTGGTACGTGACAAAGATGGGGCATGTCTTAGTCGCTGCGTCAATGCTGTACCCGTAGATGGTGGACTCCCGGTTATTGCTCCAGTTGAGCAGTCGGGAAGCGTCTTTTCGTGAGTAGGTTTGTTGCGGCACGAAGGTGTCACTCCGGCCGTATCGCAGTGCATTCGTACGGAGGCCGGTTTCGATCACGTCGTCGACGTGGAAACGAAAGCTTTCAGCGCGATCAGGATGATCGGGTTGGTAGGCGTAGTACAGCGCCGCGAACGCCGAACCCAGCTTGAAGCTGTCGTCAGCGCGCAGAACAAGAGGTTGACCACCATAGCGTGCTGCTGCGGCGTCGATACTCCACTTAAGATTGAGAACTCGTTCGACCGAGGTCAATGTGGGTTCGCCGGTTTGGATCAATGGTGACCACTCGTGACAGACCTCAGCGAATTCGCTCGTGGATAGCTGGGCGTTCGGACCGCGGCGAAGAAGTTCGCGGAGCAGTAGCAGTTCTTGTGGGCGCTTGCCGTTGAGCAATTCCACGCTGAGCATAGAGAGGAAGCCATCTTCCGCTTGGCTCGGGCCCGATTCGACGAAATTAAACGCCTTGAGTAGCGCCCAGTAGTTGCGGGCTTGTTTGTCGGTTGCAGCGAGCACAAACGGGTCGAGCGTTTCAAACGTTAGGAAGTCAGCCAATCGTGGAATGACATTTAAACGGCTCCGGAGCCGTTCGATCTCGCCGCGCTTTACACGCCTATCGGAGATGCGCGCTTTCTGTAAAGACTCCAGGACTCGCTGGGTGGCGACCTCGTCGAAACTCACTGTCGAGGAACCAGCAATCGGCTCGCGTCTCTTTCGACGCATGTTGTCGCGGAGGCGATCTTTATCGCCCGGGTTGCCGCCGGTGAGTGCGATAGGGATGAGGTAGTTGTTGGCGTAATTACCGATGAAGTCGATCACGCGGAGCGACTTCTTGCCGTCCGCTTTGCGTAGGCCACGGCCCAGCTGCTGGGTAAATATGATCGATGACTCGGTGCTTCGGAGCAAAACGACGACGTTGACCGCCGGCACATCGACGCCTTCGTTGAAAATATCGACAGACAGGATGTAATCCAGCTCGCCGTCTTCCAGTCGACGAATTGCGGCTTCTCTTTCCGCCGTCGAGTGCTCGCCCTTCAATGCGACGGTTCGCAGTAGTTTTCCGTGAACGGCCTTCTGATTCAGCAGCTGGGATAGCCTATCGGCTTCCTCGATGCGGCTGCAGAAGATCAGGCCCTTCGTGCCCTGGGCAAAGGAGTACGTCTCGAGAGTCTGGGCGATGTAGTCCACACGCTCGGGCGAGGTCAGTAGATCGATGCCAGCCGAGTCGCCGATTGAACCCCTGGCTGATTCATAGTCTGTGACACCGTAGTAATCGAAGGGGACCAACATGTGGTTTTCGAGCGCGCCCTCAAGACGGATTTCATAAGGGACGTTGTAATCGAAGAGCTCGAAAACGTTGAACCTGTCGGATCGTTCTGGCGTTGCAGTGAGCCCGAGGGTGAATCCCGGATCGAAATGGTTGAGAATTCGCTGGTACGTCTCGCCACCCGAGCGGTGTACCTCGTCCACAATGACCATGTCGAAGTGGGTGGGGGAAATGTTAAACAAATTCTCCGGCCGCGAGAGGGTCTGAACTGTAGAGAACACCACCCGCGCGTCGATATCGCGCTGCGTGCCCACGAAGAAGCCAATATCCGAGGGGTCAATTTCCAGCACTCGCGCGAATGCGTCAGCGGCTTTGCGCAGGATCTGTTCTCGGTGAACTAGGAAGAGAATTCGGCCAGGGTTCATCTCTCTTGCGGCGAGGGCCGCCAAGATTGTTTTACCTGTTCCCGTGGCAGAGATTATGAGCGCTCGTTTGGCGCCAGAGTCAACAACTTCGCGCAAACTCCCAAGAGCTTCGTGTTGCATCTTGTTCGGTTCGATGCGCTCGCCACCCGGTGAGACCAAGATTGGTTGGTTATCGCGGACGACGAAGGCGCGAGTTGAGCGGGCCTGCTCGTACCGTTCAATCCAATCCTCGGTAAGCGGCACCGCGCGGGCGAGGTGATTGTGCACCGCCTGCTTCAACTGAACAGCAATATCACCGTCTTGATGGGTGGAGAAGTGGAGGTTCCATTCCTGGTTGGACAGCAACGCGCTTCGCGTGAGGTTCGAGCTGCCGACAATCGCGGTGACATGGTCATCGTGGTCGAAGATGTACCCCTTTGCGTGGTGTGGGCCCTCGATGACGTACGAATCGATGTGGTCGAACTTCAGAAGCTCACGAAACGCTGCAGGCTCGTTGAAGTCGTTCAGAGTACTCGTGATGATAGTGCCCTGGCCTTTGAATTTGGCCAGTTCTTCCAGGATCGTGCCAATGCCTCCAGTCGAAATGAACGCAACGGAAAATATGAAGCTGTCCGCACTGGAGAGTTCGGACCGAAGCATGCCGAACATGCTGTTCGCCCGATCATTAGCGATCAGAGACGGATTTTCTATACGTTCGGCAGCTACTGTGCGATCGATGAAACCGAACTCGAGATCACGTCTTAATCCCTCGAGTGATCTGTTCACGCGGCGAGGTCCCGGGCGATGAGGTGCACCGCTTCAATGTCAGCCGGTGCCCAGTCTAATTCGTGCATCTCCGTAGCGGTGAGCCAGCGCAGCTCGGCGTGCTCTGAAGCCACCGGTGTGCCGGCGAGCAGGTTGCAGTAGTACGTTGCCAAACGGACCGTCGCGAAATCGTACGGGTGATCAGTGGTGACGATGTGATTCCGAACAGTGATGTCGGCGCCAAGTTCCTCAGCGATTTCACGAGCGAGCGATTCCTCAGGGGTTTCACCCGGCTCAATCTTGCCGCCGGGGAACTCCCATAACCCCGCCATGGTCATGCCCGGTCCCCGCTGGGCGGCAAGGACGCGTCCATCCCGCACAATTGCGGCAGCTACGACGTCGATTACTTTCGGCATGAGCGACAGTTTAGCGACGCAACCCCCGCTGCGTCGTTAAGCAAATGCCCCTTAGTTGGTCAGCCCGGTGGACTCGTTGACCTCGCGAAGCGTCTTGGCGGAGGAAGCGAACTGCTCGTACTCGTCCTCGGCAAGGCGCAGCTCAACCACGTTGCGCACGCCGTTGCGGTTGAGCACGGTCGGGGTGCCGATGTAGATGTCGTCGAGCGCGTACTCGCCTTGAAGATACGCGGAGACCGGCAGGGCCACGTCCTCGTTGCGCAGGATCGCCTTGGTGATGCGAGCCAGCGCGGAGCCGATGCCGAAGGAGGTGTTGCCCTTGGCCTTGATGATGTCGTACGCGGCGTCGCGGGTTCGCACGAACATGTCCTCGATCTTGGCGTGGATCTCCGGGTCCTGCTCCGCTTCCTTGTCCAAAAGGCTGGTCATCGGTACACCGGCGATGTGGCTAGAGGAGTACACCGCGAGCTCGGAGTCGCCGTGCTCGCCGATGATGTAGCTGTGAACCGCCGACGGGGCGATGTTGAAGTGCTTGCCCAGGTTGTGGCGCCAGCGGGCGGTGTCCAGCACGGTGCCGGAGCCGATGACCTGGTTGGACGGCAGGCCGGTCTGCTTGTAGGTAACGTAGGTGAGCACGTCGACTGGGTTGGTGGCCACGACGTAGATGCCGTTGAAGCCGTTGGCCATGACCTCGGAGTTGATGGAGTCGAAGATCTTGACGTTGCGGGCGACCAGGTCGAGGCGGGTCTCGCCCTCGCGCTGCGCGACGCCGGCGCAGTTGACGATGAGGGCTGCGTCCTTGCAGTCGGCGTAGGTGCCGACGGAAACCTTGATGTTGTTGCCGCTAAACGGCACGGAGTGGGAGAGGTCTTCGACCTGGCCCCAGGTGAGTTCCTCGTTGAGGTCGATAATCGCCAGGTGGTCGGTGAGACCCTGGTTCAAAATCGCGTAGGCGTAGGCGATACCCACGGCGCCCGCGCCGATGAGGACGACCTTCGTGCCGGGGGTGACCTGGGACTGGTTTTGTGCGGCGGTCATTGTCAAGCGCTCCTTTTAGCATCTGCTGCTGTTGACACCGCCCATTGTTCCACAATGGTGGTATCTGAGCGCGGCTACTTGCGGTCGTAGGCGGTGTGCGCTTGGGCAGTTGCTTGCGGACGCCCCGTTACAAAGTACAAAACCGTCATGACCAGCAGGAACCCGATGCCGACCGCGAGCGCCAAGTGGTACTGCGGCAGCCACGCCATGATGCCGAAAGTGAAGAGGATAAACGCCACCGAGAACCACTGCCCGTAGGGCCAAAACGGCACCGGGAAGCGCAGCGCCTGAACTTGCGTGGGCGTCATGCGGCGCCTAGACGCGATGTGGGCGAGCAGAATCATCAACCATACAAACACGGTGGCGAAGGTGGCCAGTGCCGCGATGGTTTCAAAGACGTTGGGGAACGCCGCGTTGAGCGCCACTCCCACAACCAGCACGATGAGTAGCGAGACTGTGGTCATGACGGGGATGTCGCGCACTGTCTTCGCCATGGCGCGCGGCGCGAGACCCTCCTTGGCCAAGCCGGTGAGCACGCGCCCGGTACCGAAGAGGTCTGCGTTGATCGCGGAGAGCGCCGCGGTGATCACGACGAGGTTGAGTAGCCCCGCTGCCCAGGAGACGCCGAGCGTGGAGAAGATCTGCACGAACGGCGACTCGTCGCCGGTGATGGTGCGCCACGGGTTCAGCATCAAAATCACCAGGATGGCGAGCACGTAGAAAAGCAGGATACGCAGCGGCACGGTGTTGACGGCTTTCGGGATCGCCTGGTCCGGGTCGTCTGCCTCGGTGCCGGCGACACCAATGATCTCGGTGCCGCCGAAGGCGAAGAGCACGAGGATGAACGCGGCGATCATGCCTTGGCCGCCGTTGGGGAAGAAGCCGCCGTCGTTCCACAGGTTGTCGATGCCGGTCATCGCGGGGTTCTCACCGAGTCCGAAGGTGAGAATCGCCGCGCCGCCGACGATCATCGCCACCACCGCGGCGACCTTGATCAGCGTGAACGCGAACTCGAGTTCTCCGAACCAGCGCACACTGGCCAGGTTCGCCGCGCCGATGACGAGCAGTGTCACCGCGATCCACACCCACGACGCGGTGTCGGGGAACCAGAACTTCATGTAGATGCCGATCGCAGTGAGGTCAGCCAAACACACGATCATCATCTCGAAGGCGAACATCCAGCCGGTGATGTAGCCGCCCAAGCCGCCCAGGTGCTCGCGGCAGTACACGGCGAACGAGCCGCGCACCGGGTGGCGCACGCTCATCTCGCCGAGCGCGCGAAGCATGAAGTACACGACCGCCCCGCCGAGCAGGTAGACCAGCAGCACCGAGGGACCCGCCGCCTGGATCGCGCCGGCAGAGCCGTAGAACAAGCCCGTGCCGATGGCGGAGCCGAGTGCGATGAAGTGGATGTGACGGTGTGTCAGGCCTCGTGCGGGCGCCGAAGGGGCGGAATTCATACGATGAGCTTAAGGGGTGAAGCGATCCGAGGAGTACTGACCTTGGGGTGAGACCTCGAACCAGTGCCCGGCCCGCTCAACGCGCATGGTGCCGTCTTGGAAATGCTGGAAGGTGTAATCCCCGGCGGTGACTTTCTGGCCGGGGAAGAGCTGGGCAGCTTCCGGCGCGCCCTCGCCGCCGCCGGTGGAGTGGGTGACGGCGAAACCGCGGTCGTCGCCCCACATGATGACGTCCGGGTGCTGGCCGGCGGGTGCTCCGTAGTCCGGGTCCAGAGGCGGCAGGGCACCTGCCAGCGCGAGGTCGCAGGAGAAGTAGCCGCCACCTGCGTAGTAGACGCACGTGTTGCCGGGGGAGAGCGTGATCGCGTACGCGGCGAACGGGTCGGTTGGCTCCGCCTCGGTGAAGTCGGCGGGGTCGCGCTCCACTGCGGGCGCGGGGGCGGCGTCGAAGGACGCGGTAGTTGGCGCGGCGGTGGCCTCGGTGGGCTCGGTGGTTTCCGTGGCCTCGCTGGTGCCCGTGGTCTCGGTGGGGGTTGGGGCTTCCGAGGTGTGCGTGTTTGCAGGGGAGGGGGTTTGGGAGGAGGTGGTGGGGGCGTCGTCAAGCGCCTGCTCCTGCGCGTCCGTGCCGCAGGCGGTGAGTGCGGCGCATGCGAGGGCGGCGAGGAGCAGCGGGCGGGTGCGGAGGATGGCCATGGGGCAATCCTACGGCGCAGGTTTAGGCCGGTTGGGCCTCGACGCGGCCGCCGGTGGACGCGGTGCAGACCGACCGCTCGCCGCCCTTGTCCTCGCACGTGAACGAGATGCCGTCAATCTCGTACTCGCGCGGCAGGGAGCTTGGCTCGCGCGTCATGCCCTGCGCGGCCTGGGAGCCAGCGGCGCATAGACTCGCATCAGTTGCTTCGACAACGAACAAACGCCCGGAGTAGTCGAACGTCTCGCACGTGGCCGGGCCTGCGGCGACCTCCTGCGTCGATGCGCCGCCCGCGGCCGGGTCGAAGCTGTCGGAGCTGTACTGGCCGTCCGCGTCGATCTCGAACCAGTGGCTACCCGTCGTCACCCGCACCGAGGCGTCGTGGTTGCGGGTAAACGTCACGTTACCGATCTCGACGAACTCGCCGGGGTTCAGCGGGTGGTACACCCCCGGGCCGTCGCCGCCGCCGACGAGGACGGAGGTGTAGAACTTGTCGTCTAAAAAGCCCACGTAATCGACGGGGCCGCTGGTGAACTCGTACGGCTGCTCGTCGGGCGGGAGCACGCCCTGGAAATTCACCTCGCAGCCGAAATAGTTGCCGGGTTTGTACACGCAGGTCGCGTCGTCCTCCTTGAGCGCGACGGCGTACATCTCGTGGTAGGCGCCTGGGACCTCGAACTCGTTGGCGCTGCGCTCGAGCATCTTCGGGGCGTCCGCGGTGGTCTCGGTGGTCGCTGACGTCGCGGTGGTCGCTGACGTCTCTGCGGAGCGGGTCGCTGCAGGTGCGGCGTCGATCGTCGGTTCCGGGACCGCGTCCTGGCCACCTGCGCAGGCGGTGGCGCCAAGCAGCACGGCGCACGAAGCGGCGGCGATTACCGCGGGCCGGGGAAGAAACGACATGCCCACGAGATTACGTGAGCCAAGGGCTACAGGCGGGGCAAATCGTCCGGTTCAACCGCGACGACGGAACCGCTGCCGTCACCCGCCGCGCTGCCGTTCAACCCGCCCGCGCTGCAGCTGAGCTTGCCGTTGGCGCCGACGTACTCCTCGCCGTCGAAGAAGTAGCGGCCGGAGCAGCCCCAGTTCTCCGGCGACTCCCACAGCGCGGCGTTGCCCTGGATGCTGCTATCTCCCTCCCGCAGCGCCGTGATGTAGCCGTCCATCGCGTCCATGGCGGCGGGGCAGATGGTGCCGTCCTCGGCGGCGACGACAAGCCGGTCCTTGTTATCCAGCGAGTAGACGCGGCCGCAGACGGTGCCCTTGTCCACCGGCTCCTTGGACTGCGCGACGCGGTCGGTCGAATCCCAGTCGTGCTGGATCACCCCGCTGTGCACCTCGTAGCCTTCGCCGGCGCGCTCGGCGCGGAACCCGCCGTCGCGCAAGTGGTAGATCGTCGTGCCGTAAATGGTGACGCGCTCACCCGGCTCGAGCGCGCGCGGCGGGGACATGAACCCTTGCGAACCCGGCGACATCCCCGTTTCGAATTTCTCCGCGTCGAAATCGAAGGAGACGACGTTGGCGAACGGCGGGTTGGGCCAGCCTCCGTCGAACTCGATATCCGGGGTGGGATAGCGAAAGCGTGCCTGGCACACAACGAGCGCGCTCAGCCGCGGGTCCTCGGGAGTCTTGTCGATCAGGTAGCACCCGGAAACACCGGATTCCGGTGTGCCCGCGACGGTGGCGCCCGAGCCCTCGATAAACAGATTCGGGTCGACGTCGACGTACGGTTCGTCGGTTTCGGCCGTGTCGAGTAAGTCGGGGGCACTGCTTGCCGACGCACCCTTGTCCACCCCAGAACCAGCCTGGCCGAACAGCGGCACACCGCAGCTCGCGAGCAGCGCGGAGCAGGCGAGCGTGGCGAGGAGTTTCGAGGAGCGCAGAAAAATCACAAATAGCAGATTAACGGGTCAACGGCGTAAGGTGGGCGAACAATGAGCATTTCCGAAAACGCCACCGGCGGCGAGAATAAGCCGGACATGAACTTGTCGGAAAATCAGGATAACCCGCAGGATGTCGCGGCCACTGCTGACGCAGCCGCAGAAAACGACACCAGGGATGCGGGGGTTTCTGAGGAGACCGGCGCTGCGGACGACGCAGCCAACGCCGAGGGCATTGTCACCCTCGAAGAGGTAATCGAGACAGAAGAGCCGGCTGGGGCTGGGGAGCCTGCCGAGGAGCCGGCCGAAGACAACGGCTTCGACGGCCTCGGCTTGCCGGGCACGGTCGTCGACGCCGTCAAGCGCGTCGGTTTCGAGCAGCCGTCGCCGATCCAGGCGCAGACCATCCCGCTGCTGATGCAGGGCCGCGACGTTGTCGGCCTCGCGCAGACCGGTACGGGCAAGACCGCGGCGTTCGCGCTGCCGGTGCTGTCACAGATCGACCCGAAGGAGCGCTACCCGCAGGCGCTGGTGCTTGCGCCGACGCGCGAGCTCGCGCTGCAGGTGTCGGACTCTTTCCAGTCGTTCGCCGATCACCTGGGCGGCATCCACATTCTGCCGATTTACGGCGGCCAGGCCTACGGCATCCAGCTTTCTGGCCTGCGCCGCGGCGCGCAGGTGATCGTCGGCACCCCGGGCCGAGTGATCGACCACCTGGAGAAGGGCTCGCTGGACATCTCCAACCTGCGCTTCTTGGTGCTTGATGAGGCCGACGAGATGCTGAACATGGGCTTCCAGGAAGATGTCGAGCGCATCCTCGAGGACACCCCGGAGGACAAGCAGGTTGCTCTTTTCTCGGCGACGATGCCGGGTGCGATCCGCCGCATTTCCAAGCAGTACCTCAACGACCCGGTCGAGGTGACGGTCAAGAGCGAGACCCGCACCAACACCAACATCACCCAGCGCTACCTGTTCACCGCGCACCGCAACAAGCTCGACGCGATGACGCGCATCCTCGAGGTTACCGAGTTCGAGGCCATGATCGTGTTCGTGCGCACGAAGAACGAGACCGAGGAGATCGCCGAGAAGCTGCGCGCCCGCGGTTTCTCCGCCGCCGCTATCAACGGCGACATCGCTCAGAACCAGCGCGAGCGCACGGTGGATCAGCTCCGCGACGGCCGCCTCGACATCCTGGTCGCCACCGACGTCGCCGCCCGCGGCCTCGATGTGGAGCGCATCAGCCACGTTTTGAACTACGACATCCCGAACGACACGGAGTCTTACGTCCACCGCATCGGCCGCACCGGCCGCGCTGGGCGCAGCGGCGAGGCCATCCTCTTCGTCACCCCGCGCGAGCGCCGGATGCTGCGCTCCATCGAGCGCGTGACCAACGCGACGATCGAGGAAATGGACCTGCCGACGGTCGACGAGGTCAACGAAAGCCGCAAGGCGAAGTTCATGGATTCCATCACCGCGTCCTTGGAGGCCTCCGACTTGGACGTGTTCAAGTCGATGGTGCGCGAGTACTCCGCGGCCAACAACGTCCCGATGGACGATGTCGCCGCAGCACTGGCCACCCAGGCCCAGGCCGGCGACGAGTTCCTGATGAAGGAGCCGCCGAAGGACAAGCGCGACCGCCGCGACCGCGATCGTTTCGACCGCGAGGACCGCCGGGGCCGCGACCGTTTCGACCGCGACGACCGCCGCGGTCGCGACCGGGACGACCGCTTCGATCGCGGTGACCGCGGCAGCTTCGACACCTACCGCCTGGATGTGGGCAAGCGCCAGCACGTCCGCCCGGGTGCCATCGTCGGCGCCCTGGCTAACGAGGGCGGGCTGAGCTCCAAGGACTTCGGCCGCATCACCATCGGTGGCGACTTCACTCTGGTTGAGCTGCCGAAGAACCTCGACCAGTCCGTGCTCGACCGCCTGAGCGACACCCGCATCTCCGGTCAGCTGATCAACATCCAGCGCGACCACGGTGCGCCGCCGCGCGACCGGGGCGGCCGCGGCGGCTACCGGGGCGACCGCGACCGCGGCGGGTACCGCGGGGGCCGGGACCGCGACCGCGGTGGCCGCGGCGGTGGGTTCCGGAACCGGGACCGCGACTAGCGCCGCGCCGGACGGTGATAGCGGATAACTCGCGGCCTGGTTCGCGTTTCCGCAGGTCGTCGTGACGGCCTTGCGGAGTTACCCGCTATCAGCAACTGCCCAAACGGGAAGTGCCCACCCTCAATGAACGAGGGCGGGCACTTTCTTGGTCTTCGCGCAGGCGGTTTACCAGGTGTCCGGGGCAGGGACGAACATCAGGATCAGGGTGAGGAACCAGAGCAGGTTGAAGATGCCGGCGCCGGCTGCTGCCTTAGCCTTGGCCTTCTCGAAGTTCTCGGTGACGTCGCCAGGAGCTGCGTCGGCCGGCTCAAGCGCGCCGAGGGAGCCCATAATCTTGCGCTGTTGCGGGATCACCATGCCGAGCAGGATCGCCCACGCGATGACGGAAAGCACGATGGCGGTGTGCAGCAGGTAGTTGGACTTGTGCACCTCCCAGTCCATGGCCATGACCACGCCGCCGAGCAGCGGGGCGAGCAGGGAGAGGAGGCCATAGTTGCGGGTGATCTTGTGCAGCACCGATGCGTGACCGGTGGACTCTTCGCCGCCGGCGCGCGCCTTGGAGGCTTCTGCCGGGAACATTGAAGAGGAAACCACCACGGGACCGAGCAGAACGATCGCTGCAGCGACGTGCAGGAAGACGAAAAATGTGTTCATGACGCCCAACACTACAGGGATCTGCGGGAAATGAGACCCTGAAACCCTCCGCACGAGCGCCGCATAGCGCGCTGATCTTCCCGTGTGAACGGCAGGTTGTACTTCGATGCCACCGCCGAAATACGCCGGGAGTAGGCGCAGCGGGCTAAGCGGTCCGGCGGCATCCACTCGCCGGGCAGCGCGTCGGACTTGGACTGGTTGGCCCGCGACGACGTGACGGTGAGGTTCAGCGGGTCGTTGGCGAAGGCGAGGCGCATCTCTTGCGGCCAGGCGTGGGCGCCCATGTCCCAGGCCGCGGAGAGCGGGTAGATGTGGTCGATCTCCACGTCTATCGGGAGGAGATTGTCGCCGGTGTAGGGGTCGCGGATGGGGCCGACGTCCCAGTCGCGGTAGGCGACGGTGCACGGCGTGGACCACGCGGCGGCCATGGCGGTTTGGCGGCTGTCGCAACCGTTGGGGCCCACTGCCCACCCCGGTCCGAACGCCTGTTGGCGCTGGTATCCGGTGGTGGTGAAGCGGGGTTGTAAGGGGGCGTCGACAAGCAGCTGCCCCGTGGGGAACGGCACGGTGAGTGCTGTGAGAGCGGTCAGGATGAGAAGGTAGCGTCGCACACCCTTCTTAGACGCCCTTTGCGCCCTCCTGGTTCCGCAGCGCGTCGGCGAAGCTGACCTCGGGGTGGGCAAGGGCGTAATCGGTGACGGCAACCGCGCGATCGAACTCCGCTTCAACACCCGGCTTCGGCTGGGTCATCAGCGAGACGACGACCATCGCGAGGGTGGCCAGAATGACGCCCGGGACGATCTCGTAGATGATGTCGCCGTAGAACGTGCCCCAGACGAAGACGGTCACGGCGCCGACGATCATGCCTGCGATCGCGCCAGGGGCGGTCAGGCGGCGCCAGTACAGCGAGGCGAGTACCACCGGGCCGAATGCGGCGCCGAAGCCCGCCCACGCGAAGCCGACGAGGCCGAGGATGGTGTCGGACGGGTTAAACGCCATCAACATTGCGATGACAGCGATGGCAACGACCATGGTGCGCGACAAGAAGAGTAGAGCGCCCTGGCTCGGCTCCTTCTTGAAGATGCGGTAGAGGTCCTCGATCAGGGCCGAGGACGTGATCAACAGCTGCGAGGACATCGTGGACATGATCGCGCCCAGGACGGCTGTGAGAATGATGCCGGCAATCAGCGGGTGGAACATCAGGCGCGCGAGATCCAGGAACACGGTCTCGAATCCTTCGCGGTCCGTGACGAAGTCGGTGGTGGTGCCGAAGTAGATGGTGGCTGCTAGCGCGGTGAAGATCGCGCCAACGTAGCAAAAAGCGACCCAGATCATGCCGGTGCGACGGCCTGCCCGCGCCTCAGCGGGGGAGCGCAGCGCCATGAAGCGGGTGACAATGTGCGGCTGGCCGAAGTAGCCCAGGCCCCACGCCAAGTTACCGATGATGGTTGCTACCGAGACGCCGGCGACCACGTTGAAGTAGTCCGGGTTACCCTCCGGCCACGGGCCGTACGGGTTGGAGGTGGCGTAGGAGAAGATGTCGCCCGGGTTATCCACGGCGATCAGCGCCATGATCGGAACGATCATAAGAGCCGCGAACATCAAGATGCCCTGCACCACGTCGGTGTAGCTCACGGCGAGGAAGCCGCCGAAGAAGGTGTAAAGCACTGTAATCGAGCCGACAATGAGCATGCCGGTGACGTAATCCCCGCCGAAGGTGGACTCGTAGTAGCGGCCGCCGGAGACCATGCCGGAGGAAACGTAGAACGTGAAGAAGAAGATGATGATCAGCGCAGCCGTAACGCGCAGGACACGCGAAGAATCGCGGGTGCGGTTTTCAAAGAAGCTGGGCAGCGTGATCGAGTTGTTGGAGACCTCGGTGTACGCGCGCAGACGCGGCGCAACCCACTTCCAGTTTGCCCAGGTGCCGATGAACAGGCCGATGACGATCCACAGCTCGCTCATGCCCGAGACGTACAGGGCGCCGGGCAGACCCATGAGCAGCCACCCCGACATGTCCGACGCGCCAGCGGACAGCGCGGCGACAAACGGGCTTAGGCCGCGGTCGGCGAGCACGTAGTCGTCGTACTTACTCGTCTTCATCCACGAGTAGAAGCCGATGGCAACCATCGCGCCGAAGTACAAGACGATGGCGAGCACCAGCCAAAAATTGTCTGACATGTTTCCTCCTTCTCACTAAAAGTGTGATGTGGATGACATCGTACTTCATTAAATGAACGCTCACGGCCGTGTTTGAGGAGGGTGTTATAACAGTGGGTATGCCTCAATTCCTGCTCCACGGACTCTGGTTGCCGGAGTCCGGCCTCAACATGTGGGTTGAGCAGGTCGAAGGCCACCGCATTGTCACCATGGACAAGGTTGGGCCAGAGACGTTTCCGCCGGTGGTGCACGAGCTGATAGACGGCAACAAGTTCCGCCACCGCAACCAGATCCGGTTGCAAACACCCAAGGGCCGCCCCGTGGAGCTGGTGGCGCCCACGGCGGCGCTGACGCCTGAAGACACGGTGCTGCTCTTATCCGGCCTGGCCAAGCTGGCGCCGGAGGAGAGCGGGGCGCTCGCGCCGGACCTGCGTTGGCTCGTGCAGATGTTCCGCGGCCTCGACCGCTTCGTGCGCGCCGGGCGCGTGACTATCCAGGTGCCGCTGAAGGACGCGCTCTGGTACGCACAGTGGCAGCTCGGCACCGGCGTGGCGGAGCGCGGTTGGCTCGCGTCCATGGTCGCGGCCGCGCCCGGGGTGCTGGTTGCGAACAACCCCACGTTGAGCGAGGACATGGCCAAGACGCTGGTCCACTGGATTGCCACCGAGCGGCTGCGCGACGCCGGCACCGCCCTGGATGCGCGCCCGTACGGCCGGCACGACTTCATCAACTCGCTGCTCACTGGCGCCCCGCTGCGCCGCGGCAGCGCGCTTCTGTCGCGGCGGATGGGGGACTGGAACGGCTCGATCGCCGCTGTCAACCTGCAGCTGGTGTTCATCGCGGACGCGCCGCTGGAGGACGGCGAGGGCGGTGGCGGGGAAAGCGCAAACGCCAACGTGTGGCCGGTGCGCGTGCAGGTGCGCTCCGGCACCGACGCGCCGCGCCCGGTGCGCCAGCACGACTACGACGGGCAGACGGCGCAGCGCCTGCGCAGCGAGCTCGCCCGCGCGGTCGCCGCGACCGACCTGGTGGATCCAGCCCGCCACCCGCACCCGCTGGGGGTGCAGGGCGGCCCCGACGACGGGGACTGGGACATCTACTTAACCGCCGACGAGATCGCGGAGTTTGTCCGCGCGGGCGCATCCAGGCTGCGCGCCGTGGGCTTCGCCGTCATGCTGCCGAAGGCGTGGACCACTGCGGAGACACGCGCGAAACTGCACGTCACCCGCGAGCAGAACCCGTACGACACATCCACTGTGCGCCACCTGGGCTTCGACACGCTCATGCAGTACGACTGGCGCGTCTCCGTCGGCGACATGGAACTTACCGACGAGGAGATGCGGGAGCTGGTCAACTCCAAGTCCGGCCTAGTGAAGCTCCGCGGCGAGTGGGTGCTGGCGGATAAGGCCGGGCTCGCCCGCACCGAGCGCTACATGCGCGAGCTGCACAAATCGAGTCTTGAGGAGCTGACTCAGCGCGTGGAGGCGGCCGAGCGGCTTGCCGCGATGGCGAAGGCAGCGGGTAGCGGCGACGCTGAGGAACTCGCGGCGCACGCGGCCAAGCTGCGCGAGGAGATGAAGGAGGCGGAGAAAGAGGAGCTCGGCGGCACGGTGTCCGCGTCCGAGCTGCGCCAGCTCGCGCTCGAGTCCTCGGCGGAGGCGGGCTTGGAACCGCCGGTCGAGATCACCGGCGCGACCTGGTACAACTCCCTGCTCGGCGGCACGGACCGCCCGGCGCCCGAGCGCGTTGACATCCCGCCCACCGTTCAAGCGGTGCTGCGCGAGTACCAGCGGCGAGGGGTGGACTGGCTGTATTTCATGTCCAGGAACAACTTGGGGGCAGTGCTTGCCGACGATATGGGGTTAGGCAAAACCCTCCAACTCCTCGCGCTCCTCGCGGTCGAGGCAGACGCGGGGCGGAAAGCGGGGCCGTCCATTGTCATCGCGCCGACGTCGGTGGTGGGCAACTGGGCCCGCGAGGCGCAGAAGTTCGTGCCAAGCATGAAGGTTGTGGTGCACCACGGCAACGGGCGCCTGCGCGGGGCGGAACTCGTCGCAGCCGCGAGCCAGGCGGACCTGGTCATCACTTCCTACGGCGTGGTGAGCAGGGACTCCGCCGACCTCTCGGCGATCCAGTGGGACCACGTGGTGGTGGACGAGGCCCAGGCCATCAAAAACGCTGGCACGCAGGCGGCGAAAAGCGTGCGGCGCCTGCCGGCGCGCCAGCGCATTGCGCTCACCGGCACCCCGATCGAAAACAAGCTGGCGGAGCTGCGCAGCCTGCTCGATTTCGTGAACCCTGGCATGCTCGGCTCGCAAGCCTTTTTCCGCAACCACTTTGCCAAGGTCATCGAGCGCGGCGACGACGCGCTGAGCGAGGAAATGGGGCAGCGGCTGCAGCGCCTCACCGCGCCGTTTATCTTGCGCCGCCTGAAAACGGACCAGGCGATCGTGGACGACCTGCCGGATAAGGCCGAGCACGTCATCGGGGTGGACATGACGGCGGAGCAGGGCGCGCTCTACACCGCGCTGACCGAGGAGATGGGGCGCGAGCTGGCGCGCCGCGAGGGCATGGCGCGGCGCGGGCTCGTTTTGTCGATGATCACCCGCATCAAGCAGATCTGCAACCACCCGGCGCACTTTCTCGGCGACGGCTCCCCGGTCACCATCAAGGGGCGCCACCGCTCGGGCAAGGTGGAGAAACTGGTTGAGATCCTCGACCAGGCCGCGGAGACCGGCCAGCGCGTGCTGATCTTCACCCAGTACAAGGCGTTCGGCGACATCCTCCAGCCGTACTTGAGCGAGCGGCTCGGTGAGCAGATCCCGTTCCTGCACGGCGGGGTGGGCAAAAATGCCCGCGACGCGATGGTGGAGCGCTTTCAATCCCCGGACGGTCCTCCCGCGATGCTGCTGTCGCTGAAAGCTGGCGGCACGGGGTTGAACCTCACCGCGGCGTCGATTGTGGTGCACATGGACCGCTGGTGGAACCCTGCGGTGGAGAACCAGGCGACGGACCGCGCTTTCCGCATCGGCCAGCAGAAGGATGTCACGGTGTACAAGATGATCACCCGCGGCACGATGGAGGAGCGCATCCAGGAAGTGCTTGACGGCAAGATGCACCTCGCCGGCGCCGTGGTCGGGGAGGGCGAGGGCTGGATCACCGAGCTCGACGCCGATGACCTGGCCAAGCTCATTAGTTTCAGGGGGCACCGTGAATAGGCCGAGCGAAGACAACGTCATCTACGCCAACTTTGGCGCGCGCCGGCGCGTGAGCTCCCCGGAGGAGACGGGTTCACCCACGGTGTCAGAGCCTGCGGACCAGCTCTCCCACGCCGCGATGGTGGTGCTCAATGCCGCGCTTCGCCGCACAGACGCGGGGCGCGTGAAGCGGGGCCGCGACTACGCTGAGAAAGGTCACGTCACCGAGCTTCGGGTGCGGCCGAACTCCATGGACGCAAGCGTGGCGGGCAGCCAGAACGAACCGTTCTACGCCGGTTTCATCCTTCCGGTACGCACGCAGGAAGAGCTGAAGCAGGCGATGAGTGCGATGGCGGCAACGCCTGGCGGGCTTGAGCGGGCAGAGAAGGGCGAGTTCCCTGACGAGGTGCTGGACGTCTTCCTCGGGGCCGCCCCGGAGGAGTTCCGTTTCTTCTGCGACTGCCCCGACCCTGCTGATGTGTGCAAGCACGCCGTCGCCGTCGCCGTCGCGGCGGCCCGGCGCATCAACCAGCAGCCGGCCACCGTGTTCGCCATCCGCAACATGGCGATGGATGCGGTGGAGGCATCGCTTCGCGACGGGGCGTACACCATCGCCAAAGCCAACGCCGAAGCCGGATCCGAATACTTCTGGTCGGGCCGGGACATGCCCGACCTGCCGAACCCCAAGATCGCCCCCATGATCGACGATTCCGACACCGACCTTCTGCGCCGCGCGTTGGAAAGCGTGTCGTTTACCAACATCGACCTGCTCAACGCGGTCGCCGACATCGAAGACCTGTACGACACGCTGGTCGAAGAAGACGACTAGCGCGTACAGGGTTGCCGGGGTGCGAATGGGCTACAGCGGTCGGTTTCAGTGTGCGTTTCAGTCCGGCCCAGGGTGTAGCTCCCAAGGAGAAACGGGCGCTTTTCAGGCCTGTTTCCCCAGGTGAGGTGTCTAGTCAAATCATTGGGAGCTACAGGGCAGCCGGGGTGGGGATGAGCTGCAGGGGCCGGTTCAAGTTCGTGGTCGAGTGCGCGTTTCAGTCCGGACCGGGGTGTAGCTCCCAAGGAAAAACGGGCGCTTTTCAGGCCCGTTTCCCCAGGTATGTTGTCTAGTCAAATCCGTGGGAGCTACAGGGGTCGGTCAACTCGCGCAAATCGTTATCCGCAGGCGAGCCATCCTTTAGCCTCTGTGTTCGACGAGGGCGCGGGCGTGTTGGGGTGGCCTGGTATTGGTTAAGGCATGACGCACACCACCTTCATCCACACCTCCGACCTGCAGATCGGGATGACAAGAAAGTTCTTGCCGCCCGAAGCCCAATCCCGTTTCGACGATGCGCGGCTGCGCGCAGTAGAGCGCTTGGGGGAGGTGGCTACAGAGCACGGCGCGCAGTTCATTGTCGTTGCGGGCGACGTGTTCGAGCACAACGCGCTCGAGCTCGCGACCTTGGGCCGCGCGCTGGAGGCGCTGCGCAAACTTCCCGTGCCGGTCTACCTGCTGCCCGGCAACCACGACCCGCTGGTGGCCGACTCGATCTTCCGCAGCACCGAGGGCATCGAGGGGGTCGCGGTGCTCGATTCCTGCGGCCCGGTCGAGGTCGCGGACGGAGTGGATGTCGTCGGCGCGCCGCTAATGACCAAGCACGCCTCCGAGGACCTGTGCGCCAAGTCGGTGCGCGATCTAGCGCCGAGCGAGCGCATCCGCATCCTTGTGGGCCACGGCCAAGTGGAGGGCTACGGGGCGGACGCGAACCCGGCGCTGATCGACCTCCTGGGGTTAGAGGAAAAGCTGGCGGACGGCACCATCGATTACGTCGCGCTCGGGGACACCCACTCAACGCAGCAGTTGGGAGCAAGCGGCCGGGTGTGGTTCTCGGGCTCGCCGGAGACGACTGACTACCACGATCTCACCCCCGGGGTGGCCGGCGGCGAGACAGATTCCGGCAACGTGCTTGTAGTCAGCGTGGACAAAACCGGGACGACGAGCACCGTCGATGTGAAGCCGGTGGCCACCGGCCAGTGGACGTTCGATGCCCTCCACTTCGACGTTGCGGACGCCGGCGATGTCGACCGCGTTATCGAAACCTTGGAGGCTTACCCCGACAAATCCCGCACCGTGATCAAGTACGCGCTCTCCGGGACGCTCGGGCTCGAGGCCACCGCAGATCTTGAGCGGCGCCTGGGGGAGTTGGAGCCGATCTTCGCCGCCCTGTACCCCCGCGAGCGGCTGATGAATCTGCACCTCGAACCCAGCGACGAGGAGCTAGAGAACCTCCCGCTGACCGGCTACGCCAAAGAAGCGATGCGCGAGCTGGTTTCACTTGCCTCGGGCGCAGATGGCGGCGCCAACGACAGCCAAGCCCGCGACGCCGTCAACCTGTTGTTCCGCGTGAGCAAAGAGGAGAAGTAAGAATGCGCATTCACAGCCTCGAAATCGAAAACTTCCGCGGCATCGAACACCTTGTACTCCGCGACTTGCCAGACACCGGCGTCATTGTCATCCACGGCGACAACGAGGCAGGCAAGTCCACCATATTGGACGCGGTCGACCTCGTCCTACGCGAGCGCAGCTCGGCGAAGAAAAAGGAGATCAAAGCCGTCTCGCCGGTCGGCCGCGACGTCACTCCCGCTGTCACGCTCAGCGCGACGGTGGGCGAGACCTCCTTCACCATTCGCAAACAGTGGCTGAAAAGCCCCGAATCAGTCCTCGAGATCACGGCGCCGCAGCGCAAGACTTACACGGGCAGGGAAGCCGACGACCAGCTTGAGCGCATCTTGAGCGAGCACATGGACCGCGAGCTCGCCCAGAACCTGTTCCTTCGCCAGGGCCAGCTCGACCCGGGTATTCAAGCCGCCGGCATTCCCTCGATCGCCGCTGCGCTGCAGGACCGCTCCGGGGGCGAGGCGGTCGCCGTAGAGGACACTGACCTGATGGCCGCGGTCGAGGAGGAGTACGCCAAGTACTTCACCGCGGGTGCGAAGGCGAAGGAGAAGGCGTCCTACGCCGCCAAGTTCACTGCGGTCGAAGAGGCGAAGGCCGCGCACGACCGCGCTCGCCGCGAGGTGGCGGAGCTTTCGACCTATGTCGACGAGGTCGCCCGCCGCGAGGAGGAGATCCGAAACGCCGATGCCGAGATGCCCGAGGCGCTTGAAGAGGCGGCTGCGCGCGAGGCCGAGGCTGTACAGGCCCGCGAACTCGGTGAGCAGGCGCAACGATCGCGCGAGGAATTTACCCGCGCTGCCGCGGCGCTTGAGCGCGCTGAGGAAGACCTTGCATTGCGCGAGCAGCTCACCCAGCGGGTACAGACCCTTACCAAGGAAGCGGGCGACATTCGCGCAAAGCTTGCTCCCGCCCGCGAGGCCGCTGAGCAGGAGGCGGAGAAGCTAACAAATCTCACCCAGGCGCGCGAGGAAGCGAAAGCCGGCGCGGCAGATGCGCGCAGTACCGCGAGAACCGCCGGCAAACGGCGCGACCTCGCGCGCGCGGCACACGATCTGCGCGCCAAAGACGAGCTCATCGAGCGCGTCGAGGAGGCCGACAAGACCTACACCGACCTGCTGGAGAAGACCCCGCGCCGGGAGGTCACCGACAAAGACATCCGGGCACTCGAGGAAGCTGAAAGCGATGTCGCGCTCCAGCGGCGATTGCTCGACGCCGCAGCCGCGAAGCTGGACATCTGCGCCACCGGCCAAAGCATCAAGGTTGACGGTAAGCAGCGCGAGGTCGACGGGACGGTATCCATCGGGGTCTTCGAGGGCACCGAGGTGGTGCTGGGGGACTACACAGTGGTGTACCGCGCGGCGCAGGGGTCCGAGGACCCCCGCGAGGCAGTGCGCAAGGCGGAGGAAAAGCTCGATTCGCTTATCGACGCCACCGGATACCCCTCCATCGCCGCCGCCCGAACCGCCCGCGACGAGCACAAAGAGCACGCCACCGCGTTCAAGGCCGCGAAGCAGCGCCGCGCGGACCTGCTCGGGGGCAGCGACCTAGAAACCCTTCGCGCCGAGCGCGCGGCTCTGCAGTCGACGGTGGCCGAGCTCGCCGAAGAGTTGGGTCTCGACGATGGCGCGGTGGCGGAACTGACCCCAGCCGACACCGAGCAAGCGCTGCGCGAAGCTGAAACCGCCCTCGCGGATGCGGAGCGCGAAGTGGACAACGCTGACGCGGCGGTGAAACCGTACGCTGACCGCAAGGCCGCAAACGAGCTCACTGTGCTTGAGACCCGCTCGGAGACGAAGGACGCGGAGCGCGACGCGGCCCAGGCGGAGCTCGACGCGGCGGAGGAGAAGCACCCGCGCGACGCGATGAAGGCGGCGCTCGAGACCGTGCGCGCCGAGATGGTGGAGGCGAAGAAGGTCCACGACGACCTCGCAGCGCGTTCCGCTGCGGCCGACCCGGAGCTCGCCGAGCGCTTGCTTAACGGGGCCACTACCCGCGTCGAAAACCTGAAACAGCGCAAGTCCGACGCGGAGAACCGGATCCGCGAGCTCGCTGGCCGCATCGACCTCGCCGCTGGCGCCGCAGAAAAGGCAGACCGTGCCGAGGCGGAGCTAGACAAGGCCGAAACCGATCTCCAACGCACCACCCGCCGCGCCGAAGCCGCCCGCCTTCTCCGGGAGACGATGGTGGCTCACCGCGACGCCGCCCGCGCCCGCTACACCGCGCCGTTCAACGAGGCCCTGCGCAACCACGCCCGCGTCATCTACGGCTCCAGCGTGGACTTCAACTTCGGCGATTCGCTGGAGATTACCGAGCGCACGGTCGACGGCACGACGGTGCCATTGTCGGAGCTCTCCGGCGGCACGAAGGAGCAGCTGGCGATCCTGACCCGTTTCGCCATCGCCGACCTGGTCACGGGCACGGGGTCGACGTCGCCGGTTCCGGTTGTGGTGGACGACGCGCTTGGGGCCACGGACCCAGACCGGCTGAGCCGCATGAACCTGCTCTTCGACCAAGTTGGGCAAAACGCCCAGGTGATCGTGTTGACCTGTTTCCCCAGCAGGTTCGACCGCGTCAACGCGGCGCGGCGCTATGCCATAGCGGAACTGAAGGCGCCCACCGCGAGCGCGTAACCCGAAGGAAGCGTTTGAGCCCGGCACCCTGGAGGGGGCGGTGCCGGGCTCAAACTCTGTACATGCAATGCCTTGGAGGGGGATGCATTGATGTAAGACTGTAGTAAATAATGGACGCGTCAACAAACCGAAAATTGATCTTTCCAATGAATTGGCAGTAACTTGGCAGAAATAAACAGGAGGGGAGCAGTGGCAAACGAACCACAATGGCTCAGTGAGGAGGAACAACGCCTCTGGCGTGGACTCATCGAGGCGGCCCTGAAAGTCAGCAGGGAAATCGACGAGGAGCTGCGCACCGACTTCGATCTCACCTCGGCCGAGTACGCGGTGCTGGTCCAGCTGTCGGAGGCTGAGGGCCAGTGCATGCGCTTGCGGGACTTATGCGCGCAATTGAATTGGGATCGCTCGCGCGGTTCGCACCAGGTGACTCGCATGGAAAGGCGCGGTCTTGTGGTGAAGGGGAGCTGTGCCAACGACGCCCGCGGTGTCACAGTGGCGCTCACAGCGGAGGGGCTGGAACGCCTCGAGGACGCTGTGCCGAACCACGTCGAGACAGTGCGCCGACTGATTTTTGCACCGACTACCAGCACCGATCGCGCCCATGTGCAGAAATTCGTCGACGCAGTACTCGCGGTGGACAATAGGATGGAAAACGACAGCTAGAGTCTCATCGAAAGGGTGTATCTGATGTCTTCTCCGTACCCCATGTACAACAACCCGCAGCCGCCGCGCCGGCTGACCCGCTCCATGACCGACAAGGTCATCGCCGGCGTGTGTGGCGGCTTCGCCGAGTACTTGAACGTCGACCCGACGCTTGTGCGCATCGTCTTCGTCCTGCTCGCGCTCGCCGGGTTCCTGCCGGGTTTCCTCGCCTACGTCGTGTCTTGGATCGTCATCCCGGCTGAGTTTTAACGGGCTCTAGCCCCCGCGCCTTCCACTGCGCGGCGCGACAGCGGGCCGAAGGCTACAGTCCACAGTGCAACGGCTGCGACGACCGTCATGATCGCGTACACCGCCAACGCACCCGCTGGTGCGCCGACGACCACCACCACCGCGTTGAACGCGATGTGCGCGACGACGGCGAGCAGCCACAGCTGCCACCTGCGCTCGCGCACCGCGCGAAGCACGATCAGCGTGAACGCGACGTGCACAACCACCGCAAGCACACGCTCGTACCAACTCAGTCCGATGTCTGTAAACGTCAGCTGCTTAAGCGTATCGATCTGTTGACCGATCGCTCCAGCGGCGGCCGGGTCGCCGGACTTGGCCACGCTTTCTACAATCGCATCCGAGTTCATCATCAGGACCGCGTTCGTCAGCGCCGTGCCCGCGATGATCAAGATGGCCTCGATGCCGCCGTGGCCCAACCCGAACCCAACGCCTTCGCGCCACGCGCGGGTGCTCTTCGTCCAGAACCGCAACACGACCCAGCGGGTTGTCTCCTCAAACAAGCCCGAGCTGATCAACATCGTGGCCACCGTCGCCGTCGCCGCCGCACCGGGGGAGAGGATCTGGGCCCACAGCACGTTCAGCGGTGTAATCACGGCGAGTCGAGCAATCTGCGACAGCGGGAACGACAGCGCGCCCCACCCGATGGCAGACCACGGAAATCCCATCCGTCGCTGCGTTAGCACCCACGCGATGAGCACAAAAACAACAACACCGATTCCCTGCAGAGCGATGAGTCCGATTGGCGGCATGTGCATGCCACAAAAGTATCAACAGCTTTGCACGGTTCCCGCGGCGCGCCTACGCTGTCCGGCATGTCCGAGTCCGTGTACACGCGCCGACTGAACGGCCCGATCCTGTGGCTGGCGGTAGCTGCGGCACTAGCGGTTACCGCTGCGCTGGCTCCGATGTTGGTCGACTCGAATCCCGCAGCGGTCATCTTCGCCCTCGCCCTCGTCGGCCTTACGGTTGCTTGCGTTGCAATGCGCACCACAATCACGGTGTCCGACGAGGCGGTCACTATGTCGGTGCTGGGCTTCTCCCACTCGGTAAACCTCAGCACTATCACCAGCGTTCAGGTCGGCCCGGACACCGGTCTCATCGAGGGGGCAGGCCCGCGCGCCGTCGGAAACGCCACGGCCTATATCGTCGGTGGGCCGACGGTGCAGATCGATACCCGCACCACGACGTACCTTGCCTCCGCCGAGCGCCCAGAGGAGGTTGTGGCGGACATCGACGCGCGCAGACAAAATTAACGGCAGGTTCGCGAATAGCGGATCCGCCGTTATAAGGGGCTTTGCTTAGCGACGCCCCCTTTACTGCTTAATACCCGAGCCCTCGATCTCGATACCCACCTTCTCACCGACGAGCATGCCGCCGGAGTTCAGCGGTGCCTGGAAGTCGATGCCGAAGTCGGTGCGGTTGATCGTGGTCTTCGCCTCGAAGCCGATGCGGGTGTTGCCGAATGGGTCCTCCTCAACGCCGAAGGTTTCAACCTCGAAGGTCACCGGGCGGGTGGTGCCCTTGATGGTGAGGTCGCCGGTCACCGAGCCGTTGCCGGAAGCGTCAACGTCGAAGCTGGTGGAGGTAAACGTCATCTCCGGGAACTGCTCGACGGCGAAGAAGTCGTCGCTGCGCACGTGACCGTCGCGCTCTTCGTTACCGGTGTCCAGGCTGGCGGTGCTGTTTTCGCAACTTTGCCGGAATCTCTGCCATCTCTGCTACTTCCACTGTCTCTTGAGCAGCACACACAGCTGTACCGCTACCCGGAACTTGACTAGTTCAGTGCTCGCTGTATAGTTCAGTGCATGCTGACTATTGCTTCGCGTCTCGACGTGATGAACCGCCTGGGTCGTGCACTGGCCGACCCCACTCGATCCCGGATCATCTTGACCCTGCTCGACCATCCCGCTTACCCGGCGGAACTGTCCCGAGATCTGGACCTGACACGCTCGAACGTGTCCAATCACCTGGCATGCTTGCGCGATTGTGGGATTGTCGTCTCCGAGCCCGAGGGGCGTCGGACGCGATATGAGATCGCCGATCCGCACCTGGCGCAGGCGCTGACTACATTGGTCGATGCCACCTTGGCAGTAGACGAAGATGCCCCGTGCATCGATCCCGCCTGCTCGGTTCCCGGATGCGACGTAGCTGGGGAGGGCGCGTAATGCTCACCACGGTCTTGCAGGCGATAGGCCTGTTCGCAGTTACCAACATCGACGACATCATCGTGCTCTCCCTTTTCTTCGCGCGAGGGGCAGGCCAGAGCGGCACCACCGCCCGTATTCTGGCCGGCCAGTACCTCGGATTTGCCGGCATCCTCGTCGCCGCGATCCTTGTGACCATCGGTGCCGGAGCATTCCTGCCCCCGGCAGCCATCCCATACTTTGGTCTCATCCCTCTGGGCCTCGGCCTCTGGGCCGCATGGGAGGCCTGGCGCGGAGACGATGACGACGATGACGACGAGGCCAAGGTTGCCGGCAAGAAGGTCGGCGTTTGGACAGTCGCAGGCGTCACTTTTGCCAATGGCGGCGACAACATCGGCGTCTACACCCCTGTATTCCTCAGCGTGGAACCTCTCACAGTAGTCGCCTACTGTGTTATCTTCCTCGCGCTCGTTGCGGTCCTGGTGGCCCTGGCAAAGTTCGTCGCCACCCGCCCCCCGATCGCGGAAGTGCTCGAACGCTTTGAGGACATCCTCTTTCCCATCGTTCTCATCGGCCTCGGCATCGTGATCCTCGTCAGTGGCGGAGCCTTCGGGCTCTGACGGAGCAGCAGTGTTCCAAACGGCCCCGACCGGGCGCACCCCTCTCGGTTCAGACCCCAACAACTACCCGCAGCCAGTCCTGCGTGATCACAGCAACAAGACCGCTATGAAGCGCTGCAAAAACCGCGCCACCAGATGAGTACGGAAACTCTTCCGTGGCTCGGTCCGCGCTCATAAACAATCCGCGCTATAACCCGTGCAGGAACGGCGTTCAGACAAAGAAAAATGACCCCTCCGAACGAACGGAGCGGGTCACTTTTGTGTTCGCGGCCGTTTTCTTTCGGCTGGCGCGGGGTTTCGTGAAAAGATTGGAACAGTTTCGTGAAACCCCCTGCGTGACTTCATATTGTGTCCCCGACAGTGTCTGGTTCGGTGACATCGTTCCGCATGTCTCGTGACACTGTTCCGGCCTTTCCTGTGTACATGTCTCGATACACCGTACCGGTGGGCAGTCTCCTCGACAGAAGTGCCCCGGGGTCCCGCAATCAGCTGTCTCGAGACATCGTTCCTCCATGCTTAACCAATGGAGAACAAAAAGAAGCCAAGCCCGCGAATCATCATCGAAACCATGCTCATCACCGGCATGAACCAGGCCGAAACAGCAGCACACTTCAACGTCTCCACTCGCTGGGTACGCACACTGCAAAAGCGATACAACGAAGGTGGTTTCCCCGCCCTTGAACCCAAATCCAAACGCCCACACACCAACCCCCGCGCCACCGACGACACCGTTGTTAAACGAATCATCGAACTGCGAGAAACACTCACCAGCCGCGGCACAGACGCCGGCGCTCACACCATCCGCTGGCACCTCCAACAAGAAGGCGTGGACCCGCCGCCAGCTGCATCAACAATCCATCGCATACTTTCCAACAACGGCTACGTCACACCCCAGCCTTAAAAACGCCCACGCAGCTCATGGATTAGGTTCGAAGCCGACCAACCCAACGAAACCTGGCAAATGGACTACAGCGACTGGTCTATCGCAGGCCACCGGCGTGTCGCAATCCTGACAATCCTCGACGACCACTCCCGCTACGTCCTCTACTGCAAAGCATTTAGCAACGCCACGGTAGGAAACGTCATCGACAGTTTCATCCACGCCGCTGAAACCAACGGCTACCCGCAATCCACCCTCACAGACAACGGACGAGCCTTCACTACCAGCGGCGATAGAACCAACCCATCACGAAACGGCTTCGAACAACTCCTCCTCGACCTGGGCATACAGCAGAAAAACGGCAAACCCTACCACCCCCAAACCCAGGGAAAAGTAGAACGCTTCCACCAAACACTCAAACTCGCACTCGCCGCTTTACCCCCTGCCACAAGCATCGAAAGACTCAACAACGACATTGACGAAATCATCGACTACTACAACCGAACACGCCCCCACAGAGCACTCGGCCAAGCCACACCGCTCGAGGCATACACCGCACTGCCAAAAGCCGCACCACCCCTCATCAAGACCACCGAAGACTTTCGCCTACGCACCGACAAAGTCGGCAACAACGGTAAAGCAACACTGCGCTGGCGCGGCCAACTCCGACGCCTCTACATCGGGAGACGCTGGGGCGGAGAACCCATCACAATGGTCATCGTCGATAACCACGTCGACATCAAAATCACCACCACCGGGGAACAAATCGCGTCCTACACACTCACCGAAGACCGCATCTACTACAACCGATCCCACAACGAACTCGCCCAACCCCCGGGCAACCCCAAAACGAAAAATCTCGAGACACCGTAGGAACGATGTCTCGAGACTTCACACTGTGTCCCCGACAGGATTCGAACCTGCGACCTTCGGTACCGGAAACCGATGCTCTAATCCACTGAGCTACGAAGACATCACCGGAGTAAATCTCCGACTGACCAAGACTAGCACCGACGTGCGCCGGCACCGAAATTGCGTAGATTCCAGCACGCTGGCACCCAATACGTGAGAAACACACAGGGCAGGCCCATTGTGCTCGACGGTTGATCCGCCATACTTACTTCTGCGCGCGAAAGCGTGGCACGGGAAACAATGACAGCAAAACGGCCAGTCACGATCCGCAAAGGGACGTGGCTGGCCGTTTTGTCTGTCTAGCTCAGCACCATCACGACCAGGTCGCGCGGGCCGTGGACGCCCTCGACACGCACGAGCTCGATGTCGGAAGTTGCGGAACCGCCGGAGATCAGCGTGTTCGGCTTGTACGGGTCCATGCGGTCGAACATCTCCGGCACGCCGTAGACCACGGTCTCCGGGCGGACGATGCACACGTGGTGGTCCGGGACGAGGGACAGGGCGCGGCGGCCGCAGACATCATCGGCCTGCAGCACGATGGTGCCGCTGACCGCGCAGGAAACGTGCGAGTCGGTCACGGCAACCACGTCGCCGAGGTCGCGCGGATCCTTGGACGGGTCGTCGGCGCGGACGCTGCCCTTGACGTGCTCGAAGAGCTTCTCGTCCAGGCCGGGGGCGTAGACAACCTCGTCCCAGCCGCGGTCCTCGATCGCCTTGGCGATGTCCTTAGCCAGGTTCTCCTCGGTGGTCTCCACCACGGAGGCCTTGTAGTCCACCAGACGGTCGATCAGGATCTCGCGCAGCTCCTCCGGGCTCTTGTCAGAGCTGGTGTTGTACTCGCGTGGGACATCGACGTGCTTCGGAGTGTTGGCCAGCTGCTGCGCGTCCTTGATGCGGCGCAGCATTTCTTTCTTAGCATCGGCGTTGCGGCGCTCGTCGTCACCGAAGGTACCGTGGGACGCGTTGGAAGAAATTTTCGTCGTCATGATTACTTGAACTCCTCCGGCGTATCCATGAACTCTTCGATATCGGCGTGGCCCTCGCGGCTGGGGATGCCTTCCTTGCGTGCGTTGGCGAGCAGCTCCTGGGCCTCCTCGGTGTCCCACCACTGGCGGAAGGACTTCTTCGGCGGCACAGCCACGTCGCGGTACTCCGTCCAGCCGGAGATCGGCGGCGGCATGGTCTCGATTTCGCCGTTAAAGCCGCCGAGGACGCGGCCGAGCGCGACCATGCGCACGGCGCGGTTCCACACCTTCGGGTGGCCCCACAGGAAGCCGATGCCGGCGAACCCAGCCTGCTCCCAGCGGGTCGGCTCGTTCTTCGCCTTCTGGTAGCGCAGCTCCAAAAGGATGTCGGTGATCGGGATCTTCACCGGGCAGACCTCGTTGCAGCGACCGCACAGGGAGGACGCGAACGGCAGGGAGCTGTTCGGGTCGTCTGCGGAGTCGATGCCGGTCAGCTGCGGGGTGAGGATGGCGCCGATCGGGCCCGGGTAAGCGGAGCCGTAGGAGTGGCCGCCGGCGCGCTCGTACACCGGGCAGACGTTCAGGCAGGCGGAGCAGCGGATGCACTTCATCGCCTCGCGGCCGATCTCGTTGGACATGGCGGCGGTGCGGCCGTTGTCCAGCAGCACGATGTGGAAGTTCTGCGGGCCGTCGCCCTCAGTAACGCCCGTCCACAGGGAGGTGTACGGGTTCATGCGCTCCGCGGTGGAGGAGCGCGGGAGCAGCTGCATGAACACGCCCAGGTCATCGAACTTCGGGAGCAGCTTCTCAATACCCATGACGGAGATCAACGTCTCCGGCATGGTCAGGCACATGCGGCCGTTGCCCTCGGACTCCACGATGGAGACGGTGCCGGTCTCGGCGATGCCGAAGTTCACACCAGAGATGGCAACTTTCGCCTTCATGAACTGCTCGCGCAGGAAAGCGCGAGAAGCGTCAGCCAGTTCCTCGGGGTCGGCCGTCAGCGAGTCGTCCGTGTTCGGCATCTTGTCCACGAAGATGTCGCGGATCTCGGCGCGGTTGCGGTGGATCGCCGGCACCAGGATGTGGGACGGGAAGTCTTCGCCCAGCTGCACGATGAGCTCAGCCAGGTCGGTCTCCTGGGCGTGGATGCCGCGCTTTTCCAGCTCCTCGTTCAGCGCGATCTCCTGGGTGGCCATCGACTTGATCTTGACCACTTCTTTCTCGCCGGTCTCCTCAACCAGGCGAGCGATGATGTCGTTGGCCTCGCGGGAGTCGCGCGCCCAGTGGACGTGGCCGCCGCGGGCGGTCACGTTGCGCTCGAACTCCTCGAGCAGCTCCGGCAGGCGCGCAATGACGTCCTGCTTAACGGCGGAGCCGGTGTTGCGCAGATCCTGCCAGTCATCCAGCTCCTCAACCGCCTTCTGGCGCTTCACGCGGATGGTGGTGGTGGCGTAGTTCAGGTTGCGGCGCTTGGTTACGTTGTCCAGCTCGGTGTGCGCGGCCTTCTGAAACTTCTCGGTGCCGCGCAGGTGGTTCGGGCCGACGGCGTGCGGCGGCATTTGCGGTTTGCCAAGTGCAACTTTCACAGCATTTTCTCCTTCGAGTACGCGGCGGACTCAGGCGTCCACGGGTGCTCCTTGGTGGAGGCGAGGATCTCGGCCATGTGGACGGCGCGGATGCCGGAGTGTTGGCGGCTCATCGCGCCAGCGATGTTCATCAGGCAGGAGGAGTCGCCGGCGGTGACGTACTCCGCGTTGGTCTCCTTGATGTGGCGGGTCTTGTCGGAGACCATCGCGGAGGAAACCTCCGGCATCTTCACGGAGAAGGTGCCGCCGAAGCCGCAGCACTCCTCGGAGTTCGGCAGGTCTACCAGCTCGAGGCCCTCGACGTGGCGCAGGAGCTCCTTCGGGCGCTCGCCGACCTTGATGAAGCGAAGCGAGTGGCATGAGGAGTGGTAGGTCACGCGGTGCGGGAAGAACGCGCCCACGTCGTAGGTGCCGGCCACGTCAACGATGAACTCGGACAGGTCGAGGGTTTTCTTGGAGGTTTGCTTCGCCCCGTCAACAAGCGCCTTGCTCCCGAATCGCTCAGCGAGCTGCACGTGCTGCTCGCGCACGGCGCCGGTGCAGGAGCCGGAGGGGACGACAACGTAATCGATGGACGGGTCGGAGAAGGTGTCGACGTAGGTCTCAACGATCGGCATTGCCTGCTCCTGGTAGCCGGTGTTGACGTGCATCTGGCCGCAGCAGGTCTGAGATTCCGGGAACACCACTTCGTAGCCGAGACGGGACAGCACCAGCGCGGTGGCCTTGTGCGCGTCGGGGAACAGGGCGTCGCCGATACAAGTAGAAAACAGTGCTACTCGCATGTTGGCTCCTTAAACAGATTGAAAACAAGGGTGAACGCAAAAAGCCCCACTCGCCCAGAGGGTGAGCGGGGCACCTTGGAACAGGTGTGATCTTACTCGCTTATTCAACAATCGGCGCAAGACCGCTCAAAATACCGGTCTGCAGGTAGACGATCACGCACACCGCGACGAGGAAGCCGAAGGACCAGCCGACGACCTTCTTGAAGATCTCGGACTCCTTGCCCTCCATGTTTACCGCGGTAGCGGCAATGGCAAGCGACTGCGGGGAGATCATCTTGCCCACCACGCCACCGGTGGTGTTGGCGGCCAGCATCAGGTCCGGGTTCAGACCCAGCTGGTTCGCGGCGGTGACCTGGAGGTTGGCGAACAGGGCGTTGGCGGAGGTGTCGGAGCCGGTCACGGCCACGCCGACCCAGCCCAGCACCGGGGCGAAGAACGCGAACGCGCCTCCGAGGTTGGCGAAGAACTCGCCGATGGTCACGGTCTGGCCCGAGTAGTTCATCACGTACGCGAGCGAGAGCACCAACACGATGGTCAGCGCGGACCAGCGCATGCGGTAGGCGGTGTCGGTGAACTCCTTGCCCACCTGGCCCCAGGTGAGGCGGTAGCGGCCGTTCTCGTTGAAGATCATGTAGATGACCGCCACGATCAGACCGGAGATCACCAGCAGGGTGCCCGGGTTGTTCAGGTACGCGAACGAGTAGTCGGTCGTGACCTCGTCGCCAGCTGCGTTCAGCAGCGTGCCGGTCTCAATACCGGGCCACGGGAAGCTGATCTTGAAGCTGCTGAGCCACTTCGGCAGGGTGCTGCCGAGGTTGGCTAGGCCGAAGACGATGACGACTACGGCGTAGGGCAAAAGCGCCATGAAGACGCGGTTGCCCGGCAGGTGGACTTCCTCCTCCGGCTGGGCCGGCAGGTTGAGGCGCTGGCGCAGTTCGGTGACGCCGCGCGGGGACCAGAAACGCAGCAGGATGAACGCGGCGCCAAGCGCCACGATGCAGGCCACGACGTCGGTGAGCTGGTAGGCGAAGTGGTTGGAGGTCCACCACTGTGCGATACCGAAGGTCAGGCCGATGGTGAACGCCGCAGGTGCGGTCTCTTTCACACCGCGCCAGCCGTCAATAAGCCACGCGATGATGAACGGCACGAAGAACGCGAGCAGCGGGGTCTGGTGGCCGACGATGGCGGCGATGTTCTCGGTCTGCTCGACGGTGCGGCCGCCGACCTCACCAGCGGTGGTAATCGGGATGGCCACGGCGCCGAAGGCCACAGGCGCGGTGTTGGCGATCAGCACGATGGTGGCCGCCTTGAGCGGCGGGATGCCCAGCGCCAGGATCATGGTGGCGGTAATGGCCACCGGCGCACCGAAGCCGGCGAGTGCCTCAAGCAGGCCGCCGAAGCAGAACGCGATGAGCATTGCCTGGATGCGCACGTCGCCGTTGCCCATCTTGTCAAAGACCAGGCGCAGGTCCTCGAAGCGGCCGGAGGCCACGGTGATTTGGTAGAACCAGATCGCCGTGAGGATCACCCAGACGATGGGGAAGAGGCCGAATAGGCCGCCGCGCAGCGCGGACGACAGGGCCATGGTGGTGGGCATGTTGAAGCCCAGGATCGCGACCAGGATGGCCACGACCAGCGCGACGGCGCCGGAGGTGTGCGCGCGGGCCTTGAAGCCCAGCAGCATGATGAAGAAGGTCAGCAGTGGCAGGGTTGAGACCAGAGCCGACAGGCCGACGCTGCCGCCGATCGCGTCGGTTACAACCTGGAATTGGTTCATAGAGGCTCCTCAAAAAGTTGCGGGAGATCACAAAAAAATGACACGGCGAATTATGTCACTTGAAAGCGAAAATTTGGAAGGACTGGCGCACGGGGGTAGCGATGGGGTGACGTAGACTTGGCCCCCATGACGCCAGCAGACCTCGCCGCCACCATCCGGCAGCTCACATTCGACGTGCTCAGCGCGCGCGACCTTGACACCTCCGTGCTCCCGGAGGAGGTCACCGTCGAGCGCCCCCGCAACCCCGAGCACGGGGATTACGCCACGAACATCGCGCTGCAGGTGGCGAAGAAGGCGGGCATGAACCCGCGCGAGTTGGGGCAGCTGCTTGTCGACGCACTGTTGAACAACCCAGCCATCGCCTCCGCAGACATCGCGGGCCCGGGGTTCATCAACCTCCGTCTCGCAGCTGACGCGCAGGGCCAGCTGGTTGCGCAGATCCTCGAGGCGGGCGAGGCCTATGGCCGCTCCGAGCTTTTGAACGGGGAGAAGATCAACCTCGAGTTCGTCTCCGCCAACCCGACGGGTCCGATTCATTTGGGTGGCACCCGCTGGGCCGCGGTGGGCGACTCGCTCGGCCGCGTGCTCGAGGCTTCCGGGGCGGACGTGACCCGCGAGTACTACTTCAACGACCACGGCGGGCAGATCGACCGCTTCGCCCGCTCGCTGGTAGCGGCGGCGAAGGGGGAGCCGACTCCCGAAGACGGGTACGGAGGGGCGTATATCGCTGAGATCGCGGGCGCGGTCGTCGAGAAGTATCCTGAAGCTCTTTCCGGGACAGAAGAAGAGGTGCAGGAGCGCTTCCGCGCCGAGGGCGTGGAGATGATGTTTGCGCAGATCAAGGAGTCGCTGCACGAGTTCGGCGTCGATTTCGACGTATATTTCCACGAGAACTCCCTGTTCGAGTCCGGTGCGGTGGACCGCGCGATCCAGACGCTGAAAGACAACGGTAACCTGTACGAGGCCGAGGGTGCGTGGTGGCTGCGCTCCACCGACTTCGGCGACGACAAGGACCGCGTGGTGATCAAGTCCGACGGCAACGCGGCTTACATCGCCGGCGATATCGCCTACGTGGCCGACAAGTTTGACCGCGGCCACACGCTGGCGATCTACATGCTGGGCGCGGACCACCACGGCTACATTGCCCGCCTGCGCGCCGCCGCCCAGGCGCTGGGCTACGACCCGGCCGCCGTCGAGGTGCTCATCGGCCAGCTGGTGAACCTGGTGCGCGACGGGCAGGCGGTGAAGATGTCCAAGCGCGCCGGCACCGTGATCACGCTCGACGACCTTGTGGACGCGATCGGTGTTGACGGCGCCCGCTACGCGCTGGTGCGCTCCTCGGTCGACTCTTCCCTGGACATCGACTTGGACCTGTGGACCACGCAGTCCTCTGACAACCCCGTTTATTACGTGCAGTACGGCCACGCGCGCCTGTGCTCGATCGACCGCCGCGCAGCCGACGCGGGCGTCAGCGTCGCGCGTTCCGCGGGCGGGTTGGATGTCGACTTCGGCCTGCTCGAGCACGAGAAGGAGGGCGACCTGATTCGCACGCTCGGGGAGTTCCCGGCCGTGGTGAAGGCCGCCGCCGAGCTGCGCGAGCCGCACCGCGTGGCCCGCTACGCGGAAGATTTGGCTAGCGCATTCCACAAGTTCTACGACGCGTGCCAGATTCTGCCGAAGGCTGGCGAAGCGCCGCAGCCGATTCACTCGGCGCGCCTCGCGCTCGCACAGGCTACCCGCCAGGTGCTCGCCAACGCCCTGCACCTTCTGGGTGTCAGCGCACCGGAGCGGATGTAGATGACTGTTTTCATCTCCACCCCGTTCGGCGACGACACCGCTGGGTTCAACGACCTGCCCGCGCACGTGTGGCCGCGCGGCGCCAAGCGCGAGGAAGACGGCGTGGTCACCATCGCTGGGGTCCCGCTGACAGAGATCGCCGAGGAGTACGGCACGCCCGTCATGGTGATCGACGAGGACGACTTCCGCTCCCGCTGCCGCGACATGGCGCGGGCGTTTCGCGCGCCTGCCAACGTGCACTACGCGTCCAAGGCGATGCTGACGCGCCGCATTGCGCGCTGGGTGGACGAAGAAGGCCTCGCCCTCGACGTAGCCAGCGAGAACGAGCTGCGCATCGCGCTCGCCGCCGACTTTCCGCCGGAGCGCATCACCGTCCACGGCAACAACAAGTCCGACGCCTTTCTGCGCCTGTGCGTCGACGCACACGTCGGCCACGTGGTGATTGACTCCCACCAAGAGCTGCGCCAGCTGGAGGCCGTAGCGCGCGAAGCCGGGGTCAAGCAGGACGTGTTCGTCCGCGTCAAGCCCGGCGTGGACGCCCACACCCACGAGTTCATCGCCACCAGCCACGAGGACCAGAAGTTCGGTATCTCTATGGCCTCTGGCGCGGCCTACGACGCGGCCGTCACCGCCATCAACTCCGAGTGGCTGGAGCTGACCGGCCTGCACTGCCACGTCGGCTCACAGGTGTTCGACGCGGAAGGCTTCAAGCTCGCCGCCGAGCGCGTGCTGGCGCTCTACGCCCGCATCTTCCGCGAGTGCGGAGTCGCGCTCGGCTACCTCGACTTAGGCGGCGGCTACGGCATCGCCTACATGCCGGGGGAGGAGCCCCTGGACGTGGAGGCAGTGGCCCGCGACCTGCTGGCCGCGGTGCAGGAAGCTGCCGACGAGCTGGGTATCGCCGCTCCCACCGTGGTGGTGGAGCCGGGCCGCGCGATCGCGGGACCTGCTGCAGTCACCGTCTACACTGCAGGCGTGATCAAGGATGTGGACACGTCCTACACCACCACGAGGCGTTACATCGCCATCGACGGTGGCATGAGCGACAACATCCGCCCGTCGCTTTACGGGGCGCTGTACGACACGCGAGTGGTCAACCGCTTCACCGAAGGGGAGCCCACCGCCACCCGCCTCGTCGGCTCCCACTGCGAGTCCGGTGACATCCTTGTCCAGGACGCGAAGTGGCCCGACGATATTGCCCCGGGCGACCTCATCGCGCTCGCGGCTACCGGCGCCTACTGCTACTCGATGGCGTCCAACTACAACTCCTTCGGCCGCCCCGCAGTCGTGTCCGTCCGCGGCGGACGCGTCACCCCGATGGTGCGCCGGGAGACGGTGGACGACATTATGGCCCGCGAATACTAACCAGCCACGAAATAGACTAAGCGGTACACTATGGCGTTGTCGCACGCCGCGACGCGTCACAAAAATCAGGAGGAGACCCCATGACAGCTGCTGAGAGCAACGGCAACTACCCCGGCAAGGGCGTCGGCGAACCAGTCGGCGTCGCCATTTTGGGCAAGGGCACCGTGGGTACCGAGGTACTGCGCCTCATCGGCGAGTTTTCCTCCAACCTGGAAAACCGCATCGGCGGGCCGATCGAGGTCCGCGGCGTGGCTGTCTCCAACGTGGAGAAGCACAAGGACGCCCCCGAGGTTCAGGGGCTCGTGCTTACCGACGACGCGCTATCCCTCATCGACCGCGACGACGTCGACGTTGTCGTCGAGCTGATCGGCGGCATCGACTACCCGCGCGAGCTGGTGCTCAAGGCGCTTCGCGCCGGCAAGTCCGTCGTCACCGCGAACAAAGCGCTGGTCGCCGCCCACGGCTCCGAGCTCGCCGACGCCGCGAACGAGGCAGGCGTGGACCTCTACTACGAGGCCGCCGTCGCCGCCGCGATCCCAGTCGTGGGCATGCTGCGCCGCTCGCTTGCCGGTGACCAGGTGCAGCGCATCGCCGGCATTGTCAACGGCACCACCAACTTCATCCTGGACGCGATGGCGTCCACCGGCGCCTCCTACGAGGACGCGCTCGCCGAGGCGACGCGCTTGGGCTACGCCGAGGCTGATCCGACCGCCGACGTGGAGGGCCACGACGCCGCCTCCAAGGCCGCGATCCTCGCGTCCATGGGCTTCCACACCCGCGTGACCTTCGACGACGTCTACTGCGAGGGCATCAGCTCCATTACCGCCGAAGACATCGCCGCCGCAAAGAAGGCGAACCAGACGATCAAGCTCCTCGCCATCTGCGAGCGGGTGGTGAACGAAGACGGCACCACCCGCGCCGTCAACGCCCGCGTGCACCCGACCCTGGTGCCGAACGAGCACCCGCTTGCCACGGTGGACAAGAGCTACAACGCTATTTTCGTCGAGGCGGAAGCGGCTGGCCGCCTGATGTTCTACGGCAACGGCGCCGGCGGCGCGCCGACCGCCTCCGCCGTGCTGGGCGACTTGGTCGGTGCCGCCCGCAACAAGATCCACGGCGGTCGCGCGCCTGCGGAGAACCCCTACGCGAACTACCCGGTCGTCGGTTTCGACGACGTGGAGACCCGCTACCACATCAACATGACGGTCAACGACCGCGTGGGTGTGCTCGCGGACTTGGCGCGCCACTTCGCCGACGCAGAGGTCTCGCTCGCCGCTGTGCGCCAGGAGGAATCTGCCGACGGGGCGCACCTGATCGTGGTCACGCACAGGGCCAGCGAGCGCAACCTGCGCGGGATTGTGGAGAAGCTGAAGACCCACGACGACGTTTGCGCGGTGAACTCCGTGCTGCGCCTGCACGACTAGAGCCGCAACGAGGAGACACCATGGCAATCGATCTTGAAGTTGGGCTAAAAGCCACCGTCACGGTGCCTGCGTCCACCGCGAACTTGGGCCCCGGCTTCGACACGCTCGGCCTCGCGGTCGGCGTCTACGACACCGTTGAGGTGGAAGTCACCCAATCCGGCTTGCAAGTGGAAATCTTCGGCGAGGGCGCCGACGAGCTGCCACGCGACAACTCCCACCTCGTGGTCAAGGCGATCCGCTCCGGCTTGAAGGCCTCGGACGTTGCTGCCCCGGGTCTTCGCGTGGTGTGCCACAACTCGATCCCGCAGTCGCGCGGGCTGGGATCTTCGGCAGCTGCGGCGGTCGCCGGCGTGGTCGCCGCGAACACGCTTGCCGGCTCCCCGCTGGACCAGAAGACAGTGGTGCAACTGTCGTCGGAGTTTGAGGGCCACCCCGACAACGCCGGCGCGTCCGTGCTGGGCGGGGCAGTGGTGAGCTGGACCGACATCCCGGTCGACGGCCAGTCCAAGCCGCAGTACCGCGCCGTGCGCATCCCGGTGGACTCCTCAATCCGCGCGGTTGCGCTCGTGCCGGACTTTCACGCCTCGACCACGGCAGTGCGCGCCGTGCTGCCGAGCCACGTCACCCACAGCGATGCGCGCTTCAACGTCTCGCGCACTGCGGTGATGACCGCGGCCCTGCAGTCCCACCCGGAGCTTCTGTGGGAAGGTACCCGCGACCGTCTCCACCAGCCGTACCGCGCCGACGTGTTGCCGGTGACGGCGGAGTGGGTCAACCGCCTGCGCAACCGCGGCCACGCCGCGTTCCTCTCCGGCGCGGGGCCGACCGCTATGGTGCTCACCACCGGCGAGATCGCGCCCGCGCTGCTCGATGAGGCCCGCGAGTCCGGCCTGCGCGTGCTGAACCTGGAGATTGCAGGCCCCGCCACCGCTGAGCTGACCCGGGTTTAGTGTTCTGCGCGGCGCTACCCGTGTAGACCGCCGCGGAGGCTGGCCAGCCCGGTCAGCCCCCGCGCCTCCAGCGCGGCGACGGCCTGCGCCGAGCGCACGCCCGCCGCGCACACGATCACGCCGCCGTTTTCGAGCTCGTCGGGGGTGGCGCCGGCGAGGATCTCGCCAAGCGGGACATTGATGGAGCCGGGCAGGTGGCCGGCGGCGAACTCGTGCGGTTCGCGCACATCGATCACCGTGGTCGCCGGGGTGATGTCATTCAGCGCCACCTCGGCTGGACCCGTCGGCGGAGCACTGGTCAGCACCTTTTCCGTTACTGCTGGGTCGGCCGCGAGCGGGATGTGCTCCCACGACGCGGCGAGCGAGTCGTAGTAGGCCACGCGGCCGATCAGCGGCGTGCCGAGGCCTGTGACGAGCTTAATTGCCTCCATCGCCATTGCGGAACCGGCGACGCCGACCAAGGGGCCGAGCACTCCGGCTTGGGAGCACGATGGCACCGACCCGGGCGGCGGCGGGGCAGGGAAGAGGTCTTCGTAGACGGGGCCGCGGGAAGCGTGGAACACGCTGATCTGCGCTTCGTAGCCCAGGATCGAACCCCACACGTGGGGGATGCCGAGGCGCGCAGCGGCGTGGGAGGCAATGTGGCGGGTGGCGAAGTTGTCGGACCCGTCCAGGATCACGTCGCAGCCAGACAGGATGTCAAGCGCGTTGTCCCACGTCAGCCGGGTCTTCACGGTCTCGACCTGGGCGTCCGGGTTCAGATCGTGGAGGCGACGCGCCGCCGACTCCACCTTCGGAGTGCCCACGGCGGGGGTGGAATGGAGGATTTGCCGGTGGAGGTTGGTGGTGGAGGTGACGTCGTCGTCGATAAGCACCATGCTCATACCTGCCGCCGCGAGGTAGAGCGCCGCGGGTGAGCCGAGCCCTCCTGCGCCGATGATGCCGGCGCGGGCGCCTCGGATGGCGGCTTGGGCGTCGTCGCCGATGAGTGCGACCTGGCGCGCGTACCTATCCATTGATGCCGACCCAGTGGGACGTGCCGTCGACAAGCGTCTGCTCCTTCCAGATCGGCACCTCGGCCTTGACCCGGTCCGCGACGCTCTGGCAGGCGGCGAACGCGTCGCCGCGGTGCGCGGAGGCGGCGAGGACGAGGAACGCGAGCTCGCCGATCGGGACTTCGCCGGTGCGGTGGGCGGCGAAGATGCGCACGGGGTGCTCTGCTGCCACCTCCTCGCACACGCGGCGCAGCTCGTCAGCGGCGCTCGGGTGCGACTCGTACGACAGGGCTGCGACGCGCTCGCCGCCGTCGTGGTCGCGCACGATGCCGTCGAAGCGCACCAGCGCGCCCATCGCCTTGGTCAGCGTCGTCTCGGTGGCGCGCGCGGCGAGGTCCTCCAGCGGGCTGTCCTGGAGCACCGTGTCAACGACCACGCCCGTCTGCTCAGCCACGTAGTCCGGGTCCGCGGGCGGGTGGGACGCGTGGTCGCCGCCGGTGAGCTCGAGGATGTGGGGCAGCACCGGCTCGAGCACCGCGCAGCCGTCCTTCACCCCGCCGGGGGAGCCGGGAAGCGCCATCACGAACGTGCGCCCGGCCAGACCCGCCACCGCGCCGGAGAGGATCGCGGTCGGGGTGCTGGCCAGGCCGCGGCGGAAGAACTCCTGCGTGATGCCGGGCAGCTCCTTATCCAAAAGCGGCGCGATAGTCTTCACCGTGAGGTCGTCGGGGGTCAGCCCCGTGCCGCCGGAGGTGATGAGCACCGCCGGCTGGGTCGCCAGCGCCTCGCGCACAGCGCGGCCGATCTCGGCGTCCGGCACCACCGTCGCCTCTGGGGTGTCGAGGCCCATGCGGCGCAAAAACTCGACGGCAACCGGGCCTGATTTGTCCTCGTAGGTGCCCGCGGCGGCGCGGGTGGAAGCGACAATGACTCGTGCAGTATTCATTACGTATCACCTTACAACGGGTAGATGAGGGCGAGGTCGCCTTCGGCAAGCTCGGTGCCGGCAGGGACGCGGATCAAGCACGTCGCCTCGGCGGCTTGGTTGAGCAGGTGCGAGCCCGCGCCGCCCATAGGGGTCGCGCGGCCGTGGGTGATCCGGCCGCGCAGGAACTGCTCGCGGCCTTCCAAGCCCGTGATGGCTTCCGAGACGGGTGCCCACACTGGCTCGTCTGCCTGCCCGAGCACCGGGGCGACAAAAAGCCGGAAGCTGACCAGCGTGGACACCGGGTTGCCGGGCAGGCTCACCACGGGCACGCCGCGAAAGACGCTTCGTCCCTGCGGGCCGCCGGGCTGCTGCGCGACGTGGCCGTACCACCCGTCAGCAAAGACCTGCCGGACCACCTCGAACTTGCCGTGGCTAATGCCGCCGGAGGTCACGATGGCATCGGGAGCATGCTTGTCGACGCCCCGTTCAACCTCCCCAGCCAGCGCCTCCGGATCGTCATCGGTGCGAATGGTTGCGGCGACCTCGATGCCGTGGCGCGCGGCCAGCGCCTCCAGCATCGGCGTGTTCGTATCCGGGATCTGCGCCGCGCCCGCGCCGCCGACCTCCTTGCCGCCGGTGACGATGATGATGCGGCGGCGGGCGCGCACCTCCACCTCCTCGACGCACTGCGACGCCAGCACCCCAGCCACAACCGGGGTCACCAGCGTGCCGGCCGGCGCGATCACGTCGCCCGCGGCGACGTCGGAGCCCGCGCGGCGCATGAACTGGCCCGGCGCGCAGTCGGGGACCGTCACGGTATCGCCAGTGCCGACGAACTCGGCCGGCTCGCACGCCTCGACCGGCACTACGGCTGCGGTGCCGCGGGGCAGTTTCGCCCCCGTCATTACCGGCGCCGCCTTAGCCCCCAGCCCGTCCGGATAGATCGCGTCAGGGTCCGCGCCGGCTGCAACGGTGGGGCCGACCTCCCATACCGCGGCCCCGGCGCGGGGGAGGGCGTAGCCGTCCATTTGGGAGTTGTCGAACGGCGGCATGTCGCCATTTGCCACGAGGTCGCGGGCGAGTACCCGGCCGAGCGCGTCGGCGGCAAGGACCCGCTGCGTGCGCGGGTTCGGCGCGTGGGCTGTGACTAGCTCTTGCACCGCGTTGAGGTGCGCTTCTGGGCTCACAGGCATGGGGGCTACTGTAGTCGTATGCGTATTCACTACTTCGCGGCCGCTCGCGCCGCCGCTGGTGTCGCGGAAGAAGAGGCGGACACGCAGGCAACGCTCGAGCAGGTGCTTGCTGACGCTGCCGAGCGCCACCCCGAGCTAGGTCCGATCCTTGCGCGCTGCAGCTTTCTTGTCGACGGCCACCGCGCCGCCCCCGACACCCCACTTGAAGGGGCCGAGCGCGTCGACGTGCTCCCGCCGTTCGCCGGCGGATAGGCGCGAACACCGTTAGCGCGCCGGGTGGATGCGGACGTTCTCCGGATCGGCCAGGTCGTAGACTGCGACCGCGGCTTGCCCCGGCGCCAACGCTGCCGCCGCGTGCCCGCGCAGTTGTCCAGCCTCGCTTTCGATGATGGCCTCGCCGCCAGCCGCGGTAGCAGCCTGCGCGGTGCCCTCGACGCGGGCGAGGCCCTGCAGCTGGGCGGAGAACGCCGTCGCCGGCAGGTCGCGCTCCGCGTCCGCGGGGGCAAGGCTGACCACCTCGCCGCGCTCCATGACCGCGACGTGGTCGGCGAGCTGGAAAAGTTCCGCGCCGCTGTGGGTCACGAACACGGTGGTCCGGTCGCCGGAGGCGGCTCGTAAGAGCTCGCGCCAGCTTCCCGCTGCGGCGGCGTCGATGGCGGCAAGCGGCTCGTCTAAAAGCAGTGAGCTCGGCTTCGCAGCGAGCGCGCGCACGAGCGCCACCTGCGCGGCTTGGCCGCCGGAGAGGGACGGCACGGGGACGTGGGCGAGCTCGCGCAAGCCAGCCGCGGCAAGCAGCTCGCGCGCTGCCGCGGAGTCTTGGGTGACCATCGCGATGGCCTTCAGCGGCGTCGACGTGGGCGGCAGGCCGGGGTTTTGCGTGAGCAAGACAACGCCCGGCCCCGCAAGCGAGCGCAGGAGCGTGGTTTTGCCGGCGCCGTTCGGCCCGATGAGCGCGGTGGTGGCGCCGGTGGGAAAACCCGCAACTGCGCCGGTGGCGCGCGGTCGCGTCAGTTCCCGAAGCCTCGCGACATCGATTACCCCGGTCGCTCGCACGCGGGGCGTCGGTGCCGGCCGGCGGAACAGCCTCGGTAGGGCAGCGAGGGCGAGCGCGGCAACGGCGAGCGTGATCAGGATAGCCGCGAGCCCGTAAGCGACGTCCTGGTCGATTTCGCGGGCGAGGTAGATCCCGAGCGGCATCGTGCGGGTAACCCCGGGCATGGAGCCGGCGAAAGTGAGGGTGGTGCCGAACTCACCGAGCGAGCGGGCGAAGGCCAGACCTGCCGCCGTGGCCAAAGATGGCGCGATCGCCGGCAGCACGATGCGGCTGATGATGGTTCGCTCGCCGATGCCGACCGCGGCCGCTGAGTTGGTGATTTCCGGGTCGAGCTGTCGAAGCGCCGAATCTAAGGTGATCACCACGAACGGCAGCGCGACGTAGACGTGGGCGGCGACCACGCCCGGAAACGCGAACGCGAAGTGCGCGCCGACGGCGTCGAGCAGCGGTGCCGCGATGCCGCGCCGCCCGATAAACGCCGACAGCGCCAGACCCGCCACCACCGGCGGCATGGCCAGCGGCAACAACACTAGTGCGCGGGCGAGGTGCGCGCCGCGCCGCATGCGCTGCAGCAACAGTGCCAGCGGCGTGCCCAAAAGAACACTGATCGCGGTGGCAAGGACAGCAGAAGTAAGTGTCACCCCCAAAAGCTCGCGGGTCTCCGTTGCGGCGGCAATCTGTCCGAGCTCTCCCCACGGCACGCGGGTGCCGAGGGCGGCGACCGGCAGCACAATCACGGTCAAGGCGATGAAGCCCAGCAGTATCACCGCTGGGCTCTGCCCGCGCCGCGTGCCCATTGGCAAACTACTTCGCCGCGTCCGCGGCGGGGGTGAAGCCGTGGTCCTGCCACACGGCTGCCATCGGCGCGCTGGTAAGTAGCGCCACGAGGGCAGCCGCCTCGTCCGGGCGGGTGCTCGCGGAAACGACCGCCGCATAGAGGGAATTGGGGTGGTCCTCGGCGAAAGGGATCTCGACGGTCTCCACGGCCTCGCCAGCGGCGATGGCGTCGGTGCGGTAGACAACCGCCGCGTCGGCCTCGCCGGAGGTGACCTTGCCCAGCGTGTCGGTCACGTTGTGCTCGCGTGACGCGGGTTTCACGGTGATCCCGTTTGCGTCGAGCAGCGTGCGGGCGACGGCGCCGCACGGCACGTTTTCGTCGCACAGCACGAGGTTGACGCCCTCGCGCGCCACGTCCGCGGCGCTTTCGATCCCCGCCGGGTTGCCGGCTGGGACAGCGATCACCATAGTGTTGTGGGCAACCTCGCGAGGGTCGTTCACAAGACCCGCGTTCTCCGCGTCGTCCATGTTCTTCTTGTCTGCGGTGATGAGGACGCCGCCCGGCGCGCCGTCGGCGAGCTGCTGCACCAGCGCGGCGGAGCCGGCGTTGATGAAGGTGAGCGGGGTGTCGGCAAGCGCCTCAAGCTCCCCGTTGATCACGCGCGTCGACGCGGCGCCGAGCACCACCAGCCCGTCGCCGCCGGCGGGAGCGCCGCAGGCGCCCGCAACGCTTGTGCAGATGAGCGCGGCGGCGATTCGGGCGGGTTTCATCACCGGTTCAACCTAGCACGCGCGCCTACCGCAGCTCGATCTCTCCCAGCTCAGCCAGTTGATCCGGGGTGTCGTAGTCGCGTTCGGAACCGTCGCCGCGCACCGTCACCACGCTTCCCGCAGCCCGCAGCAGCGCCTTCGCCGGCGCGTCGCGCGGGTTCACCGCTTCAAGGGCAGTGCTTAACGACGCCGCCCGCCACACCCCACACAGCGGCTGCAGGTGCCCCTCGTCGTCCATCACCACCGCAACATCCGGCAGCGCCCCCGAATCGTCGGGCGTTGTCACAGCCTCGATGAGCTGGGGCACAAGCCGCACCGAATCAGGGGCATCGACCGCCAGCACCGCAACTAGCGGGGTCGCAAGCGCCTTCGCCCCGGCGGCGATGCCGGCGACGGGGCCGCCAAACGGCGGGTCCTCGCTCACCGTTTCAAAACCGAGATCGAAGGGGGAGACCACGACGCGCGGCATCTCCGCCGGCAGGGAGGCGAGAAGCGCATCCACCAGCCGCACCCCGTTGACGTGCACCTGCGCCTTGTCCGCGCCCATCCGGCTGGAACGCCCCCCGGCCAGCACGATGACACCGCACTCCACCACGCGCTTACGCCCCCGGCAGCTCGCGCGACCAGTCGCCGGAGCGCCCACCCGATTTCGCCGTGATCCCCATCCGTCGGATGTAGGCGGAGCGGTCCACGCCCTTGACCATGTCGATGATCGAAAGGGCCGCGACGCTCGCGCTGGTCAGCGCTTCCATCTCCACACCGGTGCGGTCGGCGGTGCGCACGGTCGCTTCAATAAACACGTGGTCGTCTTCCAAGCTGATGTTCACTTCGCAGCCGTGCACGCCGATGGTGTGGGCAAGCGGGAGCAGCTCAGGCACGCGCTTGGCTGCCGCGATACCCGCGACGCGGGCCACAGCGAGCACGTCGCCTTTCGGCACGGTGCCGCTGCGAAGCGCCTCCATCACCTCTGGCGAGCACGCCACTTCGCCTTGCGCGGTGGCTTGGCGCACAGTGGGCTGCTTTGCGGTCACGTCCACCATGTAGGCGGCGCCGTCGGAGTTCAAGTGCGTAAATTCCATGGGTTTGACCCTACGGCAGCTAGAGGCGGGTGAGCCACACGTCCGCTTCTGGCGCGGGCTCGGCGCCGCGCGCCCCCGCTGGCAGAACCGCAAAGCCGTTCACCCCGGCCAGGGAGCCGACCATGTGCGAGCCCGCGCGGGCAGAAAACGCAGCCGCTCGCGCGCCCTCTGGACCGAAGGTCACCGTCACCGGCACCACGCGCTCGAGCTCGGGGTGGGGCTGGGGGAAGCCGTCTCCGATGCGCGCCCTTATATGCGCCCGCTCGTTGAGACGAAGCCCTGTCGTGTGACCGGCCGCCGCGCGGACGAGCGGCCACAGGTATAGATGCGCCGAGACGAACGCGGCCACCGGGTTGCCCGGCAAGCACACAAGCGGTGTGCTGCCCCAGGAACCAACGCCCTGCGGCCCGCCGGGGCGCTGCGCCACGTGTCCGAACCACATGGTGGCACCAGCGGTGACCTCTTTGACAACGTCGTACGCGCCTGCCGAGACGCCGCCGGAGGTGACGACCACGTCGTACTGGCTCGCGGCGCGCTCGAGAACGCGGCGGAAATCGTGCTCGCCGCCCGCGCGGTCGCCGGCGTGTAGCTCCACGACGCTGGCGGCGCCGGCGTCCTTCGCGATGCGTGCGAGCATGGGCAAGTTCGAGTTCGGGATTGTCGCGCCTTCGGGCGTGTCCGGCCAGCTGACCAGCTCGTCGCCGGTGGTGATGACCGCAACCGTTGGGCGAGCGAACACCTCCACCTCGCGCACCCCGGCCGAAACAAGGGCGGCCACAGTAGCCGCGTCGCACACGGTGCCGGCCTCGGCCACCACGTCGCCGGGGGCGATATCACCGCCGGCGCGGCGGATGTGGCTTCTGCCGGGGGTGCGGGCGTGGATCGTCACCGTCTCCGGCAGCGGCACGGGCCCGGCTGCCACATCGGTTTGCTCCACGGGGATGACCACCAGATCGCCGCCGCGCGGCACCGCGGCGCCGGTCATCACGCGCACCGCCGCACCCGGCGGGCAGTCTACCGGCTGCGCGCCTGCGGGGATGTCGCCGGCAACCGGCAGCGTCCACGGGCCTTCGCCGCCCAAATCGGCGTCGTGGGCGATGAAGCCGTCCATCGCGGAGTTGTCGAACGGGGGAATGCTCAGCCGGCTGGTTGCGGGGGCGGCGAGGATGTGGCCGGTAGCGTCGACAAGCAATCTGCTCTCTCGCCTCGGCGAAGCTAGCGCGAGGACTACCTCAGTGTGACCTGCGATGGTGCGCATCTAGCCCCCAATTTCGCTCATGAGGCGCTCGGGCTTTAAAAAGCCCGGCTCGTCGATACCGTGGCCCGGCTTTTTCGCCCACATGGCCTGCGCCCAGAGGTCGGCGAGCTGCGCGTCGGTCGCACCTGCGCGCATCGCGTCGCGCAGCGAGACCTCGTCAGCCTGGGTGGAGAACAAGCAGGAGCGCACCGAACCGTCGGTGGTTAAGCGGGTGCGGTCGCACGCCCCGCAGAAAGGGTGGGTGACCGAGGCGATGATGCCGAGCTTGCCTTGGCGCGCACCGTCGGTGATGTCCCACAACGCGGCGGGCGCGGCGCCGCGCGGCTCTTCGGCGGGGGTGAGCGTGAAGCGCGTCGAAAGCCGGTCGAGGATCTGCTGCGCTGTCACCATATCGCCGCGTTTCCAGTGCTCGCGGGGCCCAAGCGGCATCTGCTCGATAAAGCGCAGCTGCAGTGAATTGTCGAGTGCGAAGTCCACCAAGTCCTCGATGCCGTCCTCGTTGACGCCGGGCATGACCACCGCGTTGACTTTGATCGGCGCCAAGCCCGCGTCCTGGGCGGCCTGGATGCCGGCGAAGACGTCGTCGATGCGGGCGCGCCGGGTCAGTTTCGCGTAGAGATCCGGGCTGGTGGTGTCCAGCGAGACGTTGATGCGGTCCAGCCCCGCGTCCTTCAGGGCGTGGGCGCGGCGCGCAAGACCGAGCGCGTTGGTGGTCAGCGCGGTGGTGGGGGCCACGTTTTCGTCGGTAAGCAACTGCTTCGTCGCTGCAACGATCTCTTCGAGCGACTTGCGCAACAGCGGCTCACCGCCGGTAAAGCGCACTTGGCGGATGCCGAGCGACTCCACCGCGAGCCGGATCAGCCGGACGGTTTCGGCGTCAGTGAGGGTTTGCTCGGTGGGCAGCCACGCCAAACCCGCGGCCGGCATGCAGTAGGTGCAGCGCAGGTTGCAGCGGTCCGTCAGGCTCACCCGCAGATCCCGGGCGGTCCGGCCGTACTGGTCGTCGAGGGTCAAAGGTAAAGAACGCGCCATGGTGCCTGCCATGTTAGGGCTTCTACTTCGCGTCCCGGCTGCCGGGGCCGGGCAGGGCAATAATGTCGTACTCGCCGCGCCGCAGGTGCTTGCGCAGATCCTTCTTGTCGAATTTGCCGACCGACGTCTTGTCAATCGAGCGCACGAACGCCCAGTACTCCGGCGCCATCCAGCGCGGCAGCACGTCTGCGAGGCTATCGCGGAGCGCAGCCGCGGTTTCGGCGGTGGGTTCCGTGCCCTCCAGCAGCTTGGTTACGGCCAGCGGGCGCTCGCCCCACTTCTTGTCCGGGATGCCGATGACAGCGCACTCGACCACCATGTCCGACTCCATGATCAGGTTCTCCACCTGCGCGGAGTAGATCCACTCCCCGCCGGACCGGATGACGTCGCGGGCGCGGTCGTAGAGCGTCATGAACCCGTCGTGGGTCACGGTGCCGACATCGCCGGTGCGCAGCCAGCCGTCGCCGGTGAAGTGCTCCTGCTCGTCCGTGATCGTCTCGCCGCGGAACTCGGAGGCGATGCGCCCCTCTTCCTGGGTCGGGGAGTGGTAATAACTTTTCGCCACCAGGTTGCCGCGGACCTGGATCTCGCCCTGGGTGAGGTCGTTGGATGCCATCACTCGCCCGTCGTTGACCACGCGGTACTCAAGCCACGGCGCGAAGCGGCCCTGGGAGATGCGGTAGGCCCAGCGGGCCTCGCCGGCCGCGCCCGACGGCGGCCGCGCGACCGTGCCTACGGTGGAGGTCTCGGTCATGCCCCACACGTGCACCACGTCCACGCCGTAGCGCTCCTCCCACACCTTGATCAGCCCGGGCGGGGCGGGAGAGCCGCCGACATAAATCTCCTGGAGACTCATGCGCTCCGGTGGGTTGTGCAGGTAGTGCACCATGAGCTGAATCCACAACGTCGGCACGCCGTGCGCCACGCGCGGGTGGGTCGCGGCGATCAGTTTGGCCAGCGTCGGCGCCGACACATCCGAATCCGGCAGGACCAACGGCGCGCCCGAAATAAACGCCGCGAGCGGCACGCCCCAGCTCAGGACGTGGTAGACGGGGATGCAGCACAGAAACGACTCGCCGTGCGTGACGGCCAGCGAATCAGTGGCGCGCAGGCTCATCGCCTCGAGCCACAGCGAGCGGTGCGAGTACGCCACGCCCTTCGGAGCGCCGGTGGTGGCGGTGGAGTAGACCAGCGCGGCGGCGGTGGTTTCCGGCAGCTCGGGCCAGGGGTAGACGGTGGACCTGCCGTCCAGCAGCTTTTCGTAGCTGCGGACATCTGTGGCCTCGGGCAGCGCCTTCGCCAGCTCGTCCACCGGTTCGAGGCCGATGAAGGCCACCGTTTCCACCAGCGGGCAGGTTTCAAGCACGCGTCCCAGCTTCTCTGCCAGGCGCGGGTCTGCGACGATGACTTGCGCCTCGGAGTGGTTGATGATGTAGGCGATCTGGTCCTCCATCAGCTGCACGTTCAGCGGGGTGAACACCGCGCCTTTCGACGCGACGGCGAACATCACCTCGATATGCTCCGAGCAGTTGTAGAGCATCGTGGCCACGCGCTGGTCGCTGTCGATCCCCAGATCCTCATGCAGGGCGTTCGCGAACGCCGCGGCCCGGGCAGCGATAGCGGAAAACGTCGTCTCCTCCGCGGCACTCCCGCGCCAGGTCGTGCACTTCGTTTGCCCGTGCGCGGTGGCGCCGAACTCCAAGATCCGGGAGACGGAAAACGGCACCTCCTGCATAGAAGAAAGCATGTGGCCAACTCTAGCGTGACGCGCCAACACCGCTCGAATATGGATATAAGGCCCGTGCGCTATACTCAGCTTCCGGATCTCTGCATTTCGCCTGCGGCCCGCGCTCCGCGGCCCAGGCGTCAACCTCCGCCTAGCGAAGTTGGACACATTGGCGAGGCCGGATCCGCCCCTCACAACAAGTGCCAAGGTGGTTTCGCGCCGCCGGTGTCGCCCGCGCGAGCGGTCGAGGGGCACGCGCGACATATCAATAGACGAAAGCTGCCGGCACGGCCGCGGGACATTCCACCTCCCGCACAAGGGCATCTGGCTTAGCGACGAAAGGACATCCGTGACCGCAGAAGGTAATACGGCTGCAAACCAAGATCTGGCTTCGATGAAGCTGCCCGAGCTCCGCAAAATCGCGTCAGAGCGTGGGCTGAAAGGCGTTTCTGCCCTCCGCAAGGGGGAGCTGATCGAGGCGATCACCACCGGCCAGGTGCCGGCAAAGGCGAAGCGCGCCGCTGAGGCGGCTGAGACCACCGGCGCCGCTGAGACCACCGAAGCTGCTCAGGCACCGGCCGCGACCGAGGCGCAGGAGGGCGGCGACGAGCAGCGCGGCGAGTCCCGCTCCGCCGCGCGCCGAGCGCGCCGCAACCGCGCCCGCCAGAATGAAGAGGCGGAAGCGGACAACAACAACCAGAACAACGAGCCGAAGCAGGACGCCCCGAAACACGACGCAGCGCAGCGCGACGACGAGCGTGAAGACCGCGGCGAGCGCAGCGATCGCGGCGAGCGCGGCAACAACCACCGCGACAACAACCACAACCGCGACGACAACAACGACGGCAACGGCCGCCGGGGCCGGCGCGGCCGCCGCAACCGCAACCGCAACAACCGGGATAGCCGGGACGGCGGACAGAACCGCGACAACAACCACAACGACAACAACAACCAGAGCTTCGAGCCGGAAGAGCTGCAGGAAGTCGCCGGCATCGTCGACATTGTGGACAACAACACCGCGTTTATCCGCACCACCGGCTACCGCCAGAACCAAGCGGACGTGTTCGTGAACAACAAACTGGTGCGTCAAAACGGCCTGCGCTCCGGCGACGCGGTCATCGGCCAGGTGCGTGCGAACGGCCAGGGCCACTCGCACGGCAACGGCCGCAACCGCCAGCGCTACAACCAATTGGTGCGCGTTGATTCCGTCAACGGTCTGACCCCGGAGGAAGCGAAGGCGCGCAAGGAGTTCCACAAGCTCACCCCGCTTTACCCCAACAAGCGCCTGCGTCTGGAGACAGAGCCGAACATCCTCACCACCCGCGTTATCGACTTGGTGATGCCGATTGGTAAGGGCCAGCGCGCGCTGATCGTCTCCCCGCCGAAGGCCGGTAAGACGACGATCCTGCAAAACATCGCCAACGCGATCGCCACCAACAACCCGGAGTGCTACCTCATGGTCGTGCTGGTGGACGAGCGCCCGGAGGAAGTCACCGACATGCAGCGCAGCGTGCGCGGCGAGGTCATCGCCTCCACCTTCGACCGCCCGCCGTCAGAACACACCGCGGTGGCCGAGCTCGCCATCGAGCGCGCCAAGCGCTTAGTCGAGATGGGTCAGGACGTCGTTGTGCTGCTCGACTCGATTACCCGCCTGGGCCGCGCGTACAACAACTCCTCGCCGGCATCCGGACGCATCCTCTCCGGCGGCGTGGACTCTAACGCCCTGTACCCGCCGAAGCGGTTCCTGGGCGCCGCCCGCAACATCGAAGAAGGCGGCTCCTTGACCATCATTGCCACCGCGATGGTGGAGACCGGCTCCGCCGGCGACACGGTGATCTTCGAGGAGTTCAAGGGAACCGGCAACGCCGAGCTCAAGCTGGACCGCAAGATTGCGGAGCGCCGCGTCTTCCCGGCCGTGGACGTCAACCCGTCCGGCACCCGCAAGGACGAGCTGCTCATGAGCCCGGAGGAGGCGCGCGTGATGCACAAGCTGCGCCGCATCCTCTCCGCGCTGGATCCGCAGCAGTCGATTGACATGCTGATCAAGCAGCTGAAGAAGACCAAGACCAACGGCGAGTTCCTCATGGGCGTTGCCAAGTCCGCGCCGATGGCCGCGGACCAGACTGAGGAGGATTACGTCTAATGGCACAAAACGTATCGCTTGTTGATGACTACGTGTCCGAGTACGAGGGCATCCAGGCGCAGATGGGCGACCCGGATGTCGCCGCGGACCAAGACCAGTTCCGCAAGCTGTCCAAGCGCTACGCCGAGCTGCAGCCCATTATCAAGGTCAACGACCAGCTGAACCAGGCCCGAGAGGACCGCGAGGCGGCGCTCGAGATGGCGAGCGAGGACAAGGAGTTCGCCGACGAGGCGCAGCGCCTCGAGGGCGAGATCGTTCGCCTGGAGGAGGAGCTGGCGGACCTTCTGGCGCCGCGCGACGAGCACGACGGCGACGACGTGATCATGGAGCTCAAAGCCGGCGCCGGCGGCGAGGAGGCCGCGCTGTTCGCAGGCGATCTGGCTCGCATGTACCAGAAGTACTGCGAAAAGCACGCCTTGACCTGGGAGGTGCTCGACGTTGCCGAGTCCGACCTCGGCGGCGTCAAAGACATGACGGTTGCGGTGAAGTCCAAAAACCCGTCGCGCGACGGGGCGTGGTCGAAGCTGAAATTCGAGGGCGGGGTGCACCGCGTGCAGCGCATCCCCGTGACCGAGTCGCAGGGCCGCATCCAGACGTCTGCGGCTGGCGTCTACGTCTTCCCGGAAGCGGACGAGATTGAAAGCGTCAACATCGACGAGAAGGATCTCCGCGTGGATGTCTACCGCTCCTCCGGCAAGGGCGGTCAGGGCGTGAACACGACTGACTCGGCCGTGCGCATCACGCACCTGCCCACCGGGATTGTGGTGACCTGCCAGAACGAACGCTCCCAGATTCAGAACCGCGCTCGCGCGATGCAGGTGCTCCAGGCCCGCCTGGACCAGCTGGAGCGCGAGAAGGCTGAGGCTGCAGAGGCAGAGGGCCGCGCCTCCCAGGTCCGTACCATGGACCGCTCGGAGCGCATCCGCACCTACAACTGGCCTGAGAACCGCATCTCGGACCACCGCATCAACTACAAGTCCAACAACCTGGATTCCGTCCTCGACGGCAACATGGATGATTTGATCACTGCGCTGCAGGACCACGAGCGCCAGGAGCGACTTGAAGCTGAGTAGCCTCATCGCCGACGCCGTACGCGAGCTCGCTGGCGCCGGCGTTGCCTCTCCCGAGGTGGACGCGCGCGAGATTGCCGCGTCGCTGCTCGGCGTTGCGCCGCTCATGGTGCGTTTCACTGAACCCTACGACGGTTTCGAGAGCGACTACGCTGCGGCAATCGCCCGCCGCGCTACCCGCGAGCCGCTGCAGCACATCACCGGCACGGCGCAGTTCGGTCCGCACGAGCTTTCGGTGGGCCCAGGGGTGTTCGTGCCCCGCCCGGAAACCGAGGTGCTGGCCGAATGGGGGGCACAGTTGCTTGCCGACGCCACCTCAAACCCCCCAACCGCCATCGACTTAGGCACCGGGTCCGGCGCCTTGGCCGTGTACCTCAAAAGCCGGGTTCCTGCGGCGCGTGTGGTGGGCGTCGACAAGCAAGAACAAGCTCTTGCCTACGCCCGCCGCAACGGCGAAGGGGTCGAGTTCCACAAGGGGGACATGACCGACCCGGAGCTTTTGACCGAGCTCAGCGGCACTGTGGACGTGATTGTCGCGAACCCGCCGTACGTGCCCGAGACGCCCGACCTCGACCCGGAGGTGTACTTCGACCCGCACGAGGCGGTGTTTTCGGGTGCTGACGGGATGGAGGCGATTCGCGGGCTCGTGCCCGTCGCCAAGCGGCTGCTCAAACCCGGGGGCCGCATCGGCATTGAGCACGACGACTCCACGTCCGAACTCGTGCAGGAGTGCCTGAAGGCAGACGGGGGTTTCACCGACGTTCAGGCGATGCAAGACCTGACGGGTCGGAGCCGCTTCGTGGTAGCGAGTAAGCTACCCATATGCCCGCAACCACCTACGACTGTTTGACACAGGAGTCCCGCGCAGACGGGCTCGCCGCCGCGGTAGACGCGCTTCGCGCAGGCGACTTGGTCGTCATGCCGACCGACACCGTTTACGGCATCGGCGCCGACGCGTTCAACAATGCAGCAGTTGAAAAACTGCTGGCCACGAAAATGCGCGGCCCAGACATGCCGGTGCCGGTCCTCGTCGGGTCCTGGAGCACCATCCAAGGATTGGTGCGCGAGTTCTCCGACACGGCGAAGACGCTGGTCGAGGCGTTTTGGCCGGGCGGGCTGTCCATCGTCGTGCCGGAGGCGCCCAGCTTGCCGTGGAACTTGGGCGACACGCGCGGCACGGTGCTTCTGCGCATGCCGAACCAGCCGCTCGCGATCGAGCTCCTGCAGCAGGTTGGGCCCATGGCGGTGTCCTCGGCGAACATCTCCGGCCACCCGCCGGCGTTGAACATCGGCGACGCGCGGCAGCAGTTCGGCTCCAAGGTGCCCGTCTACCTGGATGGGGGAGACGCCGCGATCGGCGAGCCGTCCACCATCGTGGACATTTCCTCCGGCCGCCCCGTCATCCTGCGCGAGGGGGCGATCAGCGCCGAGCAAATCGGTAACGTCCTCGACGTCGACCCGGCCTCGATGCGGAGGAAGTAAATGAACGGAGCCGGCGTGCCGCTGCGGGAGCTCGGTCTCGTGCTCTTGGTCGCCGCCGCGATCACGTTCTTGGCCACGGGCCTGGTCCGCTCGCTGTTGGTGCGCACCGGCCGCGTGGCGGAGATTCGCCAGCGCGACGTTCACACGCAGCCGACCCCGTCCGCGGGCGGGGTGGCCATGTTCACCGGGTTCGTCGCCGCGGTGTTCCTCGCGCAGCAGCTGCCGGCGCTCACCCGGGGGTTCGCCCCGGTGACGCCGGAGATGACCGCGGTGGTCGCCGGCGCGTTTGCCATCGTGCTGGTGGGCGTGATCGATGACCTCTACGAGCTCGGCGCACTGGCGAAACTGGCGGGCCAGGTGGTCGCCGCCGTGCTGATGGCACTGCTCGGCATTGTCTTCACGGTTTTCTACGTTCCCGTGGGTGGGGGCACGACGTTGATCCTGGATCAAGTCCAGGGGGTTGTCTTAAGCGCGTTGTTTACCGTGATGCTCATCAACGCGGTGAACTTCGTCGACGGTATCGACGGCCTCGCCGCAGGCCTCGGCATGATCGCCGGGTCGGCGATTTTGCTGTTTGCTCTCACCGTCCTGCACGACCAAGGCGGGGCGGTTTCCGCGTACCCGCCCGCGATCATCTGCGCCGCGCTTGTGGGCGTGTGCGCGGGGTTTTTGCCGCACAACTTCGAGCCCGCGCGGATTTTCATGGGGGACTCTGGTGCGATGTTGATTGGGCTGCTACTTTCGGCCGCGAGCGTTTCCGCGTCCGGCAAGATCAACATGTCGCTTTACGGCGCCGCCGATATCGTCGCGCTGATCAGCCCGATCATCGTCGTGATCGCGGCGATTGCGCTGCCCGTTGTTGATTTGGTGTGGGCTGTGGTGCGCCGCCTCGCCCGCGGCCAGCGGCCCTGGGAGGCGGACGCGGGTCACCTTCACCACCGTCTGCTCCGCATGGGTCACACGCACCGGCGCACCGTGCTGGTGCTCTACATGTGGGTCTCGGCCGTCGCCTTCGGCGCGGTGAGCTTTAGTATCGTGCCCACCCGGTACGCGGCGGCCTTTACCGTCATCGCCCTGGCGCTGGCGTTTGTGGCCACCTTGGTGCCACTGGCGAAAGGCAAGATCTCCGCTCCTGGGCAGCGGTAGCGCTCCGTGTAGGATCGTGGCCCATGGCATCCCCAGACTTCACCGTCCGTGACTCGGCTGAGTTCGAGGATCCTCGCAGCCCGCTCACCCGCGCGCTGAAGTTCGGCGGTTTGGCGCTGGTTGCGCTCGCGGCGGCGTCGCTCGTGGCGTGGGGGGTCGCGCGTGACCTTCCGGGGATTTGGGGCGTAATCATGGGGGTAGCCATCGGCGGTGGGGCCGTGCTGGCCACTGCTCTGTCGGCGCTGGCCACCTCGAATTCTTCCCCGTCCGTGATGATCGCGGTGGTTCTCGGCGGCTGGGTGGTGAAAATGGTGGTGCTAGGACTCATCCTTCATTGGCTGCGCAGCTACAGCTTCTACGACCCAACGGCGCTCGCGGTCACCACTGTCGCAGCAGTTGTGGTCGCCGTCGCAGCAGAGACCTGGGCAATCGTCACCGCTCGCACGGTGTACATCACGCCGAAATAGAGCTTTTTGCTTGACGACGCTCTGGTTTCCCTACCCCTGTGGCCGCAATTTGGATCGCGCCTCTGACCACGCCGTAACCGCGCCTGTGATCGAGTTAACAAGGCGGTGGAAACTAGCTGTACGCAGCTCTATCGGCCCCGGATAGTGCAAGGGGGGCGAGGTGGGGTGTTGCTAGGGGCCCCTGACACGGGAAAACCGTGATCAACCTGTTAGGCTATCCGCTGGGTTTACTTCGAGGAAGGGTCTGCCCTTGCTCTATGGTCCACCCCCTGTCCCGCGGTAGCAGATGTGCGACGGAGTCCGCCGCGGAGGCAGTCTTCTTGAAGACGTCCATCGCACCGCATTCCACACGGATGCGGCCCGAGAACGGGAGAGAACGCTGAGCGTTACAACGTTAGCCATGAAGGGGACGTTCCACGCCCCTGAACTTGGTCCAGAATTTTTCCCGGGGCACACGTTCGGCCAGTTCATCGGCGAGGACTTCGCTGGTGGTTGGTTCGCGCTGGATCGCATCATGCTCGTCCGCCTGTTTGTGGCGGCGATCTTGGTGCTTCTCTTTGTTATCGCCTTTAGGAAGCCGCAACTGGTTCCCAAGGGGCTGCAAAACTTCGCCGAAATGGGCGTGGACTTTGTCCGCGTGCATATCGCCGAGGACGTTTTGGGCAAGAAGGACGGAAAGCGGTTCCTTCCGGTGATCGCTACCATCTTTTTCACAGTCTTGTTCATGAACGCCGCCACGATCATCCCGGGGCTCAATATTTCGCCTAATTCGCGCATCGGTATGCCGTTAGTGCTGGCGGTTGGGGCCTACATCACGATGATCTACGCGGGTGTGCAACGCTACGGCGCCGCATACTTCAAGCACTCGGTTGTGATTCCGGGGCTGCCCCCGGCACTCCACTTCCTGGTGGTGCCCATCGAGATTTTCTCGACCTTTATTCTGCGCCCAATCACCCTGGCACTTCGTCTTATGGCGAACTTCCTGGCGGGCCACATCATTCTCGTCCTGCTTTACTCCGCCACGAACTTCTTGTTCTGGCAGCTGAATGCATGGACGGCTGTGAGCGGCCTGACCCTGATCGCAGCGATTCTGTTCACCCTGTACGAGTTGCTCATCATCTTCCTGCAGGCGTACATCTTCGCCCTTCTAACGGCGGTGTATATCGAGCTGTCGCTGCACGCAGATGCGCACTAACAAAGCGCTTACCTACCGGCCAAACTGAATACCCCAAACATTGTCATTTGCGCTGCGGCATAAACCAACACCCCAGCCGTAGCGCACCTAGAAAGGAAACGACTTTCACATGAACGAGATCATCCTTGCTCAGGCAACCGACACCGTGACCACCATCAACACCTACAACGGTTTCGGCACCATTGGCTACGCTCTGGGCACGATCGGCGCCAGCATCGGCATCGGCATGCTCGTTGGCAAGACCGTCGAGGGCATGGCTCGCCAGCCGGAGATGGCTGGTCAGCTCCGTACCACCATGATCCTGGGTATCGCCTTCGTTGAGGCCCTCGCCCTGATCGGCTTCGTTGCCGGCTTCCTGTTCTAAAAGCACACGCGCGTTTTTTCAAACCCCGTAACCCCTTTTAGATCAGGAGCACCCTATGACTAACGTCAACGCATTCATCGTGGCCGCTGACGCTGCGGCGGGCTCCGAGACGATGCCGCTGGAATCGACCCCGTCGCTCCTCCTGCCGGCACCGTACGACGTGGTCTGGTCGCTCGTTGTATTCCTCATTGTGTTCCTGCTCTTCTGGAAGTACGTCATTCCGAAGTTCCAGGAAGTGCTGACGGAGCGCGAGGACCGGATCAAGGGCGGCATCGAGCGTGCTGAAATCGCCCAAAAGGAAGCTAAGGCTGCCCTGGAGAAGAACAACGCTGAACTTGCTGAGGCCCGTGCCGAGGCAGCTGAGATCCGCGAGGCCGCGCGCGCACGCGGCAAGGAGATTGAGGCTGAGGCTCGTGCCCGCGCCGAGGAAGAGTCCCGCCGCATTCTCGAGGCTGGAGAGCAGCAGCTGCTCGCATCCCGTGAGCAGGTTGTCTCTGAGCTGCGCAATGAGATGGGCCAGAACTCGATCAACCTCGCCGAGCGTCTGCTTGGCATGGAGCTTTCGGAATCTACCCGCCGCTCCAACACGATCGATGACTTCCTCTCTGAGCTCGACCACGTGTCGATGAGGAAGTAGGCGATATGAAGGCAGCTAGTCGCGAAGCACAGGCGCACGTGGAAGGTCAGCTCGATGAGCTGATCCGCAACTCCGACAACGCCGTAGCCGTAGCAGCGCAGGTCGGCACCGAGCTGTTCCTCATCGTGGACCAGCTCGACGCCAGCCGTTCTCTGCGCGTCGCAGTTGCGGACCCGTCTCTCGAGGCGGCGCAGCGCGAGGGCATCATCAGCGACGTCTTCGGCCCGAAGGTGGCCGAGCCGACGAAGCAGATCCTCGTTGACGCTGCGGCCCAGGAGTGGTCGACCCCGCGTGAGTTCCGTGCAGGCTTGGTTGCACTTGGCCGGCGCGCCCTCATGCGCGGCGCAGACGAACAGGGCCAGCTCGAGCAGGTTGAGGACGAGCTTTACGAGCTGTCCGTCCTGCTGGAGAAGGAGAAGGAGCTCGTACAGCTGCTCTCCGACCACAACGCTACTGCAGCACAAAAGCGTGGTCTTCTGGCCAGCGTGATTTACGGCAAGGTGTCCATGTTTACCGAGGCGCTCGCGCTTCAGGTGATCGGGCGTCCTGTGCAGAACCCGGTGGACGACTTGGCGGCACTCGCCGAGGACGTGGCTGGCCTGCGTGGCAAGGCCGTTGCGCGCGTCGTCGCAGCGGAGGAGCTCACCTCCTCTCAGCGCGAAGCCCTCGCACAAAAGCTTGAGAACATTTACGGTCGCGAGATGGCCATCCACTCCGAGGTTGACCCCAGCCTCCTCGGTGGGATGATCGTCCGAGTCGGCGACGAGGAAATTGACGGTTCCGCCCGCGGCAAGCTGACGCGGCTGCGCACCGACCTCGCAGCGAACATGACCCTTTACTAAGTACACATGCTGGAAGAAACTACCGAGAGCAGGAAGAACATGGCGGAGCTGACGATCTCCTCCGATGAGATCCGTAGCGCGATAGCGAACTACACCTCGAGCTACTCCGCGGAGGCCTCCCGTGAGGAGGTCGGCGTGGTGACTTCGGCTGCAGATGGTATTGCCCAGGTTTCCGGGCTGCCAGGTTGCATGACGAACGAGCTGCTCGAGTTCCCAAATGGCGTCATCGGCGTCGCGCAGAACCTTGAGACCGACAAGATTGGTGTCGTGGTTCTGGGTAACTTCGAGACCCTTCAAGAAGGCGACAATGTCAAGAGGACCGGCGAGGTCCTGTCCGTACCGGTCGGCGAGAACTTCCTCGGCCGCGTAATTAACCCCCTGGGCCAGCCGATCGACGGCCTCGGCCCGATCGAGGCGAACGAAGAGCGCGCCCTCGAGCTTCAGGCCGCAGGTGTGCTTGACCGCCAGCCGGTCGAGGAGCCCATGCAGACCGGTCTGAAGGCGATTGACGCCATGACCCCGATCGGCCGCGGCCAGCGCCAGCTGATCATTGGTGACCGCAAGACCGGTAAGACCGCGGTCTGCATCGACACAATCCTGAACCAGAAGGCGTTCTGGGAGACCGGCGACCCGTCCAAGCAGGTCCGCTGCATCTACGTTGCAGTCGGCCAGAAGGGCTCCACCATCGCCGGTGTGCGCCAGACCCTGGAAGACGCAGGTGCTCTGGAGTACACCACCATCGTGGCAGCTCCGGCCTCCGACTCCGCAGGCTTCAAGTGGCTCGCGCCGTTCACCGGTGCGGCGCTCGGCCAGCACTGGATGTACCAGGGCAAGCACGTCCTGGTTATTTACGATGATCTGACCAAGCAGGCTGAGGCGTACCGCGCGATTTCGCTGCTGCTCCGCCGTCCGCCGGGCCGCGAGGCATACCCGGGCGACGTTTTCTACCTGCACTCCCGCCTGCTGGAGCGCGCGGCCAAGCTCAACGACGACCTTGGCGCTGGCTCCCTGACGGCTCTGCCGATCATCGAGACCAAGGCGAACGACGTGGGCGCGTTCATTCCGACCAACGTCATTTCCATTACGGACGGCCAGGTCTTCCTGCAATCCGACCTCTTCAACCAGGGCGTGCGCCCGGCTATCGACGTGGGTATTTCCGTGTCCCGCGTGGGTGGTGCCGCACAGACCAAGGGCATGAAGAAGGTCGCAGGTAACCTGCGTCTCGACCTCGCCGCCTACCGCGACCTCGAGTCCTTCGCGGCGTTCGCTTCCGACCTCGACGCAGCTTCGAAGAAGCAGCTCGAGCGTGGCCAGCGTCTCGTTGAGCTGCTGAAGCAGTCCGAGAACTCACCGCAGCCTGTTGAGTTCCAGATCGTTTCGATCTGGGCCGCGAACCAGGGTGTCTTCGATGTCGTTCCGGTTGAAGACGTCCGCCGCTACGAGTTCGAGCTGCAGGACCAGATCCGCGCAACCGCGCCGGAGGTCTACGAGCAGATCGCCGGGGGCAACGCCCTCGACGAGGCTTCCCAGGAGGCTATCCTGCGCGTTAACGAGCAGTTCGCCCGCACCTTCCAGACCTCTGCCGGCGAGCGCATTGTGCGCGAGCCGGAGGCCCAGCCGCTGGACCCCTCGCAGGTTTCGAAGAACAAGCTCAACGTCAGCCGCTCCAAGTAGCACGCACGTGCTCGAGGACTACTACATAAAGGAAGGGAGGAAATACCATGGCAACGCTTCGCGAATGGCGCGACCGAATTAGGTCCGTCAACTCCACGAAGAAGATCACCAAGGCCCAGGAACTGATCGCGACCTCGCAGATCACCAAGGCCCAGCAGCGCGTCGAGGCGGCGAAACCGTACGCCGACGAGCTGAAGAACGTCATGGAACGCCTCGCGGCTGCGAGTTCCCTCGACCACCCCATGCTCCACGAGCGTGAGAACGGTCGGGTCGCAGCAATCCTCGTGGTCACTTCTGACCGCGGTATGGCCGGCGGCTACAACCACAACGTGCTGAAGAAAGCCGCAGAGCTTGAGCGCATGCTCACCGACGCAGGCTACGAGGTTGTTCGCCTCGTCACAGGCAACAAGGGTGTGTCGCACTACAAGTTCCGCGGTATGGATGTCGCTGGCGCTTGGACCGGTTGGTCCCAGAAGCCGTCTTGGGACGGAACCCACGACGTCCGCCGTTTCGTCGTCGACGGCTTCTTGGCTGGCTCCGAAGGCACCACCGCGTGGCGCGAGGGCGTCAACGCAACCGAGGGCGAGGCCGTCCGCGGCTTCGACCAGGTGCACGTCGTGTACACGGAGTTTGTCTCGATGCTGACGCAGGAGGCACGCGTCCACCAGCTTCTGCCGATCGAGCCCGTGCTTGAAGAGTTCAAGTACGAGAACGAGAGCATGCTGGCGCCCGCCGACGGCGTGGCTCCGGACATGGAGTTCGAGCCGGACCCGGATACGCTCATGGATGAGCTGCTGCCCGTGTACGTGTCGCGCTCGCTGTACTCCATCTTCTTGGAGGCGTCGGCCGCCGAATCTGCGTCTCGTCGTACCGCCATGAAGAACGCGACCGATAACGCCACCGAGCTGGCCAACAACCTCTCTCGTGAGGCGAACCAGGCCCGCCAGGCAAAAATCACCCAGGAAATCACCGAGATTATCGGCGGCGCCGGCGCGCTGTCCGGTAGTGAGGAAAGTGACTAAATCATGACTACTGCTCTCAACTTTGATGAGCGCGACGAGACGCCGGGCGAGGCCGCGTTGCAGGCTGAGCCCGCGGCTGAGGCTCGCACCGAAGGTCGTGTCGAGAACACTCAGAACCCGCGCGGTTCTGAGAACGGCCGAGTCGTGCGCGTCATCGGCGCCGTCGTCGACGTGGAGTTCCCACGCGGCGAGCTGCCCGCGCTCTACAACGCTCTCGAGGTCCACATCGACCTCGAGAGCATGTCCCGCGACATCATCCTCGAGGTTGCCCAGTTCCTGGGCGACAACCTCGTGCGCACCATCGCCATGGCGCCGACCGACGGCCTCGTCCGCGGCGCGCAGGTGAAGGACTCCGGTAACCCAATCTCGGTGCCGGTCGGCGACCAGGTCAAGGGCCACGTGTTCAACGCGCTCGGCCAGTGCTTGGACGACCCATCGGTCGGCCAGGATGGTGAGCGGTGGTCGATCCACCGCGAGCCACCGGCGTTCAAGGACCTCGAGGGTAAGACCGAGATCCTCGAGACCGGCATTAAGGTCATCGACCTGCTCACCCCGTACGTGAAGGGCGGCAAGATCGGCCTGTTCGGTGGTGCTGGTGTGGGCAAGACCGTCCTCATCCAGGAGATGATCACCCGTATCGCGCGTGAGTTCTCCGGTACCTCCGTCTTCGCCGGCGTGGGCGAGCGCACCCGTGAGGGCACCGACCTGTTCCTCGAGATGGAGGACATGGGCGTGCTGCCTGATACCGCGCTTGTCTTCGGCCAGATGGATGAGCCGCCAGGGGTTCGTATGCGCGTGGCCCTGTCCGGCCTGACCATGGCGGAGTACTTCCGCGATGTGCAGAACCAGGACGTGCTGCTGTTCATCGACAACATCTTCCGTTTCACCCAGGCCGGTTCCGAGGTGTCGACCCTTCTGGGTCGCATGCCTTCCGCCGTGGGTTACCAGCCGACGCTGGCGGACGAGATGGGTGTGCTCCAGGAGCGCATTACCTCGACCAAGGGCCGTTCGATTACCTCGCTGCAGGCCGTCTACGTGCCGGCGGACGACTACACCGACCCGGCTCCGGCGACCACCTTCGCCCACCTCGACGCGACCACCGAGCTGTCCCGTTCCATCGCCTCGAAGGGTATCTACCCGGCTGTGGACCCGCTGACCTCGACCTCGCGCATCCTTGAGCCGGGCATCGTCGGCGAGCGCCACTACGCGGTTGCTCAGAAGGTGATCGGTATTCTGCAGAAGAACAAGGAGCTGCAGGACATCATCGCCATCCTTGGTATGGACGAGCTAAGCGAGGAAGACAAGATCACCGTGCAGCGCGCGCGTAAGATCCAGCGTTTCCTCGGCCAGAACTTCTTCGTTGCGAAGAAGTTCACCGGCGACGAGGGCTCGTACGTGCCGCTGGAGGAGACCATCGACGCGTTCGACAAGCTGGCTAGCGGCGAGTTCGACCACTACCCGGAGCAGGCCTTCAGCAACCTTGGTGGTCTCGACGATGTCGAGGCCGCGTACAAGAAGCTGCAGGAAGCGTAAAGGGGTAAACGATGGCTGAACTTACCGCTCAACTGGTCTCGGTTGACCGACTGCTCTGGCAGGGCCAGGCAAACATCGTCACTGCCCAGACCACCGAAGGTGAGATCGGCATCCTGCCCGGTCACGAGCCGCTGCTGGCGCAGTTGCGCGACAACGGGGTCGTGACCATCAAGCCAGTGGACGGGGACCGCCTCGTCGCAGCTGTGCAGGGTGGGTTCTTCTCCGTGCAAGGCGATCGCGTCACGGTGTTGGCCGATTACGCAATCTTCGCCGACGAGGTTGACTCGGCCGCAGCCGAGACCGGCCTGACCGACGAAGACACGACCACGCAGGCGCGCTCGCAGGCCGAGCTCGCCGCGGTTCGCCGCGCCGGTAGGTAGACGGCGCTCTTCACTTTCGAAAACACCCTCCTGGTGACTGTTCGCCAGGAGGGTGTTTTGCCTTTTATCCCGCGGGTTTGCGGACTAGGATGAATAGAAACGGCTCTAGAGCTAGCGGGTGTCATTGAGAGGAGTGGTGCGGGTGGAAATCGTTCTGTGTCTCCTGCTGCTCGTCGCCACACTGGTTGCCATCGCCGGGGGGTGGCGCTTCACCAATGTCCGCAACTCAGGCGTGCAAGGCATCATCCGGATGCTGCCCGCAGACGGTGCTCACGGCTGGCGTCACGGTGTGCTGCGCTACGCGGGGGAGGAGGCGCGGTTTTACAAGCTGCGCTCCTTGTCGTTCAACTACGACTATTCGCTGGATAGGCGCCAAGTCACCTTCAACGGCATCCGCGAGCTCACTGAGGAGGAGCAGGGGTTTATGCCCGGCGTTGAAGGCGTGCTGCTGCTCACTGGGCCGCAGGGTGATTTTGAGTTTGCGGGGGACCGCCGCGCCGAGATGGCGCTGATTTCGTGGGTGGAGTCTGCGCCGGATTCCCGCACCCAGCGCGCGGACATGAACGAGCTCGCCGAGCGGGCTCAGCGGGGCCAGTAAGTACAATCGCTACTCATGCGTCTCGTTATTGCCCGCTGTTCCGTTGATTACGTTGGCAGGTTGGACGCCCACCTGCCGCTAGCGACGCGTCTGATCCTGATCAAAGCCGACGGCTCGGTCTCCATTCACGCAGACGACCGGGCCTATAAACCGCTCAACTGGATGACGCCGCCGTGCACCATGCGCGAGGAATCAGTGGTCGACCTCGAGGGGGAGGACACAGGCGAGCAGGTCTGGATCGTGGAGAACCCGAAGGGCGAGCAGTTGCGGATCACGGTGGAGCAGGTGCTTGCCGACGAAAGCCACGACCTCGGCACCGATCCCGGCTTGGTCAAAGACGGCGTCGAGGCCCACCTGCAAGAGCTTCTGGCCGAGCACATCACCACGCTCGGCACGGGCTACACCCTGATTCGCCGCGAGTACCCGACGGCAATTGGTCCCGTCGACATTCTCGCCCGCGACGCGACGGGTGCGACGGTGGCTGTGGAGGTGAAGCGCCGCGGCGGCATCGACGGTGTCGAGCAACTCACCCGCTACGTGGAGCTGCTCAACCGTGACGAGCTGCTGCACCCGGTCGCGGGTGTCTTCGCCGCCCAAGAGATTAAGCCGCAGGCGCGCACGCTGGCAGAGGACCGGGGTTTTCGCTGCGTCACCCTGGACTACGGTGAGCTGCGCGGCATCGAATCCAACGAACTGCGACTCTTCTAAAGAAACATTTGGGACATGCCACGGAAAAACCGCCGCACCACACCGCGGCCCGCCTACATCCTGCCGCGCGACGGCTCAACGTTCATCGGTACCCAAGAAATGGAGGGGCCCAGCTGGACCAACGGCGAGGTGTTCTGCGTCCGCCAGATCGGGTCTGGAGCTGCCGCCAAGTTCTACATCTGCCCAGGTTGTAACCAGAACATTCCGCCCGGTGTCGCGCACGTGGTTGCGTGGCCGAAGGATTCCGGCCGCGGCGTGGACGACCGGCGCCATTGGCACAAGCACTGCTGGCAGCGCCGGTGAGTAGGCTGGGCGGCATGATTGCAGCGTTTTCGGTGGCACCGGTTGTCACCAACAACCCCAACGCGGAGATGTCGGAGGCGGTCTCGCGTGCCGTGCGCGTGGTCCGCGAGTCTGGTCTTCCGCACGAGACAACGTCGATGTTTACTACCGTTGAGGGCGAGTGGGACGAGGTGATGGACGTGATCAAGCGTGCCACCGAGGCAGTAGAGGCCGTTTCTCCTCGGGTCTCGCTTGTGATTAAGGCGGACATCCGGCCAGGCCATACTGACATGCTGCACCAGAAAATGGCATCGCTAGAGAAGCACTTTGACAAGTAAGGAGCGCCACCATGGCACAGTTCAACCAATCGTTCACAGGCGGGGCAGTCGACTTGGGCGCGTTGGCGCAGCAGGCGGAAGCGCGTCGAGAACTCGCTAGCGGTCAGTTCGAGCCGTTTATTGAGGTCTCTGAGCACGACATCGAGGCCAAGGCGTTCGAGCGCTCCGCGCAGATCCCAGTGGTGCTCATGATCGGCACCGCCCGTTCAGGTGAATCGACCCGGCTCAAGGAGACTCTTACAGAGCTTGCTGCCGGGCAGCGGGGATTTCAGGTCGCGTACCTCGACGCGGACGCGCACCCGCAGATGGCGCAGGCACTTGGCGTGCGCGCGTTGCCGACGGTGATCGCGCTTGCAGCGGGGCGCCCTGTCACCAATTTCGAGGGCGATCAGCCGCGCGACCAGCTCAGCCAGTGGCTCGAGGCGCTGGTGACCAACATCGGCCCGCAGCTCGAGGGACTCGGTGATGAGGCCCCTGCCGAGGAGGCTGACGCGCCGGAAGATCCCCGTTGGGAGCAGGCGGAGCAAGAGTTTGCGGCAGGCAACTTCGATGCGGCAGTAGCGGTCTTTGACGCCATGCTTTCCGACGCCCCCAACGATCCCCAAATCACCCAAGCCAAGAACACCGTCACCGTGCTGAAGCGGCTTGACCCGAATAATCGGACCACCGACCCGATCGCGGAGGCTCAGGCGGATCCAGACGACGTGGAGAAGCAACTCGACGCCGCCGACGCCGAGGTCGTCGCAGGTGACCCTGAGGCCGCGTTCTCCCGCCTCATCCCGCTCGTGAAGGCCCACCCCGAAGCAAAGGCACGCCTTCTGGAGCTCTTCGAGCTCTTCGAGCCGTCGGATCCGCGCGTGATCGCCGCGCGGACCCAGCTCGCCAGCGCGCTGTTTTAGCGGCGCAGCTGGTACCACTGCACGCTAAGTGCCGGCACCGTCAGTGAGAGGGACTGCTCGAAGTTGTCCCACGCTGTCGATTCCGTGGCAACCGACTGCGCGATCTCGTTGCCGGCGCCGCCATAGATGGCCTGGTCGGTGTTGATGACCAGCTCCCATTCGCCGGCCTCGGGCGCACCGAGGCGATAATCCTGCAAGGTGGCGCCGGAGAGGTTGACCACTGCCAAAAGCGGCGTGGCGTCCGCGCCCCAGCGGACGTAGGCGAGCAGGTTGTGCTCCGCGTCGTCGCCCTTCAGCCACTGGAAGCCCATCGGCGAGTTGTCTTGGGAGTACAGCGCCGCGGTGTCGCGGTAGACGAAATTCAGGTCGCGCACGAGGCGGCGGATGCCGTGGTGGTACTCGTGGCCCCAACCCTCGCCGACGTTGTCCCAGTTGATCGAGTGCGCCTCGTCCCACTCGGTGGTCTGGCCCCACTCGCACCCCATGAACATCAGCTGCTTGCCTGGGTGGGAGAACATGTAGCCGTAGAGGGCGCGAAGGCCTGCCGCCTTGTTCCAGTCGTTGCCGGGCATGCGCTCCCAGAGCGATCCCTTGCCGTGCACGACCTCGTCGTGGCTAAACGGCAGCACGTACTTTTCGCTGAACGCGTACACCAGCGAGAACGTGATCTCGTTGTGGTGGTAGGAGCGGTGGATCGGGTCGAGGGAGAAGTACTCCAGCGTGTCGTTCATCCAGCCCATGTTCCACTTTAGGTTGAACCCGAGGCCGTCGGCTTCGGTCTGGGCGGTCACGCCCGGCCACGCGGTGGACTCCTCAGCGATCGTGACCACACCGGGGTGGGTGCGCTGGACGGTGGCGTTCATCTCCTGGAGGAACTGGACGGCATCCCAGTGCTCGCGCCCACCGTACTGGTTGGGCAGCCACTCACCGGGCTCGCGGGAGTAGTCGAGGTAGAGCATGGAGGCCACCGCGTCGACGCGCAGGCCGTCCAAGTGGAACTCCTCGAACCAGTACAGCGCGTTGGCGACGAGGAAGTTGCGCACCTCGTTGCGGCCGAAGTCGAAGACGTAGGTGCCCCAGTCCTTCTGCTCGCCGCGGCGCCAATCGGGGTGCTCGTAGAGCGCGGTGCCGTCGAAACGAGCCAGCGCCCACGCGTCTTTGGGGAAGTGGGCCGGCACCCAGTCGACGATCACGCCGATGCCGCTGGCGTGGAGGGCATCGACCAGCGCCCGGAAATCGTCTGGGGTGCCCCAGCGCGCGGTCGGTGCGTAGTAGCCGGAGATCTGGTAGCCCCAGGACCCGCCGAAGGGGTGCTCGGCAACCGGGAGGAACTCCACGTGGGTGAACCCGTTTTCCACCAGGTAGGGGACCAGCTCTTCGCGCATCGTGGCGTAGTTGGAGCCCTCCTTCCACGAGCCGATGTGGCACTCGTAGACGCTCATCGGCGCGTTCGCCGCGTCGATGCCAACCCGCTCGCGCATCCAGTCCTCGTCGCCCCACTCGTACGTCGAGGCGCCGGCGACCACGGAGACGGTCTCCGGCGGGCACAGGGTCTGTTTGGCCAGCGGGTCGGCCTTGTCCACGCGCTCGCCGGAAGCGGTTTGGACGGCAAACTTGTACTGGGTGCCGGCGCCAAGGCCCGGGATGAAGATCTCCCACACGCCGGAGGCGCCGAGGGAGCGCATCGGGTACTGGTTCGGGTTCCACCCGCAGAACTCGCCGACGACGGCAACGCCCTGCGCGTTTGGTGCCCAGACTGCGAAGGAGGTGCCGGCGACCTCGCCGAGCGCAGTGGTGTACTTGTGCTCGTTGGCGCCTAAGACCTCCCAGAGGCGCTCGTGGCGGCCCTCGGAGATCAGGTGGAGGTCGAACTCGCCAAGCGTGGGCAGGAAGTTGTACGGGTCGGCGACCACGTGCGGCTCCGCGCCCGGGTAGGTGATCTTCAGGCGGTAATCAGAGGCTGCGTCGTCGTCGAGGCCTGCGACCCAGATGTCGTCGCCGATCGGCTGCATCGCTACCTCGTCGCCGTGTACGAGCAGGGCAACGCTTTCCGCGCCCAGCTGGCGGGTGCGGACCACGGAGCCGCCGGCGGCCGGGTGCCAGCCGTAGAAATCGTGCGGCGCGTGGTGCTTGCATTGGGTCAAGCGGGCCCGGTCGGCCTCCGGGATCAGGTAAGAGGGATCTGGCGAAGTCATGGAAATGTCGGGTCCTTTAGGTTCTATGGGCGGTAGTCGTGATCGGAGATGCGCCGGAAAGCAAGTGCTTGACGACGCTCCGGGGAGACATCCGGAAGCTGAAAAATGTGCGCGACGTTGACCTGCGGGGCGAGGCGGACGTAGTTGTCCGCGCCCCAGGTGTAACGCTCGCCGGTGACAAGATCGTGCACCTCGAACGACTCGCCCGGGTTCAACCCCAGTTCGGCGACGTTTAGGTGCAGCATGCCGTCCTGGGTGTAGTACGGGTCCAGGTTCACCACCACGAGCACGGCGTTGCCGGTCACAGCGTCGACCTTGGAGTAGGCGATGAGCTTGTCGTTGCCAATGTCGTGGAAGTGGATGTTGCGCAGCTGCTGCAGCGCCGGGTTTTCGCGGCGGATGCGGTTGAGCAGCGTCAGATACGGCTCCAGCGACTCTCCGCGGGCAAGCGCGGCATCGAAGTCGCGCGGGCGCAGCTGGTACTTCTCGGAATCGAGGTACTCCTCGCTGCCCTCTGCCACCGGCTCGTGCTCGTAGAGCTCGTAGCCGGAGTAGACGCCCCACAAGGGGCTCAGCGTCGCGGCGAGCGCCGCGCGCAGCGCGAACGCCGCGGGGCCGCCCTTCTGAAGAAACTCGTGCAGGATGTCCGGGGTGTTGACGAAGAGGTTGGGGCGGGAGATATCGGCGACGTCGACAAGCAGCTGCGCAAAATCGGTGAGCTCCTCCTTCGTGGTCTTCCAGGTGAAGTGGGTGTAGGACTGGCTGAAGCCGGCCTTAGACAGGCCGTACATGCGCGGCGGGCGGGTGAACGCCTCGGCGAGGAAGATCACGTCCGGGTCGGTCTCGTGGACCTTGGAAATTAGCCAGTGCCAGAAGTTGACCGGTTTGGTGTGCGGGTTATCCACGCGGAACGTGGTGATGCCCAGATCCACCCAGTACATGATCACGCGGTAGATCTCGTCGTAGACGGCGTCCGGGGTGTTGTCGAAGTTGATCGGGTAGATGTCCTGGTACTTCTTCGGCGGGTTCTCGGCGTAGGCGATGGTGCCGTCGGCGAGCACGGTGAAGAAATCCGGGTGCGCGGCTGCCCAAGGGTGGTCGGGGGCGGCCTGGAGTGCGAAGTCGAGCGCGATCTCAAGGCCGAGCTCGTCGGCGTGGTCCATCATGTCGAGGAACTCGTCCTCACCGCCGAGCGAGGGGTGGAACGCGTCGTGGCCGCCGGCGGAAGAGCCGATCGCCCACGGCGAGCCCACGTCGGTGGCCTCCGGCGTCAGGGTGTTGTTGCGCCCCTTGCGGTTCACCTCGCCGATGGGGTGGATCGGGGGGAAGTAGACGGTGTCGAATCCCATGGCCGCGACGCGGTCGAGCGCCTTCGCGGTCGTCGCCCACGTGCCGTGGACCGGCTCGCCGTTGTCGTCCACGCCGCCGGTGGAGCGGGGGAACAGTTCGTACCAGGAGTTCACCAGCGCGGCGCGGCGCTCGACGAGAATGTCGCAGATCGGTCCGTGCGAAATGAGCTCGCGCAGCGGGTGGTGGGTGAGGATGTCGGTGACTACGGGGTCAAGGCAGGCGTCGATGCGGGTGGGCAGGGGCAGCGCGGCGTCGGCAAGCAGTGCTCCAGCGCGCTCCACCTGCTGCCTGTGGGTCGCCGGGACCTGCTGCGCGGCCTCGGTGAACAGCTGGATGCCGTGCGCGATGTCGTTGGCCATCTCAGCTTCCGTCTGGCCTGCGGCGAGCTTTTTCGACACGGCGTTGCGCCAGGTGGCCATGACGTCGCTCCACGCGTCGACGCGGAAGCGCCACAGGCCCTGCTCCTCGGGCGCGAAAATGGCGTGGACGTAATCGGGGCGGTAGACCTCCTGCTGCATCGGCACCAGGATCTCCTCGCCGGAAGGGGAGGAAAGGGTCAGTGTTGCGCCGATGGCGTCGTGGCCCTCCCGCCACACCAGGGCGGAGACGGGCACGACCTCACCCACCACGGCCTTCGCGGGCAGTGTGCGCCCGGAGACTTGGGGCCTGACGTCGTCGATGCCGAAGCGTGCAACCATTGATTCTGCGTCCTCTCGCGCTTGAAAAGGTGTGGCGGGTGTGGGGGATAGGTGTCCCACGTTCATGCCCAGCGTAGCCAAGGCCCGTGCTTGCGACATGGTGAATTCGTAGCGCGTTGGTCACGTCGCGCCCCACTTGGCGCGCGAAATAGTCCACAATGGGAAAGGTGAACGAGATGACAGACCCAGACCTGCTCATTGATTTCCGCGACGTCTCCTTCGTCCGCGGCGGCAACACGCTCGTGGGCCCTGTGAACTGGCAGGTGGAGCTCGACGAGCGCTGGGTGATCGTCGGCCCCAACGGCGCCGGCAAGACCACGCTGATCCGCATGGCCGCAGCGCAGGAGTTCCCCACCTCCGGCACCGCGTTTGTGCTGGGGGAGCAGGTGGGCAAGACCGACATGCGCGACCTGCGCTCCGCAATCGGGCTGACCTCGTCTGCGCTGGCCCAGCGCGTGCCGGGATCTGAGAAGGTGGGCGACCTGGTGGTCTCCGCCGGTTACGCCATCATGGGGCGCTGGCGCGAGGAGTACGACGAGATGGACTACGAGCAGGCCATCGACGTGCTTGAGCAAGTCGGCGCGATGCACCTGATCGACCGGACGTGGGCGACATTGTCCGACGGCGAGCGCAAGCGCGTCATGGTCGCCCGCGCCGTGATGACCAACCCTGAGCTGCTGATTCTGGATGAGCCAGCTGCCGGCATGGACCTCGGCGGCCGCGAGGACCTGATCACCTACCTGGGCGAGTTGGCGCTCGACCCGGACGCGCCGGCGATTGTTATGATCACCCACCACTTAGAGGAGATCCCGTACGGCTTCACCCACGCCATGCTGCTGGATGAGGGCGAGGTGGTCGCGCAGGGCCTGATTGAGGACGTGTTGACTTCCGAGAACGTCACCAAGGCCTACCACCAGCCCATCGAGGTCACCTACGACGACGGCCGCTACTTCGCGCGCCGCGCGCGGAAGAAGCGCGGGGGAGCCCACCGGGCCAAGTAGCAGCAGGTGAGGAGGGGTGAGGTGAAGTCGCGCACGACAGGCGCCGTATCGGCGGACGCCGGCGACGCCATCGACGTCTCCGAGACCACAGGCTTCAGCGGCGCCAGGCTCGCCGCGACCGTGGTGCTCATGCGCGACGGCACGAACGGTCTCGAGGTGTGGATGCAGGAGCGCGTGCTGAGCATGCTCAACTACCCCGGAGTGACGGTGTTCCCCGGTGGCGGCGTGGACACGCGCGACTTCCCGGGCCGTTCCTGGGACGACGGCGACTTGTGGACCGGCCGCTCTGCGATCTCGCTCGCCCGCCAGCTCGGGCTGACCAAGTACAAGGCGCACGCCTTGCTGTTCGCCGCCGTCAGGGAGTTGTTTGAGGAGTCGGGCATCTTCCTCGCGGTGGATCAAAAGGGCACGCTGCTTGACGACGCCTCCGTGTTCCACTCCCACCGCCTCGCCCTCGAATCCCACCAGTTGTCCTTGACCGACGTACTCCAAGACAACGACTTGCTGGTGTGCGCCGATCTGCTCAAGCCCTACTCGCGCTGGGTGGGGCAGTCTGAGCGCGGCAACTGGTTCGACACCTTTTCCTTCCTAGCTGCCACGCCAACTGGGCAGGAGCCCGACGGCGACACGGGCGAGGCCGACGACGCGAACTGGTTCCCGCCCGGCCTGTTGATCGACGGGTGGCGCGCTGGTCTTGTGCGCTTCGCCCCCGCAACCTGGCTGCACCTGGTGGAGCTGTCCCGCTTCGACACCGTGGATGAGGCGCTTCGTGCAGCCGAGGGGCGCGCGATCGTGCCCATCTACGGCGACCCAGTCGACGACGAGCGGCTAGAAGAGTTCTTCCACCGCCGCCCGAAAGAGCGCATCGGGAGGCCACAGTGAGCTACACCCTCGCCGAGGTGGAGTTTCTCGCGGCGAACGCCGAGCGCATCGCCGCGGTCTCACCTTCGCTGGCGCTTGCTAAGAAAACGGTGTTCGCCGACCGCGCGGTGCTCGAGCGCGAGTTTGGCGACTATGCCCGCGCGGTCAGCGTGCTCGTTGTCGCGCGGCGCGCGAGCGCGGGCAAGTTCCCCGAGCATTGGCTTACCGACGCCGACGCCGCCCAACAAGCCACGCCCCGCGCTGTCGCCGATGTGCGCGCTCACCGCATCGCCGCTGCCGGGGTCGACCTCGTCCACGACGTCACCTGCTCCATCGGGTCCGAGGCGCCTGCGTTTTCGACTCTCGGCCTGCAGTGGCTGGGCTCCGACATAGACATGCCCCGCCTCGCCATGGCGCGCCACAACTTGGGCCCCGGCGCGTGGCTGACCCAGGCCGACGCCTTAACCCCGGTCACCTCCTCGGCGGTCGGCGCAGTGGTCGCCGACCCGGCCCGGCGCTCAGGCGGGCGCCGCATCACCGACCCCGCAAAGCTTTTGCCACCGCTGCCAGACCTTGTCGCAGCTCACCGCGGCCGAGAACTGGCCGTCAAATGCGCGCCGGGCATCGACTACTCAGGGTGGGACGGCCTCGTCAGCGTCGTCTCCGTCGACGGCGGGGTGAAAGAGGCGTGCCTGTACACCCCGGGCTTCGGGCGCGGCCGCGAGGCGGTGGTGCTTCGCGACAGTTTTCAAGAACGCGCTACCTCCGACGAGCCCGACACCGCGCCGGCGGGCCCGCCCGGGCGCTTCATCGTCGAACCCGACGGGGCGGTGGTGCGCGCCGGGCTGGTGAACCACTGGGCGACGCGCCACGGCCTGACCATGCTCGACGAGCACATCGCGTTTTGCACGGGGGCGACGATCCCACAGGGCTACACCGGGTTCGAGTTCTACGAGGCAGTGCCGCTGAAGAAGTTGAAGGCAGCGCTTACGGCGCGCGGCGCGGGCAGCGCGGAGATCCTCGTGCGCGGCGTCAACGTCGACCCCGACCAGCTACGCGCCAAGCTGAAGCTGAAGGGCACGCTCCCGATGACGGTGGTCATCGCGCGCATCGGCGACGCCGCCGTCGCCCACATTTGCGGCCCCCGCCAAGCGTTAGAATAGGGGGCTATGACCTACCTTGATCACGCCGCCACCACCCCGATGCGCCAGTGCGCTGTGGATGCCTGGGCCGAGCATGCGGCCGCAGTAAATCCTGGCAGCCAGTACTCCTCCGGCCGCCGCGCCAACGCCGTGCTGCAGGAGGCCCGGGAGCAGATCGCAGCGCTTCTGGGCGCGGACCCGGTCGAGGTGGTGTTCACTGGATCGGGCACCGAGGCAGACAACATCGCTGTGCGCGGGCTCTTCCGCGCCTCCGTTGCTGCTGGGCGTCCTGCCCGCGTTGTGACTTCCACCGTCGAGCACCCGGCGGTGACCGAGGCGGTGAACGCACTTGTTCACCAGGACGGCGCCGAGGTCGATTGGCTCGAGGTCGGGCGTGACGGGCACGTCCAGGAATTGACCCCGCTCGACGCCCCTGCCGCGGTTGCCTCGCTGATGTGGGCGAACAACGAGACGGGTGCGGTGCAGCCGGTGAAAGAGGCCGCGCAGCGCGCCGCGGCCGCCGGCACACCCTTCCACGTCGACGCCGTGCAGGTGGTGGGCAAGATCCCGGTCGACTTCCACGCGCTCGGCGCTACCACGCTGGCTGCCAGCGCCCACAAGTTCGGCGGCCCCCGCGGTGCCGGCCTGCTGTTGGCCAAGCGCTCCCCGGCACCGCAGCCGCTCATCGTCGGCGGCGGCCAAGAGCGGGGCATCCGCTCCGGCACAGTGGACGTAGCGGCCGCCGCGGCGACCGCTGCAGCGCTTGCAGAGGCCGTCGCTGAGATGGAGAAGGTGAACGCTCGTGTGAGCGCGCTGAGAAGCAACCTCGTTCACGGTGTGCGCGCCGCCATCGACGACGTCATCGTCACCACCCAGCAGCCCGCGCTGGACGGCCACGCCCACTTCATGTTCCCCGGCGCGAACGCCGACGCGATGGTCATGCTGCTCGACCAGCAGGGCTTCGAGGCCTCAGCCGGCTCGGCCTGCGCCAGCGGTGTGGTGCGCATCAGCCACGTTCTGGAGGTGATGGGGTACACCGACCACGAGGCGATGGGGGCGCTGCGCGTCACCCTCGGCCGCACAACCACCGACGACGACGTGCGCGCATTCCTCGCCGTGCTCCCGGAGGTTGTGGAGAAAGCCCGCGCCGCCGGCGCCATGTGACGCATGTGAATCAATGTGGCGGCGGGGGCTGGCGTGTCAGGCGGTGTTGGTGGGGTGCGCGTGAGTTAGAGTTTTCGCCATGCATGTCTTCCGCAGGCCCCGTTCAGTCCTGGCCGCCTTGGTGGCACCAGCGCTCGCGCTCACACTGACCGTTGCCGCCCCCGCGGCGCCGGCGGACGCGTTGCCGCTGCCCGGGCTCGTCTCCGGCGTCGACGTCGCTGGCCACCAACGACCGGGCGGCCGCACCATCGACTGGAAGACGGTGTCGGGGCCCGGTCTGCAGCAGTTCGCCTTCATTAAAGCCAGTGAGGGCGAGGGCTGGAAGAACGTCTTCTACGACGAAGACGCGCGCGAGGCCGCGAACGCCGGCATGAGCGTCGGCGCCTACCACTACGCTCGCCCCGCCGAGGACCCGCTGACCCAAGCCCGCTACTTCGCGTCGGTGGTCAACAATGGCCCGGCGTTGACCCTGCCGCCCGTGCTGGACCTCGAGGTCGCCGAGGGCAAAACCCCGCTTCAACTCGCGGCGTGGACCAAGATCTTTCTCACCGAGACTGAGCGCCTCACCGGCAAGCGCCCGATGCTCTACACCTACCGCTACTTCTGGTACGAGCACATGAACAACACCAACGCGTTCACGGACTACCCGCTGTGGCTGGCCGCGTACCAGAACCAGCCGCCACGCCCCGTCGGCGGATGGGACAAGCTCACGTTCTGGCAGCGCAGCGAATCCGGGCGCATCCCCGGCATCGCCACCCCAGTGGACATGAACCTCTACAACGGCACCATGGGCCAGTTCAACCAGTTCACCGCGGGCAACCTGAGCGCGGGCGGCGGCGTGCTCGAAACCTTCCAAGTCCCCGAGTCCGGCGAGCTGAAGGTGCTTGAGCAGGACAACACCAAGCTTGTCCTGGCTATCTTGGCGCTGGCTGGCGGTGCGCTCGGCGTGGCTGAGCTGACCAAGGCGGCTGACCGCGCCGGGTTCAACATCAACGACGCGCGCAACATCGCCAACTTAGTCCAGCAGCTGGCGGACAACGACCAGCTACCCCTGCAGGATCTTGCGAAGATGCTCGGCGGCAAGTACCAAGTAGGCGACCTGTTGATCCTCCTCGACAACGCCTCGCGCTACGCGTCGTAGCGCGGTGTGGTCGCAAGCGCGCGGCACCACGCCTCGTCCTTGAACTGCGCCGGCACCGCCCCCATGAGTAGGTTGCGGGTCAGCTCCGGGCTCGCCTCAAGGGGCCGGTTCGAACCGATGAGCACGATGTTGCCGTAACGGCGGCCTTTCAGCATCGGCGGGTCCGCGATCGCTGCGACGTGTGGCCACACCTCGCACATCCCCGCGAGCTCTTCTTTTGCCTCCTTCAGGTCCGCGTGCGCGCCGCAGTTCGCCACATACAAGCCGAGCTCGCTTAACGACGCCCTCACCCGTCCATAAAACTCCACCGTCGTCAGACTGCGCGGAGTCGTCGCCGACGAGAACACGTCCCGGATCATCACGTCGCGCGTGGCTGGCTTGAAGCCGTCGGCGACCTCGCGGGCGTCGCCAACCCGGATCTTCACAGCCGGTGCGCGCGGCACGTGAAACAGCTCGCGCGCAAGCATCGCCAGCTCCGAGTCGATCTCCACCACGGTGCTTCTCGACCCGGGCCACTGGTGGGCGAAATACCGCGGCAGCGTGCACGCCGCGCCCCCGAGGTGCGTCAACCGCGACTTCGCTTTCGCCTCATCGGGGTAGGCTTCATCCAGAAAGTCGGCGATCCACCGCATGTACTCGAAGTCCAACCGCGTCGGATCGTCGGGCACGATGTGTGAGCTGGGCACGCCGTTGACGAGCAGCACCATGGAACCGTCGGGCTCGCGCAGCACCTCGGCGACGCCGGTGTCGATCTCGTAAAACTCGCTTTTTGCGACCATGGCTGGTGAGGGTACTCGAGGCGGGCGTCGGCACTGCGCAGGGTAGGCCGCAGAGGCCGCCCAGTCGCTCCTCGTGTTTCCGGGCGCAGAAGGGGGGGAATCCGAATTGCTGCGACAGGTGCCCCTAGGATTTCACTAGTCGCGCAATAGCGTCGGACGCCTCTTTGATTTTGGCGTCAGCGTCTTGTCCATCGCTGATCGCACCGGCAACGCAGTGCCTCAAATGATCATCCAGCAAACCCAGTGCTACGCCCTTCAGCGCCGCGTTAACCGCACTGATCTGGGTGAGGATGTCAATGCAGTAGGCGTTTTCGTCGATCATGCGGTGAATACCGCGGGTCTGCCCCTCGATACGTTTGAGCCGAGCGAGGTAACGGTCTTTCTCGCTGATGTAGCCGTGGTCGTTCATCATGGGCCTCCTGAGTGGTGTGAGCGGTGTCGGGTCACTTGGATCGGTTGAGCATACGGTCGGTGCTGCTCTGTGGGGTGAGGTCGAGGCGGCGGAGCAGCTGCGCATTGAGGGCGACGACGACGGTCGAGGCCGACATCAGGATTGCGCCGACGCTCATCGGCATCACGAACCCGATTGGGGCGAGGATACCGGCAGCCAGCGGAACGGACAGCAGGTTGTAGCCGGCCGCCCACCACAGGTTCTGCTTCATCTTCCGGTAGGTCGCACGGGAGAGCTCGATGACCGAAAGCACCGATCGCGGGTCGGAGCTTGCCAGGACGACGCCCGCCGAGCCGATCGCCACGTCTGTGCCGGCACCGATCGCGATGCCGACATCGGCCTGGGCCAGCGCGGGGGCGTCGTTGACGCCGTCGCCGACCATGGCGACCTTGTGGCCCTCGCCTTGCAGTTCCTTGACTTTCGCGGCCTTGTGCTCGGGACGCACACCCGCGAAGACCCGGTCAATGCCCAGGTCCTTGGCGACGGTGTCCGCGACGGCCTGCGCATCGCCGGTGATCATGACGACCTGGGCGCCCGCAGAGTGCAGTGCGTCGACGGCGTCGCGGGACTCGGGACGGATCTCGTCGGCAAGCCGGAGTGCTCCGATCACTTCGCCGTCGGCGAGGACGTGGAGAATGATCGCGCCCTCCTTTCGCCACTCGTCTGCAATGGGGAGCTCTTCGGCGGAATGCTGCTCAAGCAGGTAGGGGCCGCCGACCTCGATTACCTCACCGTCAACAGTTGCCTTCACGCCCACTGCTGGGGACGAAGAAAAGTCGATTGCCTGCGGGACGGCTACGCCACGGGCCTGAGCAGCCCCGGTGATGGCGCGTGCGAGCGGGTGCTCGCTGTCTGCCTCGGCGGCCGCCGCAAGGGCAAGCACGTCTTCTTTATCACGCCCGCCGGCGGTGTCGATCGCGGTGACGGTGGGTTCGCCCTTGGTGAGAGTGCCGGTCTTGTCGAACAGTACTGCGTCGACGGTGCGCATGGATTCGAGTGCGAGCCGATCCTTGATCAGCACCCCGCCGCGGGCGGCGCGCTCAGTCGCAATCGAGACGACCAGCGGGATTGCGAGGCCTAGGGCGTGAGGGCAGGCGATGACGAGCACCGTAATGGTGCGCACCACGGCGTCGTTTGGCATGCCGACGACGGTCCAGACCACGGCGGTCAGAATGGCGGCGCCGAGGGTGAACCAGAACAACCACGCGGCGGCCTTGTCTGCGAGGCGCTGCGCCCGCGATGACGATTCTTGCGCATCGGTGACGAGCTTTTGAATGCCGGCCAACGCGGTGTCGCCACCCGTGGCTGTGACCTTGATGCGCAGGCCCGAGTCTGTCGCGATGGTGCCAGCGACCACGTGCTCGCCTTCACCGCGGCGCACCGTTTTCGACTCGCCAGTGACCATCGATTCGTCCATGCTGGCGCTGCCGTCGACGATTGTGCCGTCGGCAGGTACGGAAGCTCCAGGCCGAACGATTACGACATCGCCGACCTCAAGATCCGCCGGGGTGACCTTTACAACTTCGTCGCCGTCGATCTTTTCGGCCTCGTCGGGCAGAAGTGCGGCGAGCGAGTCCAGAGCCGAGGTGGTCTGGGCGAGGGAGCGCATTTCAATCCAGTGCCCCAACAGCATGATGACCACCAGTAGCGCCAATTCCCACCAGAAATCCAGCTCGCTATCTAGGAAGCGCAGCGACGCACCCCAGGAGGCGATGAACGCGACCGTGATTGCCAGTGAGATCAGCAGCATCATGCCAGGTTTGCGGGAACGGATCTCCGAGACAGCGCCCGTGAGGAACGGCCAGCCTCCCCAGAAGTACACCACGGTACCGAGAAGCGGTGAGACCCACCGGGCCCATTCTGCGTCTGGCAGCTGGTAACCGATGAGGTGGGCGAATGTGGCGTTGAACCCGACAACCGGGACCGCGAGAAGCAGCATGATCCAAAAGAGGCGGCGAAACTGGCCGACGTGATCACTATGACCTGTGTGGCCGTGGTCTCCGTGGCCTCCGTGTCCTCCGTGGCCGGTGTGCCCGCCATTGCCGTGACCGGCATGGGCCTCGTGGGTACTGCTCTCGTGACGTTGTGCGTGGGCGTGGTGGCCGGCGTGCTCACCGGTTCCGGCGCTGGAGTGGGTGTGCTTGTCGCTCACAGTGGGTTCCTTTCTTCCGGTCCAGTTCCTGTTTCTGATCGGTTTGGCCGCGGCGGGGTCGCGGCACCGAAAATCAACACTCCTCATTGGAGCGAGGTTGCTTCTTACGATAATACCCCAGGAGGGTATCCGTCTAGGGGGGAGAGCCTTGAAGGCCAGTTGATTCGCTGCGGTCAGCAGCTGCGGTGCAGCCGGACGTTTCACCTTTCGCCTTCACGGGACTACACTGCCGCGACATGCGAGTACTAGCGGCCATGAGCGGGGGAGTCGACTCCTCCGTCGCCGCCGCGCGCCTGGTTGAGGCCGGACACGACGTCGTCGGCGTCCACCTCGCGCTGAGCAAGGACGCGCAGCAGACCCGCGAGTCCGCCCGCGGGTGCTGCTCGCTGGAAGATTCGGCGGACGCGCGCCGAGTCTGCGACAAACTGGGTATCCCGTTTTATGTGTGGGACTTCTCCGACAAGTTCAAGGAAGAAGTCATCGACGATTTCGTGTGGTCGTACGAGCACGGCGAGACCCCCAACCCCTGCCTGCGCTGCAACGAAAAGATCAAGTTTGCGGCGCTGTTGGACCGCGCGGTGACGCTCGGTTTCGACGCGATCGCAACCGGTCACTACGCCATCATCGACGATGACGGCAACCTGCGCCGCAGCGCCGACCCGCTGAAGGACCAGTCGTACGTCCTCGGTGTGCTCACCCGCGACGAGCTAGACCGCTGCATCTTCCCGGTCGGCGACACGGAGAAGCCGCAGATCCGGGAGGAAGCTGCGCGGCACGGGTTTTCCACCGCCAGCAAGCCGGATTCCTACGACATCTGCTTCATCCCTGACGGCAATACGCAGGCCTTCCTCGGCCGCTCCATCGGCATGCGCCCGGGGATGATCAAAGACACCGAGGGTAACGAGCTGAAAGCGCACGACGGCGCGTTCCAGTACACGATTGGCCAGCGCAAGGGCCTCAACATCCGCGTACCCGCCGCCGACGGCAAGCCGCGTTACGTCACCGACGTCGACGCCCAGACCGGCACCGTGACTGTGGGACCGCGCGAAGCGTTGAAGGTCCACGAGATTTCTGCTGACCGCCTCAAGGTGCTCCACCCGAAGATGACCGGCGAGTTCGAGGCCAACGTGCAGATTCGCGCGCACGGCGGGGTCGTGGCATGCCGCGCCGAGATCGAGGGCGACCGCATGACGCTCACCCTCCACGAACCGCTGGAGGGCGTGGCCCGCGGCCAGGCTGCCGTGCTCTACCTGCCGGATCCGGACGGCCGCGGCGACGTTGTGCTCGGCTCGGGCACCATCTGCGCCACCGCGTAGCATGACCGGCGTGGATACCCCCCTCGTTTTTGGACTCGGCCCGATGCCGGGCACCGACCTGGTGAAGGCCGCCGACGTGGTGCTCTCTGAGTTGCCGCTGCCGCACATCCCGCAGTTGCCCGCCCGCGGGATCGGCTTCGACGCCATCGGCCGCACGGCGGCGCTTCTGGACATCCCGGTTGACCGGGGCCCGCGCGGGTGGCGGGTGGCTGCGCGCAAACGCGGACTGCAAGACAACATGGCGCGCGACTTGGACGTCCTCGAGGAGTTGTGGGCGGGCAAGGTCGATCGCGTGAAGGTCCAGCTGGTGGGGCCGTGGACGCTCGCCGCCGCGATCGAGATGCCGAACGGCCACCGCATGATCACCGACCAAGGCGCGGTGCGCGATCTGCAGGATGCGCTCGAGGGGGCGGTTGGGGAGCATCGGGGGGACGTCGAAAAGCGAATTGCCCCAACCGTCCTCCAACTCGACGAGCCGCTGCTCGCCGACGTCGTGAAGGGCGCGTTGGCGGGCGCGGCGGAGTACGAGCGCATCGCGGCGGTGCCAGAGCCAGAGGAGGCCTACGCGGGTTACGGGGAGTTCCTGCTCAACGCGCCGCTGCTTATCGACGCACCGTGGCAAACCACAAGCCTCAAAGAGAACAAGGACGCCCTCGCAGGATTGCTCGACCGCGGGGCGCGCCTCGCCATCCCGGTCACCCCGCCGCGCGAGGTACTCCAACTTTTCGACGAGCTGCAGATCGACCCCGGCACCGCCACCATCGACACCTACGCGGACGCCGGCGAGACGCTGCTCGAAACCGCGCGCAACTTCCGTACGGCGCGGGAGATGGCTGCCGCGCTGCGCTAACCGATCATCGGCCAGCTCGTCGAGCAGCGCGACGCGTCCTTGCCCTGTTTGGTCAGGTATTCGCGGCGCTCCTCCTGCAGCATGTAGTGCTGCACCGCCTGGTACTCCATGAGCGCGCCCGCATCCATCTCCGTCAGCTCCGGCCACTGGCGCACCTGCTTCCACGCAATGCGCGCGGCAGCCATGGCGTCGGAGGTCGCCTCGTGCGCGTTGTCGATGCGCACTCCGTAGAACTGGCACATGTCGCTCAAGCGGCGCGAGCCTTTGCGGAAGCGGTCTTTCGTCCGGTCGATCAAAAGCGGGTCGTACACCGGTCCTGTCACAGTGAAATCGCCGGTGAGGGTTCGCAGCACCGTGAGATCGTAGGGGGCGTTGAACACGACGAGCGTCAGCCCGTCCTCCCAGCCCCGCTTGATCGTCTCAACCGTCTCGCGCAGCACCTCGTCGTGCGGGCGGCCCTCCGCCCGCGCCTTCTCGGTGCTGATCCCGTGCACCTTCGCCGCCTCCGCAGGGATTTCCACGCCGGGGTCCGCGAGTGTTTCGTTCGCGGTGACCTCGCGCCCGTCGATACGCACCAGCGCAGAGGTCACGATGCGCGCCTCCTGCGGGTTCGCCGAGGTGGTTTCCAGGTCGAAGGAGAGCATCCGGGACGCGTCGAAGCCTGCTGGGGTAGCCATGCGGATCATTCTAACGAGCGCCCCAACACGGCCGGGCGCGGTGAATACAACGGTTGCTGTCAGCGCGCGGGATGTCCGATATTCAAGGGTATGACCAATTCCAACGTGAACGATTTCCAAAGCCGAGTGCTCGCCGCCACCCGCGTCGACCTGACCCACCAGGTGCACGAGGACATCCCGCGTTTCCCGGCGTTCGAGCCGATGCGCGAGCGCACCGTGAACACCATCGAGCAGGACCGCTTCTGGGCGAAGGAGTACACCCTTGCCACGCCGTACGGCACACACATCGACGCGCCGGGCCACTTCGCCGAGGGCAAGCGGCTTGTCGACGCCATCGGCGCCGACGAACTGATCCTGCCGCTTTTCGTCCTCCACCTCGAGGACGAGGTCGCGGCGGACCCTGACTATGAGGTCACCGTCGAGGCGATCGAAGCGTTTGAGGCCGAGCACGGCGAGATTCCCGCGGGCAGCTTCGTGGCGTTCTCGAGCAACTGGCACGCCCGCTGGGAGGACCCGGCGGCGTTCCGCAACCTGGACGACGACGGCGTTCAGCACACTCCAGGCTGGTCTCTCGACGCGCTGAAGTTCCTCGTGGAGCAGCGCGGTGTGGCCGCCATCGGCCACGAGACGCTCGACACCGACGCCGGTGTGACGGCCGCGCGCGAGGGTTTCCTCTACGGCGAGCTTTACATCCTCGAGCAGGACATCTACCAGGTCGAAGTCATGACCAACCTGGACCAGGTGCCCGCCACCGGCGCCGTCGTTGTGGTCGGCCCCGCGAACATTAAGGGCGCGCCGAGCATTACCTCCCGCGTCTTCGCGCTCTACGAGAAGTAGGGGAGCCTAGACTGGGGCGCTATGACTGACAACGCGCCCGAGCAGCAGGACCTCCACCGCCAGTGGGACGAGCTCGCTGAGGAGGTCCGCCACCACCGCGACCTGTACTACAACGGGCAGCCCGTCATCTCGGACGCTGAGTTCGACACGTTGTACCGCCGCCTTGAAGCGTTCGAGGAAGCGCACCCGGAGTTTGCGGTGCCGGAGTCGCCGACGAAGCAGGTCGGTGCGCCGGTTGCTTCCACCGTCTTCGCCGACGTCACCCACCTCGAGCGGATGATGAGCCTCGACAACGTGTTCTCGCCCGACGAGATGCAGGAGTGGCTGGACAAGACCCCGGGGCCGTACCTGACCGAGCTGAAGATCGACGGCCTGTCGATCGACCTGGTGTACGAGAACGGGAAACTCACCCGGGCTGCGACGCGCGGCGACGGCCGCGTGGGCGAGGACATCACCGACAACGCCAAGGTGATCGAGGACATCCCGCACGAGCTTGAGGGCGAGGCGCCCGCGCTGGTGGAAATCCGCGGCGAGGTGTTCATCCGACCCGAGGATTTCCCCGAGCTCAACGAGCTGCGCATCGCCGAAGGCGGCAAGCCGTTCGCTAACCCCCGCAACGCCGCCGCGGGCGGGCTGCGCCAGAAGAACCCGGAGGACGTCAAAAAGCGCAAGCTCCGCATGATCTGCCACGGCATCGGCGCGCGCGAGGGTTTTGCGCCGAAGACCCAGCACGAGGCGTACGAGCAGCTGGCGGCGTGGGGTCTGCCGGTCTCCGAGTACACCAAGCGGGCGGTAACGGCCGCGGAGGTGCAGAAAGACGTCGCGTACTGGGCGGATCACCGCCACGACGCCATCCATGAGATGGACGGCCTTGTGGTCAAGGTCGACCCCATCGACGCGCAGCGCGCACTCGGCGCGACCTCGCGCGCGCCCCGCTGGGCGATCGCCTACAAGTACCCGCCGGAGGAGGTGACCACCAAGCTCAAAGACATCGCCGTCTCCATCGGCCGCACTGGCCGCGCAACCCCGTTCGCCGTGCTTGAGCCGGTGTTCGTCTCGGGCTCGACGGTGTCCATGGCCACGCTGCACAACCAGCACGAGGTCAAGCGCAAGGGCGTGCTCATCGGCGACACGGTGGTGGTGCGCAAAGCCGGCGAGATCATCCCGGAGGTCGTGGGCCCGGTTGCGGATCTGCGCGACGGCACCGAGCGCGAGTTCGTCTTCCCTCAAGCCTGCCCGGTGTGCGGCACCACGCTCGCGCCTGCGAAAGAGGGCGACGCCGACTGGCGCTGCCCCAACACCCGCTCGTGCCCGGCCCAGCTCGGCGCGCGGCTGGAGTATCTCGCCTCCCGCGGCGCCTTCGATATCGAGGCGCTCGGCGAGAAGGGCGCCCACGACCTGATTACCTCGGGCGTGCTCGAAGACGAAGGCTGCCTGTTCGACCTCACCGAAAACGACCTGGAGAAATCCAACGCCTACACCCGCAAGGACGGCCAGATCAGCGCCGCGGGCAAGAAGCTTTTGGACAACCTCGAGAAAGCCAAGGACGCGGAGCTGTGGCGGGTGCTGGTCGCCCTGTCCATCCGCCACGTCGGACCCACAGCGGCCCGCGCGCTCGCCGCGCGGTACAAGTCGATGCAGGCGCTTATCGACGCACCCTTGTCCGACCTCGCCGAAACCGACGGAGTGGGCCAGATCATTGCCGAATCGTTCAAGGCCTGGTTCGAAGTCGATTGGCACCGTGAGATCGTTCGCAAGTGGGCAGAGGCCGGCGTGACGATGGAGGACGCTGGCGGGGAGGACCTGCCGCAGACCCTCGCAGGCCTCACCGTGGTCGTCACGGGCACGCTGGACGGGTTTAGCCGCGACGAGGTGAAAGAGGCGATCCTGTCGCGCGGCGGGAAGGCCGCCGGCAGCGTGTCGAAGAAAACGGATTACGTTGTCGTCGGCGAGAACGCCGGCTCCAAGGCAGCGAAAGCAGAGGAGCTCGGCCGGCCGATTCTCAACGAAGAGCAGTTTGTGGCGCTGCTGGAAGCAGGACCCGAAGCGCTCGGCGCGCTAGCGTAGGATCGCGCCGATAATGGCGCCGAGGTCGCCGATCTGGGAGACCTCAGACGCTAAAAAGTCCGGGCCGCCGATGCGGCCGACGACGAGCACGAGGTCGGTGCCCTGCAGCGGGGTGATCGCCAGCGCTGTGTCCAGCAACGACCACGCGTCCGGCATCCAGGTGTCCGTCTCGGGGAAGAGGATGCGGGGGCCATCCACGTCCAGCATGTGCGGGCTGGTGCCGTCGTCGCCCGGCGCTGCCTGAGAAGCGGCGACGCGCACAAGTCCTGCGTCGGTGTTGCGAAGCGCCACCGCCCACGACGAGGTCATCGTCCGCGGCACGACCTCGACCAACTCGGCCATCGCGGCCTCGATGTTGGTCGACTGGTTCGCGATGCGGGCAAGCATTTGCACTTGACCGCGTCGGTCGACGCGCCCAGTGAACGGGCGCACCGAGTCCACTTCAACGCCGTCAACGGAGGCGGCGGCGGTCACCACGGCATCCACCATCGTCCCGGTCGGCAGCGACACCACGATGTCGTCGGTGACGTGGCCGTCCGTGCCCGTCTGCACAATGTCCACGGACTGGATGTTCGCGTCGACCAGACCGAACGCCACGGCGAGCTCGCCGAGGCTGCCAGGGGTGTCTGGAAGCGAAACGCGGATGAGATAGGACATGGCCATATTTATAGCAACCCGCACCAAGAGGTTTTGACTTGGCGTGTGGGGGCGGCACGTAAGATGGAGGCGTTTTCACCGCCAACCCTTGAACAGAAAAGGAAGCACATTGGCTGAGATTTCCCGCGACGAGGTCTCGCGCATCGCGAAACTTGCGCGCATCGCGCTCAAAGACGATGAACTCGACGACATTGCGAAGCAGCTCGACACCATCGTGGACGCAGTGTCGAAGGTGCAAAGCGTCGACACCGAGGGTGTGACGCCTATGAGCCACCCGCACTCGATCGAGGCCGGCATGCGCGAAGACGTGGAGAAGAAAACCCTGACGCAGGCCGAGGCGCTGGACCAGGCGCCGGCAGTTGAGGAGAACCGCTTCGTGGTTCCGCAGATTCTGGGAGAGGGAGACTAGAACAATGTCGCAGTACACCATTCCGCAAGACGGCTTGGTTTCGAAGCCGGCGCACGAGCTCGCCGCCATGATCCAGGCCGGTGAGGTCACCTCCCGCGAGGTCACGCAAGCGTTCCTCGACCGCATTGGAGAGGTCGACGGCGAGATCGGCGCGTTCCTTTACGTCGGTGCCGAAGAGGCGCTGACGGCGGCGGACAAGGTCGACGAGCAGGTCAAAAGCGGCGGCGAGCCGGCGTCCGCGCTCGCGGGCGTGCCGCTGGCGCTGAAAGATCTCCTGGTCACCACCGACGCGCCGACCACCGCTGCGTCCAAGATGCTCGAGGGCTATATGAGCCCATACGACGCGACCGTGGTAACCAAGCTGCGCGAGGCCGGCATCCCGATTCTGGGCAAGACCAACTTGGACGAGTTCGCCATGGGCTCGTCGACGGAAAACTCCGCCTACAAGCCGACGAAGAACCCGCACGACACCACCCGCGTGCCGGGCGGCTCGGGCGGCGGCACCGCGGCCGCGCTCGCTGCCGGCGAGGCGCCACTTGGAATCGGCACCGACACCGGTGGCTCGATCCGCCAGCCGGCGTCGCTGACTGGCACTGTCGGTGTGAAGCCGACGTACGGCGGCGTGTCGCGCTACGGCGTCGTGGCGTGCGCGTCCTCGCTGGACCAGGTCGGCCCGTGCGCGAACAATGTATTGGACACTGCCCTTTTGCACGAGATCATCGCCGGCCACGACGAGTTCGACGCCACGAGCGTGGACCGCGATGTGCCCGCGCTCGCCGACGCTGCCCGCGAGGGTGCGAAGGGCGACTTGAAGGGCGTCAAGGTCGGCCGCGTCAAGCAGTTCGACCGTCCTGGTACTCAGGACGGCGTGAACGAGATCATCGACAACGCGTTTGCTCAGCTTCAGCGCCAAGGTGCTGAAATCGTCGAGGTGGATTGCCCGAGCTTCGAGGACGTGATGGGGGCCTACTACCTCATCCAGACCTCCGAGGTGAGCTCGAACCTTGCCCGCTTCGACGGCATGCGCTACGGCCAGCGCGTCGGCGACGACGGTGCGCACTCTGCCGAGGAGGTCATGGCGCTCACCCGCGGCGAGGGCTTTGGGCCCGAGGTCAAGCGCCGCATCATCCTGGGCACCTACGCGCTGTCGGTGGGCTACTACGACGCGTACTACCTGCAGGCGCAGCGTGTCCGCACGCTGATCGCCCAGGATTTCCAAAAGGCCTTCGAAAAGGTCGACGTCATCGCGGGCCCCGCGGTGCCGACCACCGCGTTCAAGCTCGGCGAGAAGGTGGACGACCCGTTGGCGATGTACAACTTCGACCTGTTCACGCTGCCGCTGAACCTCGCCGGCTTGCCGGGCATGTCCCTGCCCGCTGGCGAGGCGGGCGACACTGGGCTGCCGGTCGGTCTGCAGCTGATTGCCCCGGCGTTCGAGGACGCGCGGCTTTACCGCGTGGGTGCGGCGTTTGAAGCCGGCCGTTAACCCCTGGAATACCCTCGCAGCCCTTGCTGCGGGGTATTTTCTTGTCCTCATTGACCAGGGTTTCATGCCCGTGATCACCCCGCTGCTCCCGTTCGAAGTCGGCGGGGCAGTGTGGCTGACCAGCATCTACCTGCTGTGCACCGTCGCGCCGATGCCGGCCACCGGCAAGCTGGGCGACGCCTACGGTCAGCGTCGCGTCTTTCTCATCGGCCTTGCCATCTACGTCGCCGCGCTGATCTTCGCCGGCGCGTCGTGGTCTTTCGGCTCGCTGGTGGCGGCGCGCGGCCTGCAGGGCTTCGGCGCCGCGGTGTTCCTGCCCCAGGCGTTCGGGCTCATCCCGCGCGTGTTCGACGAGACGAAGCAGGGCCGAGCGTTTGCCGCGTGGGGTGTCATCGGCTCGGTGGCGTCGCTGATCGGTCCTGTTATCGGCGGGGCAGTCGCGGAAGCCTCGGGCTGGCGCGCGGCGTTTTTCGTGCAAGCCGGGCTCGGTGCGGCGGCGCTCGTTGCCGGGGTGGTTTTCTTGCCGGCGCTGCCCAGAAGCGGTGAGCGGGTCACGCTGTTGCCCGTGCTGCTTTCTTTCGGCGGGTTGGGGTGCGCGGTCTACGGCATCCACTTCCAGCTGTGGATGTCGGTGCTGCTCGGCGCGCTGCTGCTGGGGTTGCTTGTGCTCTCCGCCAGAAACGGCACCGACAACGGCTTCCTGCCGCTGGAGCTGATGCGCGACCGCTCGTTCGCGCTCGGCGCGCTCGGCGTGGCCATGATGGGGCTGAGCGTGGCGTCGATGTTCATCCCGTTGATGTACTGGTTGCAGACGGTGGCGGGGGCGTCGCCGACCGCTTCTGGGGCAGTAGCTGCCCCAATGTCGGTGTTTGCCCTCGTGCTCACCCCGGTGGCGGGGTATCTGACTGACCGCCGCGACCCGGGCAAGCTCTGCGCCGCGGGCTTCGCCGTGTGCGCAGCCGGCTTGGCGCTGGCGATCCTGCTGATGCGCGCGGGAGTTTCGGTGTGGTGGTTTACCGCCGTGACGTCGCTGTTGGGCGTTGGCGGGGCGTTCGTGTGGGCGCCGAACGCGGCGGTGACCATGCGCGGTGTTGCGGAGTACCACACGGGCGCGGCTTCCGGGCTGTACAACACCGCCCGGCAGGTGGGCAGCGTGGTCGGGGTGGCGCTTGTGGGCGCGGTGCTCGCCTCGGGCGAGGTTGCGGCGACGGCGTCGTGGGCGCTGGGGGTGCCGATGGCGGCGATGGTGGTGGGGGCGGTGGCGTCGATAAGCCTGAAGCCCCGCGTTTAAGCGCGCTAGGCTTAAGGCATGCGACTTGCCACCTTGACTTCCGGCGGCGATTGCCCGGGGCTTAACGCTGTGATCCGCGGCATCGTTCGCACGGCCAATTCGGAGTACGGCTCCACGGTCGTCGGCTACCTCGACGGGTGGGTCGGCCTGATGGAGGACCGCAGGATCGACCTGTACGACGACGCCTACATCGACTCTATTCTGCTGCGCGGCGGCACCATCTTGGGCACCGGCCGCCTGCACCCGGACAAGTTTAAAGCGGGCATCGACCAGATCAAGGCGAATTTGGATGACGCAGGCGTCGACGCGCTGATCGCCATCGGCGGCGAGGGCACGCTCAAGGGTGCGAAGTGGCTTGCCGACAACGGCATCCCCGTGGTCGGTGTGCCGAAGACCATTGACAACGACGTTGCGGCGACCGACTACACCTTCGGTTTCGACACAGCAGTCTCTGTCGCGACCGACGCGATCGACCGCCTCCACACCACAGCGGAATCCCACAACCGCATCCTGATTGTGGAGGTGATGGGCCGCCACGTCGGCTGGATCGCGCTGCACGCGGGTATGGCCGGCGGCGCGCACTACACCGTGATCCCCGAAGAACCCTTCGACATCGAGGAAATTTGCAAGGCGATGGAGCGCCGTTTCCAGATGGGGGAGAAATACGGCATCATTGTCGTCGCCGAAGGCGCGGTGCCGAAGGAGGGCACGATGGACGCTGGCCTGGGTGAGGAGGACGAGTTCGGGCACAAGACCTTCACCGGTATGGGCCAGATCATCGCCGACGAGATCAAACAGCGCCTAGGCTACGACGTGCGCACCACAGTGCTTGGCCACATCCAGCGCGGCGGCACGCCCACGGCGTACGACCGCGTGCTGGCCACCCGCTACGGGGTGCACGCTGCCCGCGCCGCCCACGAGCGCAAGTTCGATACGTGCGTCGCTCTGCACGGCGAGAACATCGACCTCGTGCCGCTCGAGAGCGCAGTGGCGCACCTCAAGCAGGTCCCGCCGGAGCGGTACCGCACTGCCCGCAGTATGTTCGGCTAGATGCACGACCGGAATCTTGCTCATTCGACGCTGTGGATCGTCGGCATTAACCCCGGAGGGCGCTCGGAAGCGGTGGATGCGCCGTTCGCGTACCCCGGCAACAGGTTCTGGCCCGCGCTGCACACAGCCGGCATCACGCCCTATCTTGTCGACGCCCGCGACGGCCTCACCGACGCCGACAACGTCATGCTTGCCGCGCAGGGCTTGGGCTTCACCAACATCGTCAACCGCTACACCGCGAAGGCGAGCGAGCTCAGCCGCGACGAGCTGATCGCCGGGGGCAAGGAACTCACCGACAAGGTGGCCACGTACCGCCCAGAGGGACTCATGATCGCCGGCATCGGCGCGTTTCGCACCGCGTTCCAACGTCCGCGTGCGGGCAAAGGCCGCCAAACAGAAGGGATCGCAGGCGTGCCTGTCTGGGTGGTGGGCAACCCTTCCGGGCTCAACGCCCACGAAACCGTGGACACGCTCGCTGCCAGTTACCGCGAGGTGTGGGAGGCCGTATGCAGATAGTCCATATAGTGGGAGTACTATCCCGCACTATGGATAACGTACAGCGAAATACTGACCAATCTGCGGAGGACCGCTCCGCGTTCATGGCCACCCTCGGCTTCCCGCTTTTGGTCATCGCGGGCGGCCTTTTGGGCTACTTCGCCCCAGCTGTCGTGGAACCAATCTCCGGGTGGACGACGTGGCTGCTCGGCATCGTGATGTTCGGTATGGGGCTCACGCTGAAGGTCAGCGACTTCGCCGAAGTGGTCAAGCGCCCGCTGCCCGTGCTCATCGGCGTCGTGGCGCAGTTCGTCATCATGCCGCTAATCGCCGTGGTGCTGACCTGGGTCCTGCGCCTGCCGCCGGAAATCGCCGCCGGCGTCATCCTCGTCGGCTGCGCGCCGGGCGGCACCTCCTCGAACGTGGTGAGCTACCTCGCCCGCGGCGACGTCGCCCTGTCTGTCGCTATGACGTCCGTGTCAACGCTTTTGGCCCCGATCTTCACACCGCTTCTCACGCTGTGGCTCGCGGGCCAACACATGCCGGTCTCGGCGGCCGCCATGGCCACCTCGATTGTGAAGATGGTCCTCGTCCCGGTCACCCTTGGCCTTGTCATCCGCCTCGTGGCGCCCAAGCTTGTCGACGCCATCTTGCCTTTCCTTCCGTGGATCTCTGTCATCGCGATTTCGATGATCGTGGCCAACGTGGTCTACGGCTCGCGCGAGAAACTGGTGCAGGCGGGCCTCATCGTGCTCCTGGCGGTGGTGCTGCACAACGCGCTCGGCTACCTGGTGGGCTACTTCACGGGCAAGGCCACAGGCCAACCGGAGCAGGCCTGCCGCACGACTTCTATCGAAGTTGGTATGCAGAACTCCGGCATGGCCGCGACCCTCGCGGCGACCCACATGACCCCGCTTGCGGCGCTGCCGGCAGCCGTGTTCTCCGTGTGGCACAACCTCTCCGGCGCGGTGCTGGCGATGATCTTTAGGTCCAAGGACCGGCGAGCATCGACCGAGTCGGCCCGGTGATTAGACTGTCACTCATGACTGCGTACGACCTGATGGATTACGACGAGGTACTGGAAAAGTACGACCCGGTGATGGGTCTCGAGGTGCACGTCGAGCTGGCCACGGAGACGAAGATGTTCTCCACGTCCTCCGCCCACTTCGGCGCCGAGCCGAACTCCAATATTGACCCGGTTTCTCTGGGCCTGCCGGGCGCACTACCCGTGGTGAATGCCAAAGGTGTGGAGTGGGCCATCAAGATCGGTCTGGCGCTGAACTGCAAGATCGCCGAGTCTTCCCGCTTCGCCCGCAAGAACTACTTCTACCCGGACCAGCCGAAGAACTACCAGATCTCGCAGTACGACGAGCCGATTGCGTACGACGGCTACCTGGATGTCGTCCTCGAGGACGGCACCGAGTGGCGCGTCGAGATCGAGCGAGCCCACATGGAGGAAGACACCGGCAAGCTCACCCACCTGGGGTCGGCCTCTGGCCGCATTACGGGCGCGACTGCCTCGCTGGTGGACTGCAACCGCGCAGGCATCCCGCTGATTGAGATCGTGACGAAGCCGATCATCGGCGCCGGCGAGCGCGCACCCGAGGTCGCGAAGGCGTACGTCGGCGCGCTGCGCGAGTTGGTCAAGGCGCTCGGCGTATCTGATGCGCGCATGGACCAGGGCTCGATGCGTTGCGACGCCAACGTGTCTCTCCGGCCCATCGGCCAGGAGGAATTCGGCACCCGCACCGAGACCAAGAACATCAACTCGCTGAAATCTGTCGAGCAGGCCGTGCGCTTCGAAATGCAGCGTCAAGCGGCCGTCCTGACGGACGGCGGGGAAGTGGTCCAGGAGACCCGCCACTACCAGGAGAAGGACGGCACCACCTCCAAGGGCCGTCCGAAGGAGGAGGCGAGCGACTACCGCTACTTCAACGACCCGGATCTCCCACCGGTGATTGCGAAACCCGAGTGGGTCGAGGAAATCCGCGCCACCCTGCCGGAGCTGCCGTGGGTGCGCCGCGCCCGCATCCAGGAGGAGTGGCAGCTGCCGGAGAAGGAGTTCCGCGACCTGGTCAACGCTGGCGCGCTCGACCTGATCGTCGACACTGTCGAGGCGGGCACCACGCCAGATGAGGCGCGCGCCTGGTGGGTGTCCTACATCAACGGCAAGGCTAACGAGGCGGGCAAGGATCTGGACGCCCTCGGCGTGACCCCGGCCGACGTCGCGCGCGTGGTCGAGCTGGTGAAGGAAGGCAAGCTCACCACGAAGCTCGGCCGCCAGGCTATGGACGGCGTGATCGCCGGCGAGGGCAGCGTAGACGAGGTGGTCGCGGCCCGCGGGCTCGAGGTCGTGCGCGACGACAGCGCCATCGAGAAGGCCGTCGACGAGGCGCTCGCCGCCAACCCCGACATCGTGGAGAAGTACAAGGCCGGCAACAAGAAGGTCACCGGCGCGATCGTCGGCGCCGTGATGAAGGCGACCCAGGGCAAGGCTGACCCGGGCCAGGTCAACCAGCTGATCGCGAAGAAGCTTTCCTAGCGACCAAAAACCACCGCCCCCGCCGCACGATGAGATGTGTGGCGGGGGCTGTTTGGGATCATCGACGGGATTATGCGCGGCAGAATGGTCCGCGATTATGCGCGGCATAATTTCGCAACACCAGACACACCCGTCACATGGTGACTACCAAAAGGTCATTAACCGCCGTTGCCGAAATCGGGATCGGCACGGGTACTCGGTTAATGACCATCTGGAAGCAACACTCTGGAAGCAACACTTTGCGGGTGACTGTTTGCGCCGCCCGCGCCATCAGCGCGCGATTATGCGCGGCAGAATTCCGCCACACCAGCAGCACCCCTCACATGGTGACTACCAAAAGGTCATTAACCGCCGTTGCCGAAATCGGGATCGGCACGGGTACTCGGTTAATGACCATCTGGAAGCAACACTCTGGAAGCAACACTTTGCGGGTGACCGTGTGCGCCGCCCGCGCCATCAGCGCGAAGACACCAAGGGCCACGTAGTCCGCGGCGATTGCCGACGGCTTCGAAACCGTCCGGACCTACTTCGCCCTACTTGGTCTCCTTCGGAGCGACGGCCGGAAAACTGCCCGTCTCGTACATCTCGCCGTAGGCCTGCCAGTCGATCTTCTCGCCGCGCGATTCCGGCGCGCCGTTGTACTCGTCCGAATCCGGGTTCAGGGCCGGCACGTCGTCGAGGTTGAACTGAGAGGAATCGTCGGCGTGGAGATCAGCCGCAACTTCCTCCTGCACCGATTGCCACAGCTCCGTGTCGGAGACGTTGGAATCAGCCGTCAAGGTCTCCACCTCGCGGCGCTCAGCGCGGGTGAGGTCGTCCGATTCCGGGTCGAGCGCGGTTTCGGCGAGCTCTGCCAGGCGCTCGCGGCGCTGCGTCTCGTCCTTAATCTTGCCGCGGTCGCGGAACCACGCAACACCCATCACAATGGTGAGGATGAGGCCGAGGTAGCCCAGTAGCGGGTAGACCCAGCCAACCAGGTCGGCGAACCCGATAAACGAGAGTCCGAAGCCGATGGTGACCACGGTGAAGAACACCGGGCGGAAGCGCTGCGGGTTCTTGTGGGTCAGGCGGCGGGCCATTGCGTAGAACATGCCGACCGCGGTGTTGTAAATCATCATGTAGATCACGATGGACACCGCGGTACCCACTGCCGGGTGCATGTTGTCGAACACCATGAGCAGCGGCAGGTCGGCGCCGAAGATGTACTCCATGTTGAAGAAGAGCACGAACACCAAGATCAGCAGCATGACGGAGAAGATGATGCCGCCGAGCAGGCCGCCCATGCCAGCCTCGCGCGGGTTGAGCTGAGAGCCGGCGATCACCAGCATCATGGACACACCCATGATGATCACGAGCGTGGCGTAGTTCACCGCGGTGACGAACCAGTTATCGAAGGTGCCCGACGCGTTGACGTTCTGCATCGCTAGCTCGTTGAGGCCGGCAATGTTGTCCGGCATGTTCACGATCGTGACAAGGAACGCGCCGATGACGCAAATGATCAGCAGGGGAGTAAGGAAGGAGATGACGTCGGTGAGGCGGTCAACGTTCAAGAACCCGGACAGAAAGAGCACGACGGTCATGATCGCCGCGCCCACCCATGTGGAAAAACCGAACTGCTGCTCCAGGTTCGAGCCCGCGCCGGCGATCATCACGAACCCGATGGAGAACAGGGTGAACATGGTGGCGATGTCCATGTACTTCGACACCCAGGGGCGTGAAACGTTGTTGAACACCGCGCTGTGGTCGTCGGCGAGGTAGTAGCTGCCCAGCTGGAAAATCGCCGAACCAACGAAGATGATGATCAGGCCCGCCACCACGGCACCAACGATGCCCCAGTAGCCGAACGCGAGAAAGTACTGAATCGTCTCTTGGCCTGAGGCGAATCCCGCGCCCACCAACAAGCCAACTAACGCCAAGGCGACCTTGAGCGTTTTCCCCATGGGTGAAACCTTTCGGATCGGTGTGAAAGTAGCCAAGAGATGTTAACAAAGCACACCGAGAGGCGAAACCGGGGAAAGTTACTTCATGATCTTCTTCATGATGGCGTTGAGCTGATCCAGCTCTTCTTCCGTCACCGTTTCAAAAATCGTTCCGCGCATGTGGGTGACCACGGCGGGGGTAACTCGGACCATGAACTCAACACCGTCGGGCGTCAGCGAGGCGATAGAGGAGCGGCGGTCTTGCTCGCTGCGCGTGCGGGTGGCGAGACCGCGGTCCTCCAGCCGGTCCATCACGTGGGACAGGCGGGAGGGAGACATGCGGGTCGCGTGGGCGAGGTTCGACATCGTGATGTGGTGATCCTCAGCCCGCGCGATCGACAGCAAGGTTAGGTAGTCCGTCAGAGCCATCCGCTCCGTGCTCTTCAGGTGCTCGTCGAGATCGGCGGGCACCCAAGTTACAAACTCCCACACGGTGCCCCAAATTTCGGCATCATGCGTATCTAGCCAACGAAACCGGTGCATGGGTGAAAGAATATAACAGGGCCTGTTTCGCGCATGTATAGCGGGTGACCGCTACGTCCCAAGACGTTTGGCATCGTTCTGGCCAAACCCACCTGTTCGGGAGGCGCGGGCGCCAGGGGCGAGTGGGGGCGGATATCGAAGGGCGGATGTGCCGCTTCCCGAATGCATATCCGCCATCCGGTATCCGCCCTTTAGGATTCGGTGTGGTGCGATAGGCGTGGAAACAGGCCATCGCCAGCCTTGGTGGGCAGGCACGCCGAAGACCTTCCCAAGCAAACCAGCAGGGTCGCATACGTTGGACACATGGCTCAAGACAACACGCGCGACGTGACCCCAGACGACTTTGCTTACGACAACGTGCCCGACTACAAACCCACCGAGGAGTTCGCCGCCCCGGCGGGCGACACCGTCACCACCGAGACCGTCTCCACGACGGTTACGCCGGCTGCGTCGCCGGCGGAAACGGTGGCGCTGGAGCGCGAGCCGGTGTACATCCCGCCGGCCGACCCCGTCTACGAGGAGGTCTCCGTGGCCTCTGAGCCGGTTGTCGAGGAAATCGCCCCAGTTGGCCGCGGCACCATCGACTTTGGGTTGCTGCTTCTGCGCCTGTGCTTCGGCGCGTACCTGATCATTTCGTCGCTGCGCACGTTCTTCCGTCTCGGCGGGTCCGAAGGTATCGCGGGGCTGGAAAGCGCATACGCGAACTACCCGTTCGGCAACGGCATGGCCATCATGGTGCCCACGCTTGAGCTCGCCGCGGGCGTGTTCATCGTCTTGGGCCTGATCACCCCGGTCGCCGCCGCGGTAGCGGTGGCGGTCACCGCGTTCGCAGCGCTGCACGCGGTGGTCGATTCAGCGAACGGGTGGAACGTGCTCGCGTGGGATGCAAGCGTCTGGCTGCCGTGGATCCTTGTCGGCATCGCGCTGACGCTTCAGTTCACCGGACCGGGCCTGTACGGCGTGGACAACGGCCGCTCTTGGGCGCGCCGCCCGCTGGCGTCTAGCTGGATCTGGCTGATCGTCGGCCTCGCGGCGGCCGGGTTGATCTGGTGGTTCGCCACCGACGTCAACCCGTTCGTGGTCTAGGTCGCACGCCCTTTTTAATCAACCTGGCGGACAGCGCCCTTGTCGGCGCTGGTCGCCATTTTTGCGTAGGCCTTCAGCGCCTTCGACACCTCGCGGACGCGGTTCGGCGTCCACGGGTTGTCGCTGGCCTCCATCTCTGCGCGGCGCTGCGCCAACACTTCGTCGTCGACGTCGAGCTTCAGCTCGCGGTTGGCCACCGAGATGGAGATAATGTCGCCGTCCTGGACAAGGCCGATGAGACCGCCGTGGGCCGCCTCGGGGGAGATGTGGCCGATGGACAGGCCCGAGGTGCCGCCGGAGAAGCGGCCGTCGGTGATCAGCGCGCACTTCTTACCCAGTCCGGCTCCCTTGAGGAACGAGGTGGGGTGCAGCATCTCCTGCATGCCTGGGCCGCCGGCGGGACCTTCGTAGCGGATGACCACGACCTCGCCCTCGAGCACCTCGCGGGCGAGGATCATGGACACCGCTTGCTCCTGCGAATCCACCACGCGTGCGGGGCCGGAGAACTCCCAGAGACCTTCCTCCACGCCGGCGGTCTTCAGGATCGCCCCGTCGGGAGCCAGGTTGCCGCGCAGCACCACGAGCCCGCCGTCGGAGGTGATGGGGTGCTCGACGTCGTGGATTACGCCGTTGGCGGCGTCGGTGTCCAGGCTTTCCCAGCGAGCGGACTGGCTGAACGGCTCGGTGGTGCGCTGACCGCCGGGGGCGGCGTGGTACAGCTCCACCGCCTCGTCCAGCGGGTTCTCGGAGCGGATGTCCCAGTCGGAGAGCCACGCGTCGAGGGAGTCGTAGGCGACGGTGTGGACGTCGTCGTGAAGCAGCCCGCCCCTGCGCAGCTCGCCGAGGATTGCGGGGATGCCGCCGGCGCGGTGCACGTCCTCGACGTGGGCTTCGCCGTTCGGCGCAACCTTGGACAGGCAAGGGATGCGGTGGGAGAGTTCGTCGATGTCGGCGAGGTCGAAGTCCACTTCGCCCTCCTGCGCCGCCGCGAGGATGTGGAGGATCGTGTTGGTGGATCCGCCCATCGCCATATCCAGGGCCATCGCGTTGCGGAACGCGTGCTCGGTAGCGATGGAACGCGGCAGGACCGACTCGTCGCCCTGGCCGTAGTAACGCTCGCACAGCTCGACGATGCGAGAGCCCGCCTGCTCGAACAGGGCGCGCCGCGCGGTGTGGGTGGCAAGCGTGGTGCCGTTGCCGGGCAGGGACAACCCCAGGGCCTCGGTCAGGCAGTTCATGGAGTTCGCCGTGAACATGCCGGAGCAGGAGCCACAGGTCGGGCACGCGCTGTTGGCAATCTCGTCGAGCTCTGCGTCGGTCACCGCATCGTTGGCGGACAGGGCGATCGCATCGATAAGGTCCGACTTCGGCTTGACCACGCCGCCTGCGTTAATCGCCTTACCCGCCTCCATCGGGCCACCGGAGACGAACACGGCCGGGATGTTCAGGCGCATGGCTGCGTTGAGCATGCCCGGGGTGATCTTGTCGCAGTTGGAGATGCACACCATGGCGTCCACCGTGTGGGCGTTGCACATGTACTCCACCGAGTCCGAGATGATCTCGCGGCTGGGCAGGGAGTAGAGCATGCCGGAGTGGCCCATCGCGATCCCGTCGTCGACAGCGATAGTGTTGAACTCCTTCGGCACGCCGCCTGCCGCGCGGACCGCGTCGGCGACGATCTCGCCGACGTGCTTCAAGTGCACGTGGCCGGGGACGAACTGCGTGTAGGAGTTCACGATTGCCACGATCGGTTTACCGAACTGGTTCTCCTCAGTGCCGGTTGCGCGCCACAGCGCGCGGGCACCCGCTGCCTGGCGTCCGACGGTGGTTACTCGTGAGCGGAGCGGAATCACTTGGTTTCTCCTTTGCGGGGCCGAGGGCCCGGCGTATCCGGGTGTTTTTCGAGGTACGCGTTGTACTCGTCTTCGTCGAGCAAGACGCTGTAGCCCTCTTTGTCGATGATTTCGTACTTCCCGTCGGCGGCTTCCGCTGCTTCGGTGATCACGTCGGTGATGCGCCCGTTCGACGCAGCGGAGAGCTCTGGGAGTGAGTTGAATGTTACGCCAGGCATTGGGTACTCCGTACCCGCCTTCGTGGTGGCGAGAGCCTTTGCTCCCACAAACGACACGCCGGCCAGATCGTCCCAGGTCACGCGGGCGTTCTTGCGGAACAAGTATTTCATTGCGATGCCGCGGTCATCCACTGTGGTGGAGGCGGTGTAGACCCAAGCGATGGGGAGGGCCAAAAGGACCAGCACCCACCCCAGGTACTTTGGCGCCCACATGACGCCGATAAGCGCGATGCCGATCATCATCACGATCGCGATGACGTGTTCGCGGGATGGGCGAAAGACGTGTTTGGCCTCATTCATGTTTGTCATGCTAGCCAACGTGCAACACGCTGGTTCAATCTAGGATGCCGCGCAGCGGGGCGGTCGAAACCACGGATTCACGTGAAGGTTCGCCCTCTGGCTGCGCAGATGTCTCGGGGGATTCCTGCTCCGGCGTCGTAGGTTCCGGCGTCGCGGGCTCGGACTCCGGGGTAGGGCTGGGCTCGGTGGTGGGAGCGTGAGACTCGCTCGGCGGGATGCTCGGGCTCGTAGTTGCGGGGCCGGCGGTGTCCTCGGCAGGGGAGGTTATCTCCGTGCTGCGCTGCGGCGGGGCAAGCACGCCGGCGTTCGCGTCGCTGTCCGTGCCCGGGGTGAGGGTGAGGCCGCGGACGAGGACTGTGACGGCGAAAACGACGAGGAGCCACATGGTGCTCTCGCGCATCAGCCCGTTGAACACGGTGTTGGGGACCGCGTCCTCGACGGCGGTGCTCGGTGGGGAGGCGGGCGCGGGCGTGGGATCTGGGGTCGGGGTGGACGGTATCGCGGCGCGGGGAGCGATTGGCGCCATGCGCTCGGTCGGAGGGTGAGTCTCCTGGTCGGGGGTGGGGGAGGAAGGCGCGGCGTCGGCAAGCGGGAAAAGCTCTGGCGCGCTGCCGTACTCCTCCCAGAACTCGTCGAGGACTGCCACGCGGATGGCGCGCTCGACCATCCACTGGCTCAGCGGCTCGACGCGAACCATGAACCGCATGTCCACGGTCCACGGCAGTCCGGCGGCTGACGGCGGGTTGACCTCGACGGCCGGGTGGACTTGCAGTTCGCCGGTGACGCTCGGGTGGATGTCGGCGCGCGCGATAGCGCGGCGGGCGGCGCGCTCGGAGCGCTCGATCGCGTGCTCCGCCGACTGCGAGCCGAGCAACGGCACCGGGATTACCACGAGCGCGTTGACCCAGTAGTTCGACTGGTTGATGTAGATGCGCGCCGCGGAGTTCGGAATGGTGACGGTGGCCTGGTTGATGGTGCGGATGGTGGTTGCGCGCATGGTGATCTGGCTGACGTCTCCGCTTACGTCAAGCCCGTTGCCTTGAAATGTGACGTGGTCTCCGACCCCGTACTGCTTCTCGGTGAGGATGAAGAACCCGGCGAGGAAATCCGCGATGATGTTCTGCGCGCCGAAACCGATCGCGGCCGAGACCACGGTAGCCGGGATCGCCGCGCCCGCGAGCGAGAAGCCGATTTGCTGCAGCAGGAAAATGAAGATGAGGAAGAACGCGATCAGCTGGACGATGTAGACCACCACGCCGGTGACCGCCAGCTGGCTTTTGCTCTCGTCTTGGTCGTAGGACTTGTTCACGTGCCGCGCGAAAAAGCGGTTCGCGAACCGGCCAGCGCGGGGGACGAGCAGAGCGAGGAGCAAAAGAATCAGCAGGTTGATGCCGGTGTCGGCGAGCCACCGCCACGCCTGCTCGAAGATGTACGCAAAAGGCATAGTGCATAAAATTCTAGTTCTTTTGCCGCGTGCGCAGCTGTGATTTGTGTATGATCAGCCGCATGATCTCTTCGCAGCTAGCAGTAGTAGTAATTCCGGTGCGGCGCTTGCCGTAGCGGGTTGCAACTCACGCTAACCGCAACACAACAAGCGCCCTCGAGAGCACACAGCTCGCTCGGGGGCTTTTGTTTTTGAGATCGCCGTCTTTTTAAACCTGAAGGAACCTAGTAAGGAGCTTTGCATCGTGGCAGCCTCACCAAAGCCCTCGACTGCGCTCGACGATTCACCCAGTCAAGCGCAGCCCGAAATCCTCACCGGCGCCGACGCCGTAGTCCGCAGTTTGGAGGAGCTCGGAGTCGACATTATTTTCGGCCTTCCGGGAGGCGCGGTGCTCCCGCTCTACGACGCGCTTTCCCGCGCGACCTCGCTGCGCCACGTCCTCGTCCGCCACGAGCAGGGCGCGGGCCACGCCGCTGAAGGCTACGCCGTCGCCTCCGGAAAAGTGGGTGTGTGCCTGGCCACCTCAGGTCCCGGCGCGACGAACCTGGTCACGGCACTGGCTGACGCGTACCTCGACTCTGTTCCTCTGGTCGCGATCACCGGCCAGGTCGGCTCCCCGCTGATCGGCACCGACGCCTTCCAGGAAGCAGATATCCGCGGCATCACGATGCCGATCACCAAACACAACCTCATGGTGACGGCCCCCGAGGATATCCCGCGCGCGCTCTACGCCGCGTTCCACTTGGCTTCCACGGGTCGCCCGGGACCGGTCCTGGTGGACATTCCGAAAGATGTCCAGGCCGCGGAGATCGAGTTCCAGTGGCCGCCGGTGGTGGACCTGCCGGGCTACAAACCCAACGCCAAGCCGCACAACCGCCAGATTGCGCAGGCGGCGAAGATGATCTCGGAGGCGAAGCGCCCCGTGCTCTACATCGGCGGCGGTGTAGTAAAGGCCGAGGCGCACGCAGAGCTTCTGGAGTTCGCCGAGATCACCGGCATCCCCGTGGTGACCACCTTGATGGCGCTTGGCGCGTTCCCTCAGCACCACCCGCTGTACATGGGTATGCCGGGTATGCACGGTTCGGTTCCGGCGGTCGGTGCGCTGCAGGAATCCGACCTGCTGATCGCCATCGGCACGCGTTTCGACGATCGCGTCACCGGCGACACTTCAACCTTCGCCCCGGAGGCGAAGACCATCCACGCCGATATCGACCCGGCCGAAGTGGGCAAGATCCGGGAAGTGGACGTGCCGATCGTCGGCGACGCGAAGCGCGTGTTGAGCCAGTTGACCGACGCGTTCCGCGACTCGTCCCGCAACGCGGCGCCGGAGATCGACGCGTGGATTGCGCGCCTCGGTGAGCTGAAGGAGCGCTTCCCCCGCGGCTACGACGAGCAGTCCGACGGCAAGCTCTCCCCGCAGTACGTCATTGAGACCTTGTCGTCCATCGCAGGACCGGAAGCTGTGTACGTCGCCGGCGTGGGCCAGCACCAGATGTGGTCGGCGCAGTTCATCGACTTCGACCGTCCGCGCCACTGGTTGAACTCCGGCGGCCTGGGCACGATGGGCTACGCCATTCCGGCCGCGCTCGGCGCCAAGGCCGCGTGCCCGGATAAGGAAGTGTGGGCCGTCGACGGCGACGGTTGCTTCCAGATGACCAACCAGGAGCTGACCACCGCCGCGATGGAGGGCTTCCCCTTCAAGGTCGCGCTGATCAACAACGGCAACCTGGGCATGGTGCGCCAGTGGCAGACCTTGTTCTACGAGGGCACCTACTCCCACACCAAGCTCGGCGGGGAGACGGCTTACGTGCCCGACTTCGTGCAGCTCAGCGAGGCGCTGGGTGCAGTCGCCTTCCGCGTGACCAAGAAAGAAGACGTCGCGCCCGCCATTGAGAAGGCCCGGGAGATCAACGACCGCCCGGTTGTGGTCGAGTTCATCGTGGGCGAGGACGCGCAGGTGTGGCCGATGATCGCGGCCGGCGCGTCGAACTCCGATATGCAGTACGCGCTCGGTATGCGCCCGTTCTTCGACATGGAGGAATCCGCCGGCGAAACTCCGGAGGCTATCAGCGAGACCATCGACGACATCAAGGAGACGAACTAATGGCTCACGAAGACGAACACACCCGCAATATCCTGTCGGTGCTCGTCCAGGACGTCGACGGCATTATCACCCGCGTGACCGCGCTGTTCACGCGCCGCGGCTACAACCTGGTCTCTCTGGTCTCCGCGAAAACCGAGGCCGAGGGAATCAACCGCCTCACGATCGTGGTCGACGCCTCGGAGTATGCCATCGAGCAGATCACCAAACAGCTGAACAAGTTGGTTCAGGTGATCAAGGTGCTCAGGCTTGACGACGACGCCACCATCGCCCGTTCCCTGCTCCTAGTCAAGGTCAACGCCAACAGCCAGAACCGGGCGCAGGTGGTGGAGACCGCGAACATTTTCCGCGCCCGCGTGGTCGATGTGTCCCCGGACTCCATCGTGTTCGAGGCAACCGGCACGCCGGAGAAGCTGCGCGCGTTCTTGGATGTCATCGAGACCTACGGCATCCGCGAGATGGTCCGCTCTGGCCAGGTCGCGCTCAACCGCGGCTCGAAGACCATGGCGCCGTCGAGGAAAAACAACTAGCCAAAAACGAGCTATTGCATCCCGGCACACCGCGGGTGTGTCATAATGTGAAACAAGCGTCCCAATATATAGGAAAGGTGAGTGTTCCACTCATGGCAATTGAAGTGCTGTACGACAACGACGCAGACCTGTCCATCATCCAGGGCAAGAAGGTCGCAATCATCGGTTACGGCTCCCAGGGCCACGCCCACGCGCAGAACCTGCGCGAGTCCGGCGTCGACGTCGTCGTTGGTCTCCGCGAGGGCTCCAAGTCCGCGGCCAAGGCGAAGGAAGCCGGCTTCGAGGTTAAGTCCAACGCCGACGCTGCCGCATGGGCCGACGTCATTATGCTGCTCGCTCCGGACACCTCCCAGGCTGAGATCTTCAAGAACGACATCGAGCCGAACCTGAAGGACGGCGACGCACTGTTCTTCGGCCACGGCCTGAACATCCACTTCAAGCTCATCGAGCCGGCCGAGGGCGTCACGGTTGCCATGGTCGCGCCGAAGGGTCCGGGCCACCTGGTCCGCCGCACCTTCGCCGACGGCAAGGGCGTTCCGTGTCTGATCGCAGTCGAGCAGGACCCGCAGGGCAACGGCCGTGACCTGGCGCTGTCATACGCGGCGGCAATCGGCGGCGCCCGCGCTGGCGTCATCCCGACCACTTTCGAGGCTGAGACCGTCACCGACCTGTTCGGCGAGCAGGCTGTGCTTTGCGGCGGCCTGGAGTACCTCATCACCAACGGCTTCGAGGTGCTGGTCGAGGCTGGCTACGAGCCGGAGATGGCGTACTTCGAGTGCCTGCACGAGATGAAGCTGATCGTCGACCTCATCTACGAAGGCGGCATCGCGAACATGAACTACTCCGTCTCCGACACGGCGGAGTTCGGCGGCTACCTCTCCGGTCCGCGCGTGATCGACGAGAGCGCCAAAGACCGCATGCGCGAGATCCTGAAGGACATCCAGGACGGCACCTTCACCCGGCGCTTGGTCAACAACGTCGAGAACGGCAACACCGAGCTCGAGGGCCTGCGCGCCGAGATCTCCCAGCACCCGATCGAGAAGACGGGCGCTGAGCTGCGCGACATGATGAGCTGGGTCAAGAACCCGCTCGATGAGACCGCGTAAGTAGCTCGCTCAACGCTGATCCCGCCGGCCACGTGGCCGGCGGGATTTTCGTCTGTCTGGGTACAAATGGTGTTGATGTCGGACGGTGATAGCGGGTAACTCGGTGCGGATCTAGCGTTTCCGCAGGTCGCTCACCGGCTGCTGCGGAGTTACCCGCTATCACCGAGAGTGGGGCGCGCAAAAAAATCCCCGCCACGGCCGAAACCGTAGCGGGGAAAGCGCCGCGCCTGCGAAGAGGCGCTAGCTGTTAGTTGGTCGCCGGCGCGACGGTGTCGGTGACGTCGACAACGGTGGTCTCGGTCAGGGTCTCGTCCGCAGCGGTCGGGGAGACGGTCTCAACACCGGACTCGACGGTGGTGGTCTCGTCGACAACCTCGGTCGCAGCAGTGGTGGTGGAGGAGGTGGTGTCGGTGTCGCCGTCGTTGTCGGAGAACAGGCTCCACAGCAGCCACAGCAGCAGCAGGGCAACGAGGATGCCGATCAGCCACTTCCACCAGCCGCCGCCGTTGTTGTTCTCCTCCGGGGTCACAGCGGTGGAGCCGGAGGTAGAGGTGGTGCGCTGGGTGGTGACGCGCTCGGTGGTCGGGGTGGTCTCGACGCGGCGGGAGGTCGACTCGTGGGAGAGGTTCGGGTCGACGTTCTTCGGGTCGACGTTCTTCGGGTCGATGTTGCGGGTCGGATCGTTCGGGTTAGGGGTAGTCATTGACTAGCTTCCTTTCGTAATAAATAATTCTGATTAGGAGCCAGCCGCGAGCTGGAACCTAGCCTTCGGTAAACCACGGTAGCAAAACTTTGAGAATTGAGAACGAGGCACGCCGACCTTTTGCTGCGCGCCCCGCTTGTTTTCCCAGCTCGTGGGGCGATACGGACCGAAGGGTTATTTTCAAATCTTTTTCAATAGTGATCATTCCGCCGTATACTCTGTTGCCATGAGTACAGGTCACCATCACCACCACGGCCCCAGCCAATCCACGCCGCTGCGCGCGCTGTCAGCCGCGCTCGCCGTCACCGGCGTGGTGTTTGTCGCCGAGCTGGTCGGCGGTTGGCTCTCCGGTTCTATGGCGCTGATGGCCGACGCAATGCACATGCTTTCCGACGCGGCGGGGTTGATCATTGCGGTGGTAGCGGTGATGGCGGGGCGTCGGCAAGCAACTGCCCAAGCAACCTACGGCTACCGCCGCATCGAGGTGCTAGCGGCGCTTGTGAACGCGGTGACAGTCATTGTGATTTCGGTCTTCATTGTTATTGAGGCGCTGCGGCGGTTGAAAGCGCCGGCGGATGTCGACGCGTCCACGATGCTGGTTATCGCGGTCATCGGACTTTTGGCGAACGCGCTGTCGGCGTTGATCCTCTCGCGCCACCGGGAAGCGTCAGTGAATGTCGAGGGCGCATTCCTGCACGTGGTGGTGGACATGCTTGGGTCGGTGGCGGTTATCGCCGCCGCTGTGGTCATTCGCGTTACTGGTTTTCGGGCAGCGGATGTGGTGGCGTCGCTTGTGATTGCGGTGCTGGTGATCCCGCGGGCGTGGCAGCTTTTAAGCAACTCCGCCAAAGTGCTCCTTGAACAGGTGCCTCACGGTTTCGACGTTGAGAGGGTGGAGCCGGCGCTTCGCGCCCTTGACGGGGTAGTCGGTGTCCACGATCTGCACCTGTGGTCGCTCGACGGTTCCCATGTGCTGGCCACGGTGCACCTCGTCGTGTCCGACGCCGCAGATGCCGGCGGGCTGTTGGACGACGCGCAGCACGCGCTCCGCAACCTCGGTGTCGACCACTCCACCATCCAGCTGGAACGCCCAGAGCACGTGGGCCACGAGAGGATTTGCTAGCCAGCTCGTGTTGGGGATGTGTTCTACAGTTTGAGGCATGGGGTTTACCACGCCGAGTTATTCACTGATTGATCTGTTCGCGCGCGCGGAACGCGGCGAGTTGCAGCTGCCGGATTTCCAGCGTGAGTACATCTGGGACGTCGATCGGATCCGCACGCTGATCACGTCCGTGCTGCGCGGCTACCCGGTCGGATCGTTTCTCGCGTTGGACACGCGCAACTCGCCGGTGCGTTTCCGGCCGCGCCCGCTTACCGGTATCGACGCGCACGGCACCCACCCGGGGCTTCTGCTTTTGGACGGGCAGCAGCGACTGACCTCCCTCTTCCACGCGTTCACCGGCGACGGCACTATCCCTACCGTTGATTACCGCGGCGAGCGGATTGAGCGCCGCTTTTTCGTGGACGTGCGCGCAGCTGTCGCTTCCGACCCGATGCCGGTGGAGTCCGTCTTCGCGGTTGACCTGGAGGGCAACGTCCGCTCCCACTTCGGCCCGGAGATCGACAGCGGTATCACCTCCCGGGAGGACATGCTCCGCTACGGCGTGGTGCCCGTCTCCCAGCTGTTGTGGCGCGAGGGTAGCGACCTGCTCATCGACATGGCCGCGGGCACGGACTGCGCCGAGATGCGCGAGGCGGTGAAGATCTTCCAAAACGGCGTGATGCGCACGCTGCCGGCCTACGACATTCCGGTGATCCGCGTTGAGCGCGCCACCTCGCAGGTCGGGGTGGGCCAGATTTTCGCCCACGCGAATTCCGCTGGCGTGCAGATGGACGTCTTTGATCTGCTCACCACGATGTTCGCCACGCAGGACGAGCATTTCGTGCTGGCAGAGCACTGGTCCGGTGTGGAAGCCCGTTTGCGCCAGCACCCGGCGCTCGACCGTATTGGCCGCGTCGAGTTTCTCCGCGCCCTTGCCATGCTGATCTCCAGCCGCCACGGCCAGGCAACCGGCCACCGCGGCGACATCCTCACCATTTCCTTGGAGGAGTACCGCGCCCACGCCGACGAGCTCGCGCACGCTTTCGAGCAGGCTGCTGATTTTCTCGCCGACCGCGCGATTCTCACCGCGGAGCAGGTTCCCTACGCGTCGCAAATTGTTCCGTTGGCCACGATCCTGGCCCGGCTGGCCGAGCACCCAGGCGCGCTGGACAACACCGACTCGCGCGACCGCCTTCACCGCTGGTTCTGGTCTGGCGTGTTCGGCGAGCTCTACGGGGCGCACTCGCCGACGATCCGCGCGGCACTCGACGTTGAGCAGGTCACGCCGTGGGTGCTGGGGGAGACTGACACCATGCCGCGCACCGTTGCCGATGCGCAGTTCAACGAGGAGCGCCTCCTTTCCGCCACGGAGGAAAGCGGCGTCTACCGCGGCCTCTTCGCGTTGTTGATGGCCCGCGGCGCGCGGGATTGGCGCACCGGCAAGCGTTTTGACAAGGACACGGCCGCTGAGCTGCAGCCGCGCTTTCACACCGTGTTCCCGCCGGTGTTTTGCGCCAGCATCGGCGCGGATCCGGACGTCGCCCGAAGCGTGCTCAACCGCACGCCGATGGGGCAGCGCACCGAGGCGGTCATCGAGAATAACGAGCCGAAGCGCTACCTGCCCAGGCTGCAGTCGAAATCGCTGCTCGACGACGCGGAGTTTGACCAGGTCATCGAGGGTCACGAGATCTCACCTGCAGACCTGGTTACTTCGGACTGGGAGGGCTTTGTTGCTTATCGACGCCGCCGTTTCATCTCCCTGATCGAATACGCGATGGACAAGCCGGTCATCCGGGATAGCGCGCCAGAGGAGCAGGATGGCGAGTAGGCGCGCCGCTTCCTGCTTGATGGCGCTGGCGGCGCTTGCCGCGCTCACAAGCTGCGCCGAGACGCGGGAGCTCAACCCGCTGGAGCGCGCAATCGCCACCAACGAATCCCGCCACGTGGCCGAGCGCTTCGAGGAGCGGCCCGTCGTGGTCGACGACACGCAAGGCGTTGCGTCGCTGCGCCTGTTCTTCAGCAACTCCGAAACGCTGGTTGTCAGCGACGCCACCGTTGAAGCGCAGCTGCGGGCTGCCTCGATTGCTGTTGCTGCGCACGCTCCGATGATTGTGTACGACCCGGCGCGGCACCAGGAGATCTCGCAGGAGGTGGAAAGGCTGCGCACCCACACCGTGCTGACCGTCGGCGACGTCTCGCTCGCGCGCACCTCCGGGCGCGTGCGGGTCTACCGCGATCCAGGCGGCCCCGCAGCGCTGGGGGTGATGATGGCCGTGCGGTTTAACCAGCGCCCGGTGTCGGACCCCGCGGACGCTGTCGCCGAGGTTGCGGCCCTCGACCCGCGCGATCCGACCTGGCTGCGGGCTACGTGGGCCGAGCCGGCGGTGATGAAGGGGGCAGAGGCGAAGCCGTTTCCCATCATGTCGCGCCGTGACGCGCAAATGGCCCCCGCGGTCGTCGCGACTGCGGAAAGTTCGATTGCGTCCGTCGCCAACGCGCGCAGCTTCGGCGCCGACGTGGTTGTGGTGGACGATCCCGACCCGCGGGCGTCAGAGGAGACGCTGTTCGCGATGGCGGGGCTGGCGGACCTCCCGCTTGTTGCGCTCGGGGCGCAGTTCGGTCCGGACGACAAGCTACGAGCGGAGATTATGCAGGCGGAAGAATCTTATTTGCTTGACGACGGGGCGGGGCCAACGCCAGCGCACTAATGTATCGGGGTAACTGTTCCTTTTACGTAATTGCAGGAGTGTCCCCGTGGCTAAACCCGTTGTCCTGATCGCCGACAAACTCGCCCAATCCACCGTCGAGGCTCTCGGAGATACCGTGGAGGTGCGCTGGGTTGACGGCCCGAACCGCGAGGAGCTGCTCGCCGCAGTGCCGGAGGCTGACGCGCTTTTGGTCCGCTCCGCGACTACCGTCGACCGCGAAGTGATCGAGGCCGCGCCGAAGCTGAAGATCATCGGCCGCGCTGGCGTTGGCTTGGACAACGTCGACATTGACGCCGCCACCGAACGCGGCGTGATGGTGGCCAACGCTCCGACGTCGAACATCCACTCCGCCTGCGAGCACGCGATTGCGCTGCTGCTGTCCACCGCCCGCCAAATCCCGGCCGCGGACAAGACGCTGCGCGACGGCGAGTGGAAGCGTTCCGCGTTCAAGGGCGTGGAGATCTACGGCAAGACGATCGGCATCGTGGGTTTCGGCCACATCGGCCAGCTGTTCGCGCAGCGCCTCAGCGCGTTCGAGACCACGATCATCGCCTACGACCCGTACGCCAACCCGGCCCGCGCCGCCCAGCTGGGCGTTGAGCTGGTGGAGCTGACTGACCTCATGGCGCGCGCCGACTTCGTTACCATCCACCTGCCGAAGACGAAGGAGACCGCCGGCATGTTCGACGCCGAGCTGCTCTCCAAGGCCAAGCAGGGCCAGATCATCATCAACGCCGCCCGCGGCGGTCTGGTGGACGAGCAGGCGCTCGCCGACGCGATCAAGGCCGGCCGCATCCGCGGCGCAGGCTTCGACGTGTTCTCAACCGAGCCGTGCACCGACTCGCCGCTGTTTGGTCTCGAGGAAGTCGTGGTGACCCCGCACCTGGGCGCGTCCACGGTGGAGGCGCAGGACCGCGCCGGCACCGATGTTGCCGACTCTGTGCTCAAGGCGCTGGCCGGCGAGTTCGTCGCCGACGCCGTCAATGTCACCGGGGGTCGCGTCGGCGAGGAGGTGGCCCGCTGGCTGGAGCTTTCCCGCAAGCTCGGCCTTCTTGCGGGCACCCTGCTTGACGACGCGCCGGTGGCGCTCAAGGTGACCGCCCGCGGGGAGCTGTCCACCGAGGACGTCGAAACCCTGGGCCTGTCCGCCGTCCGCGGCCTGTTCTCGGGCATCGTCTCGGACCCGGTGACCTTCGTTAACGCGCCTTCGATCGCCGAAGCCCGGGGATTGAGCTACTCCACCGCGACCGAGACCGAGGCGCGCGCGCACCGCAGCGCCCTCGAGGTCCAGGTGGTTGGCGCAGGCGGCGAAACCTCCACAGTGACCGGCGCTTTGACGGGCCTGGAGGGCGTGGAGAAGATCGTGCGCATCAACGGCCGCGGCGTGGACATGCGGGCTGAGGGCCGCAACCTCTTCTTCCGCTACACCGACACCCCGGGTGCGCTGGGCAAGGTGGGCTCCAAGCTTGGCGACGCTGGCATTAACATCGAGGCCGCCGCGCTCACCCAGACCACCAAGGGCGGCGGCGCGACCCTGATCCTGCGCGTGGAGTCCGAGGTGCCTGAGGAGCTCGAGCGCTCGATCGCGGAGTCCATTGACGCGCAGTCGGTCCAAATCGACCTGGACTAGTTCGAAGTACCGAACCGGCCCCCAGTTTCGTCCTCATTTGGCAGGGCGGCTGGGGGTTTACTGCTACCCTCAAGGCACACCTAACGATTCCATCCAGTAGGAAAGGCGTCTCATTTAATGAAAATCGCAGTGATCGCCGGCGACGGCATCGGCACCGAAGTCATGGCCGAGGGCCTGAAGGTCCTCCACACCGTCCGCGACGACGTGGAGACCACGGAGTACGACCTCGGCGCGCGCCGCTACCTGAAGAACGGGGAGTTGCTCACCGACGCTGACCTCGCCAGCCTGAAGGAGCACGACGCCATTCTTCTCGGTGCCGTCGGCGACCCGGAGCGTGTGCCGGCTGGCGTGCTCGAGCGCGGTCTGCTGCTGCCGCTGCGCTTCAAGCTCGACCACTACGTGAACTTGCGACCGTCGAGGCTCTATCCGACGTCGACGAGCCCGCTGGCAAACCCGGGCGACATCGACTTCGTCGTGGTCCGCGAGGGCACCGAGGGTCTCTACGCCGGCAACGGCGGCACGTTGCGCCAGGGCACGCCCCACGAGGTTGCCTCCGAGGTGTCGCAGAACACCTACCACGGTGTCGAGCGCGTGGTGCGCTACGCCTTCGAGCTGGCCATGACGCGCCGCAAGAAGGTCACGCTGGTGCACAAGACCAACGTGCTGGTCAACGCGGGCGGGCTGTGGCAGCGCGTGGTTGACGAGGTCGTGGCCGAGTTCCCAGAGGTTGAGGTCGACTACAACCACATCGACGCCGCGACGATCTACATGGTGCAAGACCCAGCGCGCTACGACGTGATCGTCACCGACAACCTGTTCGGCGACATCCTGACCGACCTCGCCGGTGCCGTGGCGGGCGGCGTGGGCCAAGCGTGCTCGGGCAACATCAACGCCGTGCGCGAGACGCCGTCAATGTTTGAGCCGGTGCACGGCTCCGCGCCGGACATTGCCGGCCAGGGCATCGCGGATCCGACCGCCATGATTTTGTCGGTTGCGATGATGCTTCGCTTCCTCGACGACGAGGACAACGCGGCGCGTATCGAGCAGGCTGTCGAGGACGACGTCGCCTCACGCGGCGGCTCGGCGGTCCGCACGGTGGAAGTCGGTGACCGGATCGCAGCCGCGCTGCGATAGATTCGAGCGCATGGCTTTCTCCCGCACCGCAATCGCTATCCTCACGTCCACTTCGCTGGTGCTCGCCGGCGGGCTCACGGCCTGCTCGTCCGGGCAAGGCATTGGCGGCGCCGACGCTGGTGCGGCGAGGGACGAAGAGAAGCGTCTTCCAATGGACGGCTCCGAGGTCATCCAGGACCCGGACGGCACCGGTGCGGAGGTCTCGCAGCGGTTCTTCGATACAGCCGAGACGGTAGTGGTCTCGGCGCCGGACCGCGACACCCAAATGCAGGCGGCTGCGGTCGCTATCTCGCTCGGTGCCCCGATGCTGGTCAAGCAGTCGGGCGCGGAAGAGGTGGTCGACGCAGAGGTGGAGCGCTTAGGCGCGTCGCGCGTCATCGAGCTGCCTGCCGCGGACGAGGACTACCTCGAGGAGATCGAGGCCGCCGGCACGGTGGAAAGCGCGGACCCGGCGGGCGACATCGCGGCGATCGCCGCGCAGGAAGCTGCCAACCCGGTCGATCTCGTGCTGCCCCCGGTGTTTGCCACGGCGGTGTCGTCGCGCGGTGCGGTCGCCACTGCTAAGGCCGCCGGCGCAGACGTCGATGTGTTGCGCGTCGCAGACCCGCGGGACACTCACGAGAGCATTCAGACTGTCACCTCGCAGGACACCATCGCCCTCGGGCGGCAGTGGGGCTCGAACGAGAACTACCAGTCGCGAGTAGCGCTGGCCGGCAACGGCGAGCTGCCCGGCGGCGGCGGTCTCGTCTTCCCGGGTCGGCGCATGGTCGCCCTCTACGGCCACCCCTACGGCCCAGAACTCGGCGTGATGGGGGAGCAGGACCCGGCGCAGGCCGCGGAGCTGGCCAAGCAGTACGCCTCCTGGTACGCGCCGCTGGACGACCAGCCGGTCATCCCAGCCTTCGAGGTCATTGTCACGGTCGCTTCGGAGTACCCCGGCGACGACGGCAACTACTCCAACGAAACCCCGGTGGAGGACATCGTCCCGTACGTCGACGCGATTCTTGAGGCGGGCGGCTACGCCGTGCTGGACTTGCAGCCGGGCCAGGGAAGCTTCCTGGAGCAGGCGAAGATGTATGAGGACCTGCTGAAGCGGCCCAACGTGGGCCTCGCCCTGGACGCGGAGTGGAAGCTCAACCCCGGTGAGGCGCCGTTGTCACGCATCGGCTCTGCCACCGCCGAGGAGATTAACGTGGTCGCGGACTGGCTCGCGGGTCTCGTGCGCGACAACAACCTGCCCCAGAAGCTGCTGATCCTCCACCAGTTCCAACTTGCCATGTACCCGGACCGGGAAAACATCCGCACCGGCCAGCCCGAACTCGCGTGGGTACTCCACGCCGACGGCCACGGTGTGCCGGAGCAGAAGTTCGACACCTGGAACGTGCTGCGCGAGGGCCTCGACCCGAACTACTACATGGCGTGGAAGAACTTCATCGACGAGGACACCCCAACCTTTACGCCGGAGGAGACCTACAACACGGTTAACCCGCGCCCCTGGTTCGTCAGCTACCAGTAGCGGGCTGTCTTCCAAAAACCCGGTTGCGCCTGGCTCTGGCGCGCTAGTGTTGGCCCATGTCAGTCGAACTCGACGAGGTCTACCGGTTCATCGCCGCGCATGAGCCGTTCACCCACCTGCCCGACGACACGCTGCGCGCCCTGCCGGCCAAGATGGGCATCACCTACGTTCGGCGCGGCGACGCCGTCGTGTCACCAGGCGAGCGCAACGACTCGCTCTACATCATCCGCTCCGGCGCCGTGGACATCGTGGGCGACAACAACACGCTGCTGGACAGGCGCGGCGAAGGACTCAACTTCGGCTACTCCACACTCGTGGGCGAGCCCGAGTCGCGCTACCTCATGCAGGCGGTGGAAGACAGCGTCCTGATGATCCTGCCGCGGCAGGCGTTCGACGAGCTGCTCGCCGCGCACCCGGACATGCACCGCTTCTTCCAGACGGCGTCGCGCCGGGTTCGAGCCGCCGCGCAAGAGGTGGAGGACCTGGGCTCGGCCGACGTGCTGCGCACACCGGTCAGCGATGTTGCGGCGGCGCGGGCGCTCGTGACCTGCGGGCCCGACACGGCGATTGCCGCAGCCGCCCAGTTGATGGAGGACAGCTGCGTCTCGTGCCTGGTTGTCGACGGGGGAGAGGAGCTTGGCATCCTCACCGACCGCGATCTGCGCGCACGCGTGGTGGCGCGGCGGGTGGACCCGGACCGCCCGGTGTCGGAGGTGATGACGACACCTGTGCTCACTATCGACGGTGGCGCGCTCGTCTTCGAGGCTGTGCTTGCGATGAGCGAGGCGGGCATCCACCACCTGCCGGTGAGAAGCGACGACGCCATCACCGGTGTTATCAGCTCCTCCGACTTCATGCGGCTGTTGCAGACGGACCCGATCTACCTCGCCGCGGATGTGGGGCGGGCCAGCTACGACGAGCTCGCCGGAGCGTACCAGCGGGCGGTGGCGGTGGCGGTGCGGTTCTTCGAGCGCGGCGCGTCCGCGGCGGAGGCGCAGCGGTTGCTCACCGCGATTGCGGATGCTGTGGCGCGGAGGTTGGTTGAGGTGGGCGTCGACAAGCTTGGTGCCCCTCCCGTTCCCTTTGCCTTTGTCGCTGTTGGGTCGCAGGCCAGGTCCGAGATGGGTCCCGCGTCCGACCAGGACAACGCGCTGGTGCTGGCGGATTCCTTTGACCCGGACACGCACGGCGAATACTTCGCACATCTTGGCCAGTTTATCTGCCAGGGTCTCGCGCACGCGGGGCAGGCGCTGTGCCCGGGCGAGATGATGGCGTCGAACCCTGCGTGGCGGATGACGGCGTCGCAGTGGGCGGCGGCGTTCCACGGCTGGGTGACCGCGCCGGACCCGAACGCGCTGCTGCACGCGCAGGTGTTCTTCGACTTCCGGGCGGTCGCCGGCGCTGGCGAGGGGTGGCGCGAGATGGCCGACGGCATACGCAAGGCGGCGCTTTCCTCGGCCCGCGGTTCGAAGCGCCTGCACACGCACCTCGCGGCGCTGGCTACCTTCCGCGAGCCGCCGATCGGCATCTTCCGCGGGTTCGTGGTGGAGCGCAGCGGCGAGTACGCGGCAACGCTCGACATCAAGCGCGGCGGCACGGCGGCGGTGGTGCAGATGGCGCGGCTCTACGCGCTGACCGCGGGCGTGGACGAGGTAGAGACTGACGCGAGACTGCGCGCGGCGGCCGGGTCGACGGTGTCGGAGAAGGGGGCGGCGGACCTGCTCGACGCCTACACGTACCTTTCCGACGCCGCGATGCGCCACCAGGCCGCGCAAGTTCGCGCAGGTGAGGCGCCGAATTACCACATCGACCCGAAGCAGCTGCCGGAGCGGGACAAGGCCGCGCTTCGCGACGCGTTCGGCGTGATCAAGTCCATGCAAAACGGCCTGGCCAACAAGTACCCGACACGGGCGGTGTGACGTGCTCGGGTTTTTCAAGGGCAAGGGCTTGCTTGACGACGCACCCCTCCTCTCCGTCGACGTCGAAACGACAGGGCTCAAACCGGGCCGCGACGCGCTCGTCTCCATCGGCTGGGTGCCCGTGCGCGGCAGAGTCATCGACCTGTCGCAAGCCGAGTACCACATTCTTTCTGGCGTGCGCATCGGAGAATCGGCCGTGATCCACGGGGTCACCGACGACGACGTGGCGCGCCTCGGCGTGGACCACTCGCTGGTTTTGGAGCGCCTCGACGCGGCACTTGGCGGCCACCGCCTGCTTGCCCACTTCGCCCAGATGGAAACCGGGTTCATCACCCAGCTTTACCGGGACCAGTGGGGGGTGAAGAAGAAGTGGGGGGCGAACGAGGTGCTGGACACGATGGAGATGGAGCGGCGCCACATGGAGCGGATGGGCACGTACCCGCGGGGCGAAGACCTGCGGCTCGCGCGCGTGCGCCAGCGCTACAACCTGCCCGCGTACCGCAACCACAACGCGCTGACTGACGCGATCGCGTGCGCCGAGCTCTACCTCGCTCTGACGGCAAACAAGCGCTGAGAAAACGTGACTCGCGCCACGTACAAGTCTGTATGCTTTTGAACCATGCGTTTTGGACGAATTGCAACACCAGACGGGATGACGTTCGCGGTGATCGATGACGAGGGCGTGAGCGCGAAAGCGATCGCTGGCACCCCGTTCACGGACCCCGAGTACACCGGCAAAGAGTACAAGCTTGAAGACGTGAGGCTGCTCGCGCCGACCCTGCCGAGCAAGATCGTCGCAGTCGGCCGCAACTACGCCGACCACGTCGCCGAAGTGTTCAAGGAGTCCGCCGAGCACCTGCCGCCGACAATCTTCATCAAACCGTCGACCGCAGTTGTTGGCCCTGGGGCGCCGATCCGCATCCCGGACTTCGCCACCGGCGTGGAGTTCGAGGGCGAACTGGCCGTCGTCTTCGGCGTGCCCTGCAAAAACGTCAAGGCTGAAGAATGGCGCTCGGTGGTGCGCGGCGTGACCATCATCAACGACGTCTCCTCGCGCGACCTGCAGTTCGCCGACGGCCAGTGGGCCCGCGCCAAGGGCATTGACACCTTTGGTCCGCTCGGCCCGTGGATTGAGACGGATCTGGACAAGTTCGACTTCTCCGACCTGCCGATCAAGGCCCACCTCACCCACGACGGTGTGACCGAGACCAAGCAGGACTCGAATTCGAACCAGATGATTCTGAACATAGGCCAGATGGTGGAGTGGGTCACGCAGTCCTTCACCATGCTGCCGGGCGACGTCATGGCCACCGGCTCGCCCGCGGGAACCGCGAAGATGGTGCCGGGCGATTTCATCGAGGTTGAGATCCCGGGCATCGGCAAGCTGGGCAACCCGGTCGAATCCGCCTAGGCAGACTGTAGAGCTTGGGCGCTACAGCCCGAGTGCGCGCAGCATAGTGCGGAGCTTGGCCGAGGTTTCCTCCAGCTCGGACTCGGGATCGGAATCGGCGGTGAGGCCGCCGCCAGCCCACGCGCGGGCGGTTCGGCCCTCGCCGTCAACCTCGGCGCAGCGGATCGCCACCATGTATTCGCCGTCGCCGTCGGCGCTGGTGTAGCCCACTGCGCCCGCGTAGAAGCCACGTTCCGATTCCGCAGTGGTGATCAGCGCCTCGGCCGCGGACACAGGTGTACCGCACACGGCTGGGGTGGGGTAGAGCAGCGACGCGAGTTCGAGCGCGCTGGGGGCGGGATCTTTCAGCGTGCCCTCGATCGGTGTGGCGAGGTGCCACATTTCGTTGGTCTTGGTCAGCATCGGTGCCTGGGGCACGGCCAGCTCGGTGCACAACGGGGCGAGGCGCGCGCGGATGTGGTCGACCACAAAGGCGTGCTCGTCCAAATCCTTCGCCGACTGCGAAAGGGCAGTGCCGGCAGCGAGGTCGGCTTGGGGGTCGCCGGTCACACGCGCTGCCGACCCGGCCAGCGGGAACGAGGTGACGCGGTTGCCCTGCCGTTTTACCAGCACCTCCGGGGAGGAGCCGACGAGGAAGTGACCGCGTCGCCCGGCGGGCGTGAGATCGGCGATGAAACCGTCGCGCGCCGCCGAGAGCTCGATCAAGCGCGCCGCGACCAGGCGGGGGTCGACTGGGGGATCGAAGGCGATGTCCACGGCGCGGGCGAGGACAACCTTGTCCAGCGACGAGCGGCGGATGGTCGACACCGCGGCTTCAACCCGGCGCAGGTGCTCCGCCGGCGAGGGGTCGAAGCCCGCGATTGAAGCGGAAAGCAGCGACCCCGGTCCGTGCGTGTAGTAGGGGTGCGGCGTCAGCGCGCCGGCTTCGGCGATGACCCGCTGCGGGACTGTGAGCGCCGCGGAGCAGGCCTGCTCGAACGGTAGCGCTCCCACAATCATTGCTGCGTCGCCTTGGCGCAGCGCTTCGACCGCATCCTCGACCTTGTTAAACGTCGCTGAGCTGCCCTGTGTGCGCACCGATCCCGATTGCCGCGAGAGCAGGAAATCGGGAGCGGAGTCGGGGCGGGCCGGTGCAGAAGCGGACTGGGGGGCGGGTGACACGGTGAATCAGTGTAACTTGCGGTGCGGTGTCGCAGGCGTGTGCTTCCGGTTGTTGCTCGCTGAGCGCTGCAGTACTGTTACGTGTGTTATTCCTGTGACTGTTGCTGGGGAAGGGTACCCGCTCTTGAACGCTCGATTTACACGCGCACTCGCGCGCGTCGCCACGGCCATTGCTCTTGTGTCCGGTACCGTGGCCCCCGCGCAGGCGCAGGACTTGTCGTCGCAGATCGCCCGCGATGCCAACGCAGCAATTGGCCAAGCTACGGCAGAGTGGAACAAGTTTGTCCAGATGGCGAATGACTCTCTGCCGGCTGGTTCCTCCCTGCCGGGTGCTCCAGCGCCGGCTCCCATCCCCGCGCCGGCTCAGGTTGGCCCGTGGCGTCAACAAGCACCTGCTCCCGTTGCCAACGGAAGCAACGGCGAGATCTGGGCCGCCGGTCGCAGCTACCTGATCTGGGTCCCGCGCAACTACAACCCGGCAAACCCGACCCCGGTGATGGTCGGCTACTCGGCGTACCAGGACTCCACCGAAAACTTCCGCAACTACTCCCGCCTGCGCGAATCCTCCGTCGGCCGCGACGCAATCATCGTGTACCCTCGCGCAATCGGCGCCTCTTGGGAGGGCTCGCCGACCGCGGCGACCGGCCCGGGCCAAGACATCGCGTTTGTGCGGGCCATGATCGATGACGTACAGCGCTACTACAACATCGACCGCCGCCGCATCTACGCCACCGGCATGTCCACCGGCGGCGGCATGGCTGCGGTCTCCGCGTGCCACATGGCGGACCTCTTTGCGGGTGTCGCGGGCGTATCCGGTGCTTACTATGCGCCGGTGAACATGGGGTGCCAGAACATTCCGGTCGCGTTCATGGCCATCCACGGCATGAGCGACGGGCTCACCCCGTACTACGGCACCATCCGCCGAGGCCAGCGCGTGATCCCGGTGCCGGAGATGTTCGTGTCGTACGAGCGCCGCAACCGCTGCGCCGGCGCCGTCGACCGCGCGCCGGTGGGCAGCAACGCCACGCGGGTTTCTGCCCGCGGCTGCGCCAAGGGCGTCGAGGTGATCCAGGTCCACGGCTCGAACCACTTCTGGTGGTACTCGCCGTCGGCGGCAGACGAGATGTGGGCGTTCCTTTCCCGCCACTCGAAGTAGCGGGTCGTTGCCGCGCATTTCCCGGCCTGTAGCATCAAGGCTATGACTCAAGCTGGAACAATGCGCGTTCGATTCTGCCCCTCACCAACCGGCACCCCCCACGTCGGCATGGTCCGCACAGCCCTGTTCAACTGGGCGCAGGCCCGCCACAGCGGGGGAACGTTTGTTTTCCGCATCGAGGACACCGACGCCGCGCGCGACTCCGAGGACTCGTACCAGGCGATCATCGACTCGCTGAACTGGCTCGGAATGACCTGGGACGAGGGCGTTGTCACTGGCGGCCCGCACGAGCCGTACCGCCAGTCGCAGCGCATGGACATCTACAAAGATGTCCTGAACAAGCTGATTGAGGCGGGCGAGGTGTACCCGGCGTACTCGACGAACGAGGAAGTGGCGGAGCGGCACAAGGCCGCCGGCCGCGATCCGCAGCTGGGTTACGACAACTACGACCGGGACTTAAGCGACGAGCAGATCGCCGCGTTCGAGGCGGAGGGCCGCAAGCCGGTGTGGCGTCTGCGCATGCCGGAGCAGGACTGGACCTGGAACGACCTGGTCCGTGGCGAGGTGACCTTCAAGTCCGAAACGCAGCCGGACTACGTGGTTGCCCGCTCGAACGGCGCGCCGCTCTACACACTGGTCAACCCTGTCGACGACGCGCTGATGGGCATCACCCACGTGCTCCGCGGCGAGGACCTGCTTTCGTCCACCCCGCGCCAGATGGCGCTGTACGAGGCACTCAAGCGCATTGGCGTCGCGGACTTCACCCCGGAGTTCGGCCACCTGCCGTTCGTGATGGGGCAGGGCAACAAGAAGTTGTCCAAGCGCGACCCGGAATCGAACCTGTTCAACCACCGCGACAACGGCATCATCCCGGAGGGCATGATCAACTACCTCGCGCTGCTGGGATGGTCGCTGTCTGCGGATAAGGACATCTTCAGCGTCGAGGAGTTCGTCGGCGCCTTTGACGTCTCCGACGTGCTGGGCAACCCGGCCCGGTTCGACCAGAAGAAGCTGGAGGCAATCAACGCCGACCACATCCGCCTGCTTGAGCCGGAGGACTTCAAGAACCGGCTGCGCGCGTACCTGACCGAATACACCGATTTCCCGGCCGACTACCCGGATGAGAAGTTCGCGGTCGCAGCGGACCTGGTGCAAACGCGCATCAAGGTGCTTTCCGACGCCTACGGGCTACTGAAGTTCCTCGTGACCGCCGACGAAGACCTCGTCCTAGACGACAAGGCCGCGAAGAAAAACCTGAAGGAAGCGGCGGTTGCCCCACTCGATGCTGGTATCGCCGCGCTCGAAGCGATCAGCGAGGACGAGTGGAAGACCGAAGCTATCGAGGCGGCGCTCAACCAGGCGCTGATCACCGACCTCGGGCTGAAGCCGCGCGTCGCTTTCGGCGCACTGCGCGTCGGCATCTCCGGAGAGGCGGTCTCTCCGCCGCTGTTCGAGTCCATGGAGCTGCTCGGACGCGACTCGACCCTGGCCCGCCTTCGTTCGGCTCGTGAGCAGACCCCGTTCGCGGCGGAATAATCGCCGGGTAATCACACCGTTGTGACTCGGCCGAATTGTCCTTTGAGCTGGCGATTTGGTCGTGTTTGCGGTCTGTGGTTATAGTGTTCAACGTTGTTCAGCGAGCGCAAGTCGCTGGAAAACGAATGGCCTATGGTGTAATTGGCAACACTACGGTTTCTGGTACCGTCATTCTAGGTTCGAGTCCTGGTAGGCCAGCGACAAGATCGAAACGTTGATCTTGGTCCTTTGCCCCGTTCGTCTAGCGGCCTAGGACGTCGCCCTCTCACGGCGGTAACACGGGTTCAAATCCCGTACGGGGTACAACAAGCCTCCGGCGCATCTGCTCCACGCAGAAGCCCGGAGGTTTTTTCTTTTCGTCAGCTCGCCCCCTGCTCGGCGCGCGCGTGCGGGGCAACGGTGTTACTTTTGGCTGAGCCTTAGTTCACCTGACGCAAGGAGACCCCCATGAGCTTCCTCAACAAGTCCCTCTCTGCCGCCGCAATCTTCGGCACCGCCGCGCTCACGCTGGTGGGGTGCTCCGAGCCGTCCGCAGACAACTCCGCGACGACTGCGGCCAACGACGGCGCGACCACCGCCGCCGCCTCCGGAGAGAAGACTGTGCTGACCCTCTACACCTCCGAGCCGGAGGAGAAGGTCGACGAGATCAACCGCGCGTTCCAGGAGGAGAACCCGGACGTCGAGGTCCAGGTGTACCGCGCCGGCACTGGCGATCTGAAGGCCCGCATCGAGGCTGAGCGCACCTCCGGCAAGGTCGAGGCTGACCTGATCTGGGCGGCCGATGCCCCGACGTTCGAGGGTTTTAAGAGCGACGACCTTTTGAGCGAGTTCGACAGCGTCGAGACCGGCGATGTCCTCGAGGAAGTGGTTGACCCGGACGGGTTCTATGTGGGCACCCGCCTGATCCCGACCGTTATCGCCTACAACACCGACGTCGTCGACCAGGCTGACGCTCCGGCGTCGTGGGCTGACCTCACCGACGAGAAGTACATGGACAAGATCGTCATGCCGGACCCGGCCGTCTCCGGTGCAGCCGCCTTCAACGCGACTGTGTGGATGAACGACGACAAACTCGGCGAGGCGTGGGTGACCGACCTCGGCGCAAACCACCCGATGATCGCCGCATCCAACGGCCCGACCTCCCAGGAGATCGCTTCTGGCGGCCACCCGGTGGGCGTCGTCGTCGACTACCTGGTGCGCGACCTCGCAGCGAAGGGCTCCCCGATCAAGGAGGTTTACGCCACCGAAGGCTCGCCGTACATCACCGAGCCGATCGCCGTGTTCAAGGATTCGGAGCACAAGGACGCCGCGCAGCGCTACATCAACTTCATCCTGTCTGAGAAGGCCCAGAAGATCGCCGTCGAGCAGAACTACCTGCCGGTGATCGAGTCTGTCGGCACCCCGGGCGACGCGCCGAAGCTCAGCGACATCGCGCTGATGAGCACCGACCTGGAGACCCTGACCAAGGACCGCCAGCGCTCGGTGGACTTCTTCCAGAACGCGATGAACTAGGTTCACGCGTGACCAAACGATTCTCGCCGGGTATCGGCCTCGCCCGCATTGGGGTATGGCTGATTGCCGCGGCGATGTTTCTTGCCCCGCTCGCCATGGTGGTGTCGCTGGCGCTCGGGGGCAACCAGTTTCCGGTGCTGGTTGAGCAGGGCCTGGGCAAGGCGACGTGGAACTCCGTCTACACCACGCTGCTGTCGTCCGTCGGCGCTGTCGTTGTGGGCGGGACGATTGCGATCCTGCTTGAGCGCACCGACGTGGCCGGCGCGACCGCGCTGCGGTTGTTCCTGCTGTCCCCGCTGCTTGTGCCGCCGTTCGTCGGGGCGATCTCGTGGCTGCAGCTGTTCGGGCGCAACCAGGGACTCAACGCGGTCTTCGGCCGCCCCATCTGGGACATCTACGGCGCCGACGGCATCATCTTCCTGATGGTTTTGCATTCGTACCCGGTGGTGTACGTCATCGTGTCCGCGGCGTTGCGCTCCATTCCATCCGATCTGGAGCTGGCGGCGCGCGTGAGCGGGGCGGGCAGCGGCACGGTGCTGAAGACCGTCACCATTCCGCTGCTGGGCCCGGCGCTACTGAGCGCGTTTACCCTGACGGCAGTATCCAACCTGGCAGATTTCGGTATTCCCTCGATCCTTGGCTCGCCTGTGCGGTTCGAAACGCTTGCCACCATGGTCTACCGGTTTATGGAATCGGGGACGGTGGCCAACCCGCTGCAAGTGGTGTCGACAGTCGGCGCGGTGCTGATGATCCTCGGAATCGGGGCTGTGGTCGCTGACTACGCGGTGTCGCGGCGCGCCACGTCGACCGTCTCCGGCGGCGGCACCATGAAACTCTCACTCGGCTCGGCCAAGTGGCCCGTGTCCGTGGTTGCCTGGGTGCTGGCACTAGCGCTGACGCTTGGACCGCTGCTCGGCTTGACCTACCGCGCGCTGCTACCGGCGCCCGGTGTGCCGTTCACGATGGAGAATATCTCGTTGGACAACTTCCAGCGCACCCTGGCCAATCCGCGCGTGCGCGAGGGGTTCGGCAACTCTGTCACGCTCGCACTTGGGGCAGCGCTAGCGTGCGGCGTCCTGGGCTGGATGATCGGTATTTTGGTAACGCGCACCAGGGCGCGGTCGAACACGGCGCTCAGTTTGATCACGCTCCTGCCGTCGGCGCTACCGGGGTTGATCATCGGCGTCGGCTGGGTGATCGTCGGCCGCTACACCGGCATGTACAACACCCGCTGGATCATTCTCGCCGCCTACGTCTGCGCGTTTACGGCCATGGTGCTGCAGGCGGTGCGCGCGCCGCTGGCGAAGATCCCGGCGGCGGTGGAGGAGGCCGCGCAAATCTCCGGTGCGGGCCGGTTGCGCGCCGTGTGGGACACCAGCGGCCGGATGGCGCTGCCCGCGGTGTTCTCCGGCGCGGTCCTTGTGGCGGTGACCGCAGTGCGCGAGCTGACTGTATCCATCCTCTTGGTCGCGCCCGGCACCACCACCATTGGTGTGCAGCTGTTTAACCTGCAGCAGTCAGGCAACTATAACCAGGCGTCCGCACTCGCCCTGATGTTCGCGGTGATCGGTATCGCGGCGCTGGCGTTAACCGTGCGAAACCCCGGCAAGAACGCGTAAGGAAGAAAGGCGATCATGAGCGACATTGTGGTCAGCGGCCTGAAAGTGGTGTTCCCCGGCGGCACCGTTGGCTTAGAGGACATCAACCTGGCGATCCCGAGCGGCGAGTTCGTCGCACTCGTCGGACCGTCCGGTTCGGGCAAGACGACGCTGCTGCGCACCATCGCAGGGTTCATCGAGCCATCAGCAGGCTCGATCGAGCTCGGCGGCACAGACGTGTCCAACACCCCGCCGGAGAAGCGGCACATGGGCATGGTGTTCCAGCAGCACGCCGTCTGGCCGCACATGAGCGTCGCCGACAACGTCGCTTACCCGCTGCGCCGAGCCGGCGTGAAGCGCGCGGAGGAAAAGCAGCGCGTCGAGCGAACCCTTGCAACAGTTGGCCTTGAGGGATACGGCAAGCGCCGGCCCGCGACGCTCTCCGGTGGGCAGCGCCAGCGCGTGGCGCTCGCGCGGGCGATTGTTGCGGAGCCGGAGGTGCTGCTTTTAGACGAGGCGCTTTCCGCCCTCGACGAGCCACTGCGCGACTCGCTTCGCCGCGAGTTGGTGACGCTGACCCGCCAGTCCAACCTCACCACAGTGCATGTCACCCACGACCGCAAGGAGGCCATCGCAATTGCCGACCGGATTGCAGTGCTTCACGACGGCCGCCTCGAACAACTCGACACCCCCGAAGCGATCGTGACCCGCCCAGCGACGGCGTGGGTAGCGTCGTTTATCGCCGACGCCACGTTGCTCGACGGCGTCGTGCGCCAAGGTCTAGTCGAGGTGGCGTCGCTAGGAATGTCCTGGCCCGTCGCCGACGTGCAGGCAGATGACGAGCTTCGCGATGGTGAGAGCGTGGTGGTCGCGGTGTTGCCGGAGATGGTGGGGACGGGGGCGTCGACAAGCACTAGCTCCTTGGATGCGGCCGTGACTTCCGTGCTCTACGAGGTGAACTCGTACTCCGTGACGCTGGAGGCGAGTGGCGTGGAGTTCCGTGCGCGGCTGGGGCTGACGCCGAAACCCGAGGTGGGGGACCGGGTCGCGCTGACGGTAACGTCGCCGCTGGTGTACAAGGAGGCATAGCTGCGAACCTGAAGAATTGTGCGTCGGCGGTGTTTTTGGCGGTTCCGCTGGCTTTGGCGGGGTGTGCCGGCGAGCAAACGCCTGCGCTGGTCGAAACCGAGACCTCGACCGTGGTGGTGTCTGCCTCGCCGGAGAGCGAGGAGCCGGCGAGTGAGGAGCCCTCGCGCGAGCAGGCGGCGCCGGAGCCGCCCGCTCGCGCACCGGCTGCGTATCCGGGTGCGGGAGGACCGGTGCCGCCGGAGGCGCGCCCCGTTGCGACGGTCAAGCACACGCAGTACGGCGACGTCGGGGTGTTCACCGCGCCGAGCGGCAACATCGGCTGCGAGATGTGGGATGACGGTGCGGATGCGCGGTCGATGTACTGCGGGGTGCTGTCGTACAACGAGAACCACGCGATGGGCACGTTGCCGAACGGCATGGCGAAGTGGGCCATCGACGTCGTAAACGGGGAGGCGCTGGCGAAGGGCGACGTTCCGGCATACTTCGAGGGCGCGTTCGGTGAAACCGACACGCTGGTGCCGGAGGTCGTGCCGTACGGCGACGTGGTGTACTTCGGCGAGATGGTCTGTGCTGTGGAAGAGGTCGGGGTGACGTGCTGGGACGCGCGCACCGGCAGCGGCGCGTTTATGGAGCGCGAGTACACCGTTTTCTTCTAAAGGTTCTCGTCGAGAAATGCTGTTGGCCTGGCGATTTGTTGGAGGCGGCGCGCGTGCCATATTGTTGTGGAGTCGCAAGCAAGCGAGCGCGCCCCGTTCGTCTAGCGGCCTAGGACGTCGCCCTCTCACGGCGGTAACACGGGTTCAAATCCCGTACGGGGTACAAGGCAAAACCTCCGGTTCAACAACGAGCTGGAGGTTTTGTTTCGCTTATTCGTTCGAACATATGTTCGTCACGTGAAGCTGGCGTGTAGAGGTGGGGACGTAACATACGAGCCATGACAAACACCACGAGCTTCAACAAAGAATTCACCGCGTCGCCGCGCCTCATTCGCGCCATCAATACCGCTGCGTGGGCGCACCGGGGCCACGTGCGCAAGGGCACCGACATTCCCTACATCTCGCACATCTTCGGCGTCATGCACTTGGTCTCCGAAGTCACGGACGACGAGGACGTGCTCATCGCGGCGCTCTTCCACGACATTCTGGAGGACGTGCCGGAGGAGTATTCGGCCGAGGAGATGGAAGCAGATTTCGGCCCCCGGGTCGTGGAACTCGTTGGCGGTGTGACGAAGGATTCCTTGCTGCCCGATTGGCAGTCCCGCGCGGACGCGTACCTGGAGCACCTGCGGGCCTCCGACGACGGCAGTGTGCTGATCTCCGCGGCGGACAAGCTGCACAACTTGCTGTCCATCCTGGCGGACCACCAGGCAATCGGGGAGGACATCTGGGCGCGGTTCAACTCCGGAAAGGAGCGCCAGCAGTGGTGGTACCGCGCTGTGAGCAACGTCGCCTCCGAGCGGCTGCCGGGGAACCCGCTGGTTGTGGAGCTTCAGAAGCGGGTGGCGGAGCTCGAGGCGCTCTAGCGCATAAGCTGGAACGCATGAATCTACCTTCAACCGCTGCCGCGCCAGGCATCCTCGGCGCGATCGGCGGCACCCCGCTCGTCGATCTTTCCCGCGGTTTCCAGGAGGGCGGCGAAAGCCAGGTGTGGGGGAAGCTCGAGTCTTTCAACCCCGGCGGCAGCGCGAAGGACCGCTCGGCGCGGGCGATGGTGGCCGACGCGACCGCGAAGGGGCTGCTTCACCCGGGCGCGGTTGCGGTCGAGTCCTCCAGCGGCAACCTCGGCATTGCGCTCGCGCGGGAGGCGGTCGCGGGCGGTTGGGAGTTTCACTGCGTAGTTGACCCCCGCACCAACCGGGCGACGCTGTCGATGATCGCTGCCCTCGGGGCGGTGCTGCACCCGGTGGAGCAGCCTGACCCCGAAACGGGCGACTGGCTCACCGCGCGCCGCAACCTCGTGGCGCAGCTGAAGGAGGAGATCGGGGCGGTGAACCTAGACCAGTACTCCAACCGCGCAGCGTTCGACGCCCACGATCAAGGCACGATGGCGGAGATCGTGGAGCAACTTGGCCACGCCCCGGAGTTGCTCGCCGTGGCTGTGAGCACAACCGGCACCGTCGGCGGCTGCTTGAAGCACATCCGCGAGCACGGTTACGACACGACCGTCGTCGCGGTTGACGCTGAGGGCTCCGTGCTTTTCGACGGCACCCGCGGCGACCGCATCCTCCCCGGCTACGGCGCAGGCGTGGTGACCGAGTTGTCGAAGGACGTCGTTCCAGACCGCGTCATTCGGGTGCCTGCGTCGGATGCGGTGCGCTCGGCACGGGGGTTGGCACGCACCACAGGGTTTGTGCCAGGGGCATCAGGCGGCGCTGTTGCCGCAGCTGTGGCCCAGCTCATCGATGAGGGTGCCGCGCGCGAGATTGTCGCCATCTTCCACGACGACGGCCGGGCGTATTTGGACACGGTGTACAACGACGAGTGGGTTGCGGAGCAGATTGGAGGCGCAGTATGAAGGTAGCGATCATCGGCGCGGGACCGCGCGGGCTGTGGGCGGCGGAAGCACTGATGGAGCGAGCCCGGCAGCGCGGGGCAGCAATTCATCTGACCGTGTTCAACGACCGGCCGCTTCCCGAGGCGTCAGCGCCAGGGGCGTTCGGGGTTTCCGTGCCGCGAGCGTGGATCTTGAACGCGCCCAAGACGATTGTGGCAACGCAGCTGGGTCCCTTCGACCCCGAGGATCAGCTGGAAGGCGACTTTCCTAGTCGCGCGCATGTTGGCGAGCACTTGGCCGCCTCCTGGCGCGCCCTCGAGGAGCACCTGCCGCTGCGCTGCCGCGTGACGCACCGCATCGAGCGGGTGGAGGAGATCTCGCCCACCGCGGACGGGGTTGACGTGGCGGGGGAACGCTTCGACGAAGTTCTTATCGTCACCGGCCACGCGCACGATTGGCCGGGTTCGCTGGCATACGAATCCGTGGGCGGCTGCAGGGTTGTGGCCCCGGCGTACCCGGCATCGAACCTCGACGTTGTCAGCGAGGACGACATCGTACTGGTGCGGGGAGCGGCCCTGACGTTTATTGACGTGGTGAAGTACGCCGAAGCGAAAGTTTTCTACCCGGTCACCCGCTCCGGCCGCTTCATGGAGGTCAAGGCTTATCTTGACGGGGATGCGAAAAAGCGGGCGCAGCCCCGCATCGACGCGGCGTCGCAGGCGATCCTCGGGTGCCGCAACCTGAGCGAGCTTGAGGACATCCTCCTCGACTGCGCGCTCGAGATCCTCCGCATCACCGGTGGAGACGGGGACGCGCAGGACATCCGCAGCGTTCTCGCCGGCGAGGATTTCACCGGCGACGCGGTGGCAGAACTGCGCGCATCACTCGCTGCGTCCCGGGGCGAACAACCGTGGACGCCGGCGCTGGCCGCGCAGGTGGCCTTCCGTGACACCTACGACGCGCTGATTGAGCGCGCCTCGTTCGGCGGCCGCGAGTCGCTGGGCGGCAAGGACTTCGATGCGTTCACCCGGACGATGGAGCGCGTCGCCTTCGGCCCGCCGCCGGAGTCAGCGGAGATCCTCCTACAACTTCTCGATGCCGGCCGAATCCGCACCGAGCTCCTGGCCCGCGGAAACGACGACCTCCGCACGCTGGCAGGGGAGGTCGGCGCGACCGTGATCATCGACGCAGTCCTGCCCCCGCCCGGCGTGGTCGAGGGCACGCTGGTGGGCAATGTGGTGGAGGCGGGCGTCGGCAAGCGCTATGCCGACACCAACGCCCTGCACGTCGAGCGCGACGGCACGCTCGTGGGCCAGCGGCACATCGCCGCGGCCGGGCGGATGAACGAAAGCCTGATCCTCGGCCACGACACCCTGAAGCGCACCAAGCACGACGTCATCGACCGCTGGGCTGACCGCGTCAGCGCCGCAGCGATGGAGAAACCGGATCGCGTCCACGGGCTCCCGCCACTCCAACCGAAACATTTCGAGTGGTCGCAAGAACTGCTCGCGGACCCGGATGCCTGCCACGCGCTGATTGAGCGCTACGGCAGCCCCGTCAACGTCCTGAACCCGGGCCCAATGCAGGCCAACATCGACGAGTTGGTGGAAGCGGGTGAGCGTTTCGGTGTGGAGACCAAAGTGTTCTACGCGCGGAAGGCCAATAAGGGCCTTGTTTTCGCCGACACGGCGCGCGACACCGGCAACGGCGTCGACGTCGCCAGCGAGAACGAGCTGCGCCAAGTGCTCGACCACAACGTGCCGGGAGACCGCATTATCCTCTCCGCCGCCATCAAGCCGGACCGCCTGCTGCAGTTGGCCATCGACAACGGTGTAGTCATTTCGGCCGATAACCGCGCTGAGTACGACCGCATCCGCGAACTCGCCGAGGCGTCCGGGTTGACCGCCCGCGTCGCCCCGCGTCTGGCGCCCGATCCAGAGACCATGCCGCCTACCCGGTTCGGCGAGCGGCTGGAGGATTGGGTTGGGCATCTCAGCGAGCCGTCGGCAAGCGTGAGCATCGTTGGTCTCCATGCCCACCTTCACGGGTACGCGGCCGCAGACCGCTCTGCGGCGCTGCGCGAGTGCATGCAGCTTGTCGACGCCCTCACCGCCTCAGGCCACGCCCCCCAGTTCATCGACATCGGCGGGGGAGTTCCCATGCGCTACCTCGAGCACAAGTGCCAGTGGGACGACTACCAAGCAGCTATTGCCGCCCAGCGCGCCGGTTACGCAGAGGCCTTCACGTGGAAGGCGGATCCGCTCACCAACACCTACCCGTACTGGCAGGAGCCGACGCGTGGGGAATGGCTGGAGCAAGTGCTTGCCGACGGTATCGCAGACGGATTACGCGAACGCGGTCTCCGACTGCACCTAGAACCAGGGCGCTCGCTTCTGGACGGCTGCGGTGTCATCCTCGCCCGCGTCGCGTTTGTGAAGACCCGCTCGGACGGCCTGCCCCTGGTCGGTCTAGAGATGAACCGTACACAGTGCCGCACCACCTCGGACGACTACCTTACCGATCCGGTGCTGGTGAAACGCACCTCGGACGGGGAACCGGTCGAGGCGTTCCTGGTGGGTGCGTACTGCATCGAGGACGAGATCATCCTGCGGCGCAAGATCCGCTTCCCAAAGGGGGTCGCAGCCGGCGACATCGTGGCCATCCCCAACGCGGCGGGCTACTTCATGCACATCCTGGAGAGCGCGTCGCACCAGATTCCGCTGGCCAAGAACGTGGTGTGGCCGCAAGGCGAGCTCGACGCGATCGACCGGCGCGACGCCTACAGCGACTCCTCCAACCGCACCTTCGCCGCAAGCAGCTCCTTGCCCCAGCGCTCGGCGGGGGAGGGCTTGAGCCGTTCCGCCGGACCGGAAATCGACAGCACCGCCACGAGCGCGCCGTCCGGCTGGAACACCGGCGCGGACACGGACGCGAGCCCCACTTCTCGTTCTGCGACGGATTCTGCGTAGCCGTCGGCTCTGACTTGTTCGAGGTCGGATGGGTTGAAGGGGGCGTCGATAAGCAAATGCGCCGCGAAGACGCGGGCGGCTGAGCCCGCTGACAGAGTGAGCTGGGAGCCAACCGGCACCACGTTGTGCAGTCCGCTTTCGGGCTCCTCGGCGGCAATACAGGTGCGGGTGTCGCCCGTGAGTTCGTAAAGCTGGGCGGATTCGCCCGTCGTTTCAACGAGCTCGCGCATTACTGGTCCCGCGGCGGTGAGCAGCTGCGGCGGGGTACCCGCGGTGAAGTGGGCCAGCGCGGGCCCGATGGTCCAGGATCCCTGCTCCGTGCGCGAGAGAATGTGGTGGATTTCCAGCGCGGTGGCGATGCGGTGGGTAGTCGCGCGCGGCAAGCCGGTGTCTTCGCTCAAGGCTGCCAGGGACTTGTCGCCCGACGCTACGGATCGCACGATCGCTACCGAGCGGTCAAGAACTTTGATGCCCGAGTCTTCGCTATACTGTCTCACACGATGGATACTAGCATTCCGCATGCTGGAATTTTGGACGTTTGAGGAGGACGCGATGGCCGAGAAGCCGTTGACGCTGGCGGAGAAAGTGTGGCGCGACCACGTTGTGACCAAGGGTGAGAACGGTCAGCCCGATCTAATTTACATCGACTTCCAGCTGCTGCACGAGGTGACCTCGCCCCAGGCGTTCGACGGCCTGCGCGTGGCTGGTCGCACGCTGCGCCACCCGGAGCTGCACTTAGCGACGGAAGACCACAACGTCCCCACCGAGGGCATCGCATCCGGCAACCTCTTGGAGATCGCCGAGCCCACCTCGCGGACCCAGGTGGCCACGCTTCGCAAGAACTGCGAAGAGTTCGGCGTGCGCCTGTACCCGATGGGCGACATCCGCCAAGGCATCGTGCACACTGTCGGGCCACAACTCGGCATCACCCAGCCTGGCATGACGATTGTGTGCGGCGACTCCCACACCTCGACCCACGGCGCGTTCGGTTCCATCGCGATGGGTATCGGCACCTCCGAGGTTGAGCACGTGATGGCGACGCAGACGCTGTCGCTCAAGCCGTTCAAGACGATGGCGGTTGAGGTCTCGGGCGAGCTCGCCGAGGGCGTGACGGCGAAAGATTTGATTTTGGCGATCATCGCCAAGATCGGCACCGGCGGCGGCCAGGGCCACATCATCGAGTACCGCGGCGAAGCTATCGAGAAACTCTCCATGGAAGCGCGCATGACGATCTGCAACATGTCGATTGAGGCCGGCGCCCGCGCCGGAATGGTCGCCCCGGACGAGAAGACCTTCGAGTACGTCAAGGGCCGGGAGTTCGCGCCGAAGGGTCAGGACTGGGACGACGCGGTGGCGTACTGGAAGACGCTGCCGACCGATGAGGGTGCGACCTTCGACACTGTCGTCGAGATCGACGGTTCCGCGCTGACCCCGTTCGTCACCTGGGGAACCAACCCAGGACAGGGTTTACCGCTCGGCGAGAACGTCCCAGATCCGGAGAGCTTCGGTGACGACGCCGCCAAGCAGGCCGCCGAGAAGGCGCTGAAGTACATGGACCTCAAGCCGGGTACCCCGCTTCGCGACATCGCCATCGATACTGTCTTCCTCGGCTCCTGCACCAACGCCCGCATCGAGGACCTCCGCGCCGCCGCCGACGTGGTGCGCGGCCGACGCATTGCCGACGGTACCCGCATGCTCGTTGTGCCGAGCTCCACGATGGTCAAGCAGCAGGCGGAGGAAGAGGGCCTGGACAAGATCTTCGAAGAGTTCGGCGCCGAGTGGCGCACCGCCGGCTGCTCCATGTGCCTGGGCATGAACCCGGACCAGCTAGCGCCGGGGGAGCGCTCCGCGTCGACGTCAAACCGCAACTTCGAGGGACGCCAAGGCCCGGGCGGACGCACCCACTTGGTGTCTCCGCTGGTGGCCGCAGCTACCGCCGTCACCGGCCACCTCGCCGGCCCCGCCGACCTGTAAGTGCCGACCTGTAAGTAAGGAGACACCCATGGAGAAATTCACCACCCACACCGGCGTCGGCGTGCCGCTGACCCGAACAAACGTGGACACCGACCAGATCATTCCCGCCCGCTACCTCAAGCGCGTCTCGCGTACCGGTTTCGAGGACGGGCTGTTCTCGAACTGGAGGGAGAACGAAGCGGACTTCGTTCTGAACCAGGATGCGTACCGCAACGGTTCCGTGCTGTTCGCCGGCGAAGACTTCGGTACCGGGTCTTCCCGCGAGCACGCCGTCTGGGCACTCATGGACTATGGCTTCCGCGCTGTGTTCAGCCCCCGCTTCGCCGACATCTTCCGCGGCAACTCCGGCAAGGCCGGTTTCCTCGCCGGCATCATGACCGAATCGGACATCGAGCTCATTTGGAAGCAGCTTGAGCAGCAGCCAGGCCTCGAAGCGACCGTGTCCCTCGAAGATCAGACCGTCACCGTCGGCGAGAACACCTACACCTTCGAGATCGATGAATACACCCGCTGGCGGCTTATGGAAGGTCTCGACGACATCGGCCTAACGCTCCGCGACGAAGCCGCCATCGAGTCCTTCGAGGCATCCCGCCCCAGTTTCAAGCCGGCGGTCGATCTCTAGTCAAGCTGGGCGCCCGCGCCGCCTCTTACGTCGAGATTCTGCCGCGCATAAGACCGTCTACTTGAGGATGAGGTGGTTATGCGCGGCAGAATCTTGTCCCACGCATCACTTTTGCAACGCTCGACCGGGCTGCTGCCGGGTCGCCGCAGCCTGGCCAGATGGTCGTCTCCAAAGTGTTGCTTGCAGATGGTCATTAGTCGAGTAGTGGCGGCCTGCCTAGGGGGTGTCTTCTCGGTTGATAACCATGTGCAAGCAACCCTTTGCAAGCAACGGTTTGCGGCAGGGGAAAGTGCGGCGGCTGGCGATCTCGCTAGGGCAGTTTCGAATCGCCGACGATTATGCGCGGCAGAACCTTGTCCCACGCATCACTTCTTTCACAGCTGATTGGGCTGTTGCGGGGCCATCGCGGGGCTGGCCAGATGGTCATCTCCAAAGTGTTGCTTGCAGATGGTCATTAGTCGAGTAGTGGCGGCCTGCCTAGGGGGTGCGTACTCAGTTAATGACCATGTGCAAACAACACTTTGGAAGCGCCACTTTGTCAGCAACAGTTTGTGGTGACCTTGAGCTGTATCGGCCGAAGCGGCCAGCAACCGCCACCTCTACAGCAGCCGGAGCCGCAACCGCTGCAGCTGCCTACGCTTCGCCGGTGCCCGCGCCGGCGTTGGCGGAATCGAGGTGCTGCAGAACGTCCGGGGCGAAGTGGCCGAGGAACTCGCGGGCGCAGTTCACAACACCCTGGATACCGGAGGTGAGGTGCGCTTGGAATTGCTCGTCGGTGTAGTCCCAGTAGCCGGGCAAAGCGAAAGTGGCGCCGAGGGCGGCGAGGTTGCGCTGGGTGTCCTCGAAGGCGGACGCGGAGGGGAAGTCGCTGTGCTGGTTGTAGTTCTCGACCCAGGTGAGAACGTCCTTATAGCGGTCGGCGGTGATGACGTCGACGGCGACGGTGCTGACAATGCTCACGGTCGGGGCGAGGAACTTGATCTCCATGCCGATACCGGAGAACCCAGTGCGGAGAGCCTGCGTCTCTGGATGAAGGTCGTACTTCCAGCCGAGCTCGTCGAACGTAGCCGCGACGCGCTCCAGGGAGAGCGGTTGAAGATCTGGGGAGTTGGCGGGGGTGTTCGCAGTAGTCATAACGTTTACGCCTTGCTTTCGGTCAGGGAGTCGTCGATGTGCGGCAGGGCCTGCTTGAGTTCGGCCATCACGTGGTGGGCGGAGGAGAAGTAATATTCAAGCATCTGTTTCAGCTGCTCGTCGGTCACGCCCACGGTGGAGAACAGTGGCGCCTCAATGACCGCGATTGCGGTGTCGTCCGAGCGCAAAATCGGGTGGGTGCGCACCAGGGGGATGATGCGGTTGAGCACGTTGGCCGTTTCGCGCAGGGTTTCAATGTCCTCGGGCGTGGCGGCGGTACCGAGCCAGCGGCTCGAAATCTTGCAGCCGGCGTCGGTGAAATCGAAAAAGCACACGAGACCGGGGAACGCGGTGCGGGTGTTGCCGTCCTCGCCGCGGAAGTACTTCAGGTCGAACGCGTCGAGTTGCGCCTCGACGCGTTCTTGGGTGATTGGTGCCAAAGCCGTGGTGTCGGCCATGCGCATGATCCTTTCTCTTGGTACGTCAGTAGTAGGTCCAGAGCTACTGCACTGGCAGGGCGGTGGGGATGTAGTCGGCGCCGGTGAGCTGGCCGTTTCTGAAGCTCAGCGCCCAGGTAGACCCCTTCTTCGCGGCGATGTCGGTGTCGATCGGGAGTGTGCCTTGAGACGACAGCCACGCCACGATCTGGGGGATGGCCTCACCTTGGGCGCACACCACACTGACGCCGCCGCGGGAGATGATCTCCGAGATGGCCTGTTTGGATTGGACCATGGTGGAGTGCCACGCAGCGTCGTCAAGCAGTGCTTCAACCTCCACCTCCAAGTTCAGCTCGTCGGCCAGCGGGGCCACGGTTGCTTGGCAACGCTGCGGCTGCGCCGAGTAGATGCGCTCGGGGTGGAAGGGCGCGAGCAGCGGAACCAGCATCTCGGACTGGCGGCGGCCCTTCTTGTCCAGCGGGCGCAGGTTGTCGTCGCCGGACCACTTCTCGCGCTCGTGGGCCCGGGCGTGGCGCACGAGCAGGATGCGCGCGTCTGCGGGGGTGCGGAAACGCTTCTCTGCCTTGGCCAAGACCTCGCGGTCGAGGTCGTAGCTCATCAGCGCCTTCGCCTCTGCGATGGGCAGCCAGCGGATCTCGTCCACCTCGTCGTTCGGGGTGAAGTCGCCGCCTGTGACCTCGCCCGTCCAGTAGTAGACCACCTTGGTGCTGCCCTTGACCGGGTAGACAGTTTTGCCGATGAGTTTGCCCAGGCGGATGTCGTAGCCGGTTTCTTCCTGCACCTCGCGCACGGCGGCGGCGACCAGCGACTCGCCCGGGTCGAGTTTGCCCTTGGCTAGCGACCAGTCGTCGTAGTGCGGCCGGTGGATGCAGGCCACCTCGAGGGAGTCCGGGTGCGTCAGGTCGCCGCGCCACAAAACAGCGCCGGCGGCGAGCGTGGTGCGGGAGAACTCCTTGTCCGGCTTGACGGGGATCTCCTGGTGCCGGCCGGTGATAAACATTTCCCCCGCGCGGTCTTTGTCCTGCTCGTGCATTGTGGTGGGGTCCGGGGAATGTTCAGCCATAGGTTCTATTGTGTCCTACCCTTGCGCGCGCTGCATCCGGCCCCGCCTATTAACCCCGCCTACCCGCCCCGCCAACCGGCCTCGCGAGCTGGCAGATGTTAGTTTCTGTAGAAGCATTTTCATGGCGTCAGAAGCAAGCAAGGCGGGTGCGAATCGTGGTCAACGTGGCAGTCATGGGTGCCGGTTCGTGGGGCACCACGCTGGCCAAGGTGTTTGCGGACGCAGGCAACTCGGTGCAACTCTGGGCGCGCCGGGAAGAGCTTGCCAAGACGATCGCCGAAACGCGGCAGAACCCCGACTACCTCGAGGGTGTGGAGCTGCCGCAAGCGATCACCCCGACGGCCGATTTCAAAAAGGCCCTCGACGGCGCCGCGATCGCCGTGTTCGGCGTGCCCAGCCAGACGATGCGCGGCAACCTCACCCAGTGGGCACCGCACATCCCGGGCGACGCGACGCTGCTCAGCATCTCCAAGGGCATTGAGACCGGCACGCACATGCGCATGAGCGAGATCATCGCGGAAGTCACCGGCGCAAACACGGACCGGATTGCCGTGCTGTCCGGGCCGAACCTCTCGCGCGAGATCGCCGAAGAGCAACCGGCGGCCACAGTGATCGCCTGCGAGAACGAGAACCGCGCGAAACTGGTGCAGGCGGCGTGCGCAACGAGCTACCTGCGCCCGTACACCAACGCCGACGTGGTGGGCTGCGAGATTGGCGGCGCGACGAAGAACGTCATCGCGCTGGCGTGCGGCATGGCTGCTGGCCAGGGGCTGGGAGAGAACACCATCGCCACGCTGATCACCCGCGGGCTGGCGGAGATCACCCGCCTGGGCCTCGTGCTGGGCGCCGACCAGCGCACGTTCGCTGGCCTCGCGGGGCTCGGCGACTTGGTCGCCACGTGCTCCTCGCCGCTGTCGCGAAACCGCACGTTCGGCCACGCGCTGGGCGCCGGCGCCACCATGGAGGAGGCCAAGGCTGCGACGAAGGGGCAGGTTGCGGAGGGCGTGATTTCGTCGGCAAGCATCTTCCAGCTCGGCCAGCGCGAGGGTGTGGAACTGCCGATTACCCAGGCCGTGCACGCGGTGTGCCACGCGGAGCTGAAGGTCTCCGACGCGATCGCGGCGCTGATGGGCCGAAGCAAGAAGTCGGAGTAGCGCCGGGTAGGATCGCCACGTGATCCGCATCGCTGTTATTTATGGTGGGCAGTCCACCGAGCACTCGATTTCCTGCATTTCCGCCGGCGCGATTATGGCCGAGCTGCCGCGCGACGCGTTCGAGGTCTTCCCGGTTGGTATCACGCGCGACGGAACTTGGGTCGAGGGTTCGCTCGACCCGGTTCAGGGCCGCGAGCTGCCGGAAGTCACCGGTGGAAGGGCAGTTTGCTTGTCGACGCACCCTTCAACCCGCGGCACCTTCACCGACCCAGCCACCGGCGAGGTGGTGGCCGAAGTGGACGTCGTCTTCCCCGTCCTCCACGGCAAATATGGCGAGGACGGCACTATCCAGGGCCTCTTCGAGCTTTCCGGCGTGCCGTACGTGGGCCCGGGCGTGCTCGCGTCGGCCTGCGGGATGGACAAGGAGTACACGAAGAAGCTAGTGGAGGCCGAGGGGATCGCGGTCGCGCCCGGCGCCATCCTGCGCGCCGGGGAGACGCTCAGCGATACCGACCGCGATCGCCTGGGGTTGCCTGTCTTTGTGAAGCCGGCGAACGGCGGATCTTCCATCGGCGTATCCAAGGTGGATACCTGGGAGGAGCTGGAACCCGCGCTTGAGCTCGCGTTCGCAGAGGACACCAAAGTGCTCGTTGAAGGCGCACTGCACGGCGACGAGGTCGAGGTCGGCGTGCTCGAGTACCCGGACGGGCGTGTGGAGGCGTCGGTACCGGCGCGGTTGAACGGCACCGAGGACTCGGCGGAGGGCTTCTACGGGTTCGAGACGAAGTACTTGGACGACGAGGTCACCGCCACCATCCCCGCGCCCTACGGAGAGGCGACCACCGAGAAACTGCAGCAGCTCGCGGTTACCGCGTTTCAGGCGTTGAACTGCGCTTCGCTTGCGCGCGTGGACTTCTTCCTCACCGCCGGCGGCCCGGTGCTCAACGAGGTCAACACCATGCCCGGCTTCACCTCAATTTCGATGTACCCGCAGGTGTGGCAGGCAAGCGGCCTGAGCTACCCGGAGCTTTTGCGCACTCTGGTTACGACTGCGCTCGAGCGGGGATCGCGCCGGCAATAAGGTCGCTTACGTTCGTGATGATCTCGTTGGAGCCGGTCAGCGGGATCGACGCGGCAACCACCGCCTCGCGCCCCAAGGCGTAGTAGGTGGTGGCGGCCGCGTCCGCGTCGTCTTCGAACCAGGTTATGTCGTTGACCTGCACAAGCTGGGCGCCCGGCGCGTAGTTCGCAGGATCCGCCACGCCGCAGCGCAGCACCACCGTCTGGTTGCCGGATGATTGCCATGCGAGGGTGTGGGGCTGGGGGGCGTCGACAAGCGGAAAGCCCTCCGCGATCTCCTGCGGCACCGAATCTTCAAGCGGGCCGCATGCCGCAGCGTCGCCAGCGGCGAGCTGCGACAGAGGTGCCGGCGCCGGAGCCAGATCCGTGAGCGGGAGGGGAGAGGCGTCAATGTCGCCGACTGGGGCGCGGCCGGAGCGCTCGGCGGTGACGGCAGCGACGGGGGAGCGGTTCACCGTAAACCACGTGCTGAGCTCGCTCGCCGGGTCGTCGACGCGCAGCCACTCGGTGCCTCCCGCCTCTTCGGTCAACGCCAGCGCGGTGTACTGCAGCGGCAGGTCGACTCCGCAGCGCAGCGTCACCCGGTCGGTGGACGACGACTGCCACGCGGCCGCGCCCGCCGGGGCGGGCTGGGCGAGCTCGGCGCGCTTATGTCCCGCGACCTTCGCCGGCAGCGAATCGATCAGCGCGGCGCACTCGGCGGAATCGGCCTGCGACGAGGGAAGCTCCGGCATGGCCACCGGTTGCTGGGCGACCGTGTTGAAGGTGTAGCGCGCGCCGAAAAGCACCGCGGCGACGAGCCCGAGAGCGAGGGCGAGGATGATGGAGAGCAAAGTCCGGTTAATCTGGAATTCGTCCTTAACAGTCGAGCTCATGGCGGCATAGTCTAGTGAAAGGCCTTGTTACAACGTGATTCACACCGGCTTTCCCTCCGCCGGCCCAACCCTGGGCGAGGTTGGTGAAGGCGACGTCATCAAGGCGATCGTCGCGGCAGCCCCGTCTACGGTCAACGGCGACGACGCTGCGGTGCTGACCCGCTCCGCCCCGAACTCGCGCGTGGTGGCGGCGACCGACATGCTGGTCGCCGGCCGCCACTTCAGCCCGGAGACCACCACACCCTTCCACGTCGGCCAGAAGGCTGTGGTGCAGAACTTCGCCGACATCGAGGCGATGGGCGCGACCCCTGTGGCAGCGCTGCTCGCGGTCTCCGCGCCGCCCTCGACGCCGCTTTCGGTGGTGGAGGAGTTGGCCCGCGGCGTGGGCACCATGGCGGAAGCGTGGTCCTCCGAGCTCGTCGGCGGCGACGTCACGTCGGGGGATGAGCTGGTGATCTCGCTCGCCGCCATCGGCTCGCTCGGCGGCAACCTCGACGCGCTCACCCTCTCGCGCGCCCGACCCGGGCAAAGGGTGGTCGCCCACGGCCGCATTGGCTACTCGGCCGCTGGGCTCGCGCTGCTTAAGTCCGGCAAGGAGATCCCGCCGTCACTCGAACCGCTGGTCAACGCTCACCAAGTCCCCGAGATCACTCCGGGCCGCGGTGTAGTGGCCCGCGCCGCCGGCGCGACCGCCATGACCGACAACTCGGACGGCCTCGTCCGCGACCTGACCACCATGGCGTCCTGCTCCGGCGTCGGCATCGACCTGTCCTCGGTGGCGATCGCCCCCGATGCGCTCCTCGTCGCCGCCGGCGAGCTGCTCGGTACCGACCCCTGGGAGTGGGTGCTCACCGGCGGCGAGGACCACACGCTCATCGGCACTTGCGACGGCTTAGCCCCGGTCGGGTTCCGCTCCATCGGCAAAGTAGTGAAAGGGGCACAGGTGCTTGTCGACGCCACGCCGCCCACCCACACCGCAGGATGGGAGAGCTTCGCATGAGTCTGCCAGTGCATGCATCGTGGATGGGGGTGCTCGGGGGCGTCGAAAAGCAAGTGCACCTAATGGGCGACTTCCTCCGCGCGCAAGACGCCTACCTGCCCCGAGGTGACGACATCCTGCGCGCCTTCCAGCAGCCGTTCGACGAGGTGCGCGTGCTCATCCTCGGCCAAGACCCGTACCCGACACCCGGGCACCCGATGGGTCTCGCCTTTTCCACCCAACCCGGGGTGGCCGCCCCGCGCTCCTTGGTGAACATTTACAAGGAGTTAAACGACGACCTCGGCATCCCGCCGCGCGTCGACGGCGACCTTTCCTCCTGGGCGAGCCAGGGCATCCTCCTGCTGAACCGGGTGCTTACCGTCCACCCCGGCGAGCCGGGCTCTCACCGCGGCAAGGGGTGGGAAGAGATCACCGAGGCGGCGATTCGGGGGCTGGCCGAACGCGACCAGCCGCTGGTGGCGATCCTGTGGGGCAGGGACGCGCAAACCGCGGCCAAGTTCCTTGGGGACACGCCAGTGATCGCCTCGCCCCACCCGTCGCCCTTAAGCGCCTCGCGGGGGTTCTTCGGCTCGCGCCCGTTCTCTCGTGCGAACGCGCACCTTCAAGCCCAAGGCGCAAAGCCTGTCGATTGGTCGTTGTAAACTAAGCCCCCATGGCGCACCCATCCCGATTCGACGGCGCACGGCTGATGTCGTGGGCCCGCCGCGCAAGCGACGAGCTGAACCGCCGGAGAGTCGAGATCAACAAACTCAACGTGTTCCCCGTGCCCGATTCGGACACGGGTTCGAACATGGCCCACACCATGGCGTCGGCCGTCGCGGAAGCGGAGCGCCTGCCCGCAGCCGCTGATCCCCGCCAAGTCGCCGAAGCGCTCGCCGTCGGCGCCGTAAAAGGCGCGCGCGGCAACTCGGGCGTGGTGCTCTCCCAGGTCATGCGCGGCGTGGCCCAATCCATGGCCGATGACGCGCCGGGTGGCGCCGTTATCGCCGACTCCTTGGCGGCGGCGGTGCGGTTCGTGGACAAGGCGATCGCCGACCCGGTGGAGGGCACTGTGATTACCGTGCTGCGCGCCGCCGCCGTCGCCGCAGCCCAGGAGGTGGCGGATGCCGGGGACGGGAGCGAGTCCAGCATCGAAGGCGTCGCGCTCGCGGCTACGGAGGCTGCCCGCACCGCCTTGGCCAACACACCGTCCCAGCTCGAAGCGCTGCGCAAGGCCGGCGTCGTGGACGCTGGCGGCATGGGGCTTGTGGTGCTCCTCGAAGCGCTTACTGAGGAAGTCGATGCTGCGCCTGTGAAAAGCGCCGCGGAGCATGAGGCCGCGCCGCCGGTGGGTGGGGTTGCTGGTTACGCCGGCGAGAGCCACGGCGCTACCGGCAACCTCGAAGTCATGTTCATGTTCAACGGCGACGTCGACGCGCTGGAAGCTGAGCTGGCGGGGTTGGGCGACAGCCTGATCGTCGCCCGCGTGGACGAGACGGAAGCTAAGGTGCACATCCACTCCACGGACGCGGGGCGCGTCATCGAGCGCTCCTTCGCCGCTGGCGAGGTCTCGCAGCTGCGCCTGGAAGTCCTTCCCTCCACGCCCGTCACTGCCATGCCCGAGCGCCTCATCTTGGCCATCACGCCTCCCGGGTCTCTCACCCAGCTGTACCGCGAGGCTGGTGCGGAACCGGTAGCGCCGGGCGACAACGTCGTGGCGGACCTGCTTGCCGCCATCCGCCGGTCTGACGCCAGCGAGGTTGTCTTGCTGCCGAACGGGCTGCTCGACCAGCGGCAGTTGGCCGCGGTGGAAAAGGCCGCGCGGGCGTTCGAGCAATCCGTCACCCTGCTGCCCACCGTGCGTCTGGTCTCCGGTTTAGCGGCACTGAGTGTGCACGATCCGAGCCAGCCCTTGGCTACCGCCGCGTTCGCCATGGCCGAGGCCGCAAGCGAGATGCGCACCGCCGTTGCGCACCGGGCGCCGCGCGCGGGGCTGATCCAGGGCGGCGCGGTGGCGAGGGGCGACATAGTGGTGACCACCCGCGGTGAGCTGGTGTTGATCGCCGACGAACCAACAGACGCCATCACCACCACCTGCCAGCGATTCTTGTCTCACGGCGGCGAGCAGGTCACCATCTTCTTCGACCCGGAAGCCGTGGAAGAGGCTGCGCTGGCGCAGTTGCCGGACCGCCTCGGCGTCGACGTGTTCGCATTCCCGGCAGACAAACTCGGCGCGGTTGCTGAGATCGGGGTGGAGTAGCGCCATGCTCGGCTTCGAGGACACCCGCCCGCTGAACCTGGTGATTCCCCAGAAGCAGGCGCGCGCCATTGCCAAGCACCTCGACATCATCACGTGCGGGGACCTGTTGCGCTACTACCCCCGCCGGTACCTGCACTACGGCACGAGCTCGGGTATCGAGGGCCTGGAAGAGGGCGACACCGTCACCCTCATCGGCACCGTGGTCTCAGAGCAGCTGATCACCAACCGGAAAAACCCCAAGCGGCCCATCTACAAAATTGGTATCGACGACGGCAACGTCACTTTTGCCGCCACGTTCTTCGGCTCCGAGTACGCGAGGCGGGTGCTCAAACCAGGCCGGCGCGCGATGTTCACCGGCAAGTTCTCCGTGTACCACGACCGGCCCCAGTTGCAGCACCCGGATTTTGTGCTTCTCGACGGGCCGACCCAGGCCACCGGCTCCCTTCGTCAATTGTCCCACTTCGGGGAGTTGGAAGAGATCCTCTCCGGCCGCGAGTGGCTGCCGCTCTACCCGGCGACGAAAAACGTCAGCACGTGGACCATCATGGGCGCGATCCACATGGTGCTTCAATCGCTGCCGCCGGTTGAAGAGCCGCTCGGGTTCACGCCCATCGGGTACCTGCCACTCAACGCCGCCGTGCACCAGATCCACGAGCCGGGCCCGGACGGGCCAGAAGCGGCGCTCGCGCGCCTAAAGTACGACGAGGCGCTGTCTGTCGCGCTCGCGATGGGGGTGCGCCGAGCGGACGCGTCGCACCGCAGCGCGCCGCCGCTGCCGCGCAAGGAGGGCGGCGACCAGGACCTGCTGCTCAAGCGCTTGCCGTACCCGCTCACCCGGGGCCAATCCAGCGTGTTGACCGACATCTCGGCAGACATCTCGCTCACACAGCCGATGAACCGCCTGCTCCAGGGCGAGGTGGGTTCGGGCAAGACCATCGTGTCGCTGCTCGCCATGTTGCAGGCCGTGGACAACGGCGCGCAGTGCGCGTTTCTGGCACCGACCGAAGTCCTGGTCATGCAGCACGCCCGGTCGCTGACCAGCACGCTGATGGCTGCCGGTGTGCCGGTCAAGGTGGTGGCGCTGACCGGCTCCATGCCAGCTGCGGCGAAGCAGGACGCGCTGTTGAAGATCGTCACCGGGGAAGCCGACATTGTGGTTGGTACCCACGCCCTGATCCAGGACGGGGTCGAGTTCTTCAACCTCGGCATGGTCGTCGTCGACGAGCAGCACCGCTTCGGGGTGGAGCAGCGCGACCAGCTGCGCGCCAAGGCTGGTGAGCTCACTCCACACCTGCTGGTGATGACGGCGACGCCGATTCCTCGCACCATCGCGATCACCGTGTTCGGCGACCTTTCAGTCTCCACGCTGAAAGAGTTGCCGGGCGGGCGCAAGCCGATTAAGTCGGCCGTCGTGCCGCAGTGGCTCGAGCGCTGGGTCGAGCGGGCGTGGGAAAAGATCCGCGAGGACGTCGCGGCCGGCCACCAGGCCTACATCGTCTGCCCACGCATCGACGGGGAAGGGGGTGTGCTCGAGACCGCCGCCGCGCTGCAAGCCGGTCCGCTGCGCGACCTCGAGGTAGCCCTGCTCCACGGCCAAATGAAGGGCGTAGAGAAAGACGACGTGATGAGCGACTTCGCCGCCGGTCAGATCGACGTGCTGGTTTCCACCACGGTGATCGAGGTCGGTGTCGACGTGCCGAACGCGACGGTCATGATGGTCCGGGAGTCGGAGCACTTCGGCATTTCCCAGCTGCACCAGCTGCGCGGGCGCGTGGGCCGCGGCGGCAACGAGTCGCTGTGCCTTTTCCACACGCTCGCGCCGGAGGGCAGCCCCGCCTTCGAGCGCGTCGCGCAAGTTGCGAAGACCAACGACGGGTTCGCGCTCGCGGAGCTCGACCTGCTCAACCGCCGCGAAGGCGACGTGCTGGGCACGATGCAATCGGGTATCACCCGCACGCTAAAGCTTGTGAACTTGGTCGACGATTTCGATCTGGTGAAACGGGCCTACGACGACGCGGCAAACATCGTCGCGGATAATTTGGAGTTCGCGCGCGCCGCAACGGCGACGTTTGTGGCGGAAGACTTCGAGTATTTGGATAAGAGTTAGAGCACACACTGTGCAGCAGAAAGGAGCGGGGCCATGTCGATGACCCGCATCATCTCGGGCGAAGCCAGAGGCCGCAAGATCAAGGTGCCGCCGGAGGGCACGCGCCCGACGTCGGACCGCGCCCGCGAGGGCCTGTTTTCCTCCCTCCAAGTGCGCTTCGGCTTCCCCGGCCAACGGGTGCTGGACCTCTTCGCGGGTTCCGGCGCGCTGGGCCTAGAGGCAGCGTCCCGCGGCGCGGAGTCGGTCGTGCTGGTGGAGAACGACCCGCACGCTGTGCAGATCATCGAGCACAACGTGTCCGTGGTGGGGCACCCGGACGTGACCGTCGAGCCGGTGAAGGCGTCCACGTACGTCGCCCGCGCACCGCGCAAGCACTTTTCGATGGTGCTCGCGGACCCGCCCTACGACCTCGCCGACGAGGCAGTCGCAGAGATGGTGGAGGCGCTGAAGCCGTTGCTTGTCGACGGGGCCGTTGTCGTCATCGAGCGCCACCGCGAAAGCCCCGAAACCGCTTGGCCGCCGGAATTCACCCCAACCGGGCAGAAGTTGAAGAAGCGCCTGTACGGCATCGCCCGCATGGACATGGCCGTCTACGAAGACCCGGAAGCTAAGGAGGAGTAGATGACCACCGCTGTGTGCCCCGGCTCGTTCGACCCGATCACGAACGGCCACTTGGACATTGTCACCCGCGCCTCGCGCCACTTCGACGAGGTCATCGTGCTTGTGACCGGCAACCCGACGAAAACATCGGGCCTGTTCACGATTGACGAGCGCGTCGAGCTCATCCGCACCGTCACCGCCGATATCCCGGGCGTGCGGGTGGACAGCTGGGGCGGGTTGTTAGTGGATTACACCACCGCGCACCACGTCACCGCGCTGGTGAAGGGGCTGCGTTCTGCGCTGGATTACGAGTACGAGCTGCCCATGGCGCAGATGAACCGGCGGTTAAGCGGGGTGGACACCTACTTTCTGCTCACAGACGAGAAGTACGGCTACATCTCCTCCTCCCTGACCAAGGAGGTGGCCAAGTACGGCGGCGACATCACAGGATTGGTACCTGAGGCGGTGCACCGCGCCATTGCTGAGAAACTGAAGTAGCCATGTCGGCCGCCATAATTGCCGGGGTGGTTCTCGCTGTCTTTTCCGGGGCCGCGTTGCAACGCGTCACCGGGATGGGGCTGGGGCTCATTGCCGCTCCTGCACTCTCTGTGCTCATGGGGCCTGTCCAAGGCGTCATGTTGGTCAACGTGCTGGCCACCATTAACGCGACGTCCAACACAATCGCAATGCGCGCTAACGTGGACTGGCGCCGCGTCGCACCCATTGCCGCCTGCCTGATTTTGGGTGCGGTGCCGGGTGCTTTTCTCATCCGGGCGGTGTCGCCTGACGTGCTGCTTGTAGTGGTGGGCGTGCTGTTGTTGGCCGCGTTGAGCGTGGTCACATTAGGTAAACGCTACGTTCCCCCGATTGAGGGAACGTGGCCAGCGGCGTTTGCCGGGGCGGTCGGGGGTTTCATGAACACGCTCGCCGGCGTCGCGGGCCCCGCCATCACGGTCTACGCGCAAGCAGCGCGCTGGCCGAAATCGATCTACGCCGCGACGCTGCAGCCGATCTTTCTGGTCAGCGGGGCGTTGTCGTTCGGGATAAAGGAGGCCACGGGCGCCGCGGACCTCGCAGCAGTTGCGTCCGCAACTTGGGGAGCCGCGTCCGCGGCCATGGTGGCCGGAATCGTTGCTGGTGCTCGAGTTGCCACCAAAGTGCCCGTGGCCGCGGCCTACCGCGTGGCTTTGGGGTTGGCGGCGTTCGGTGGTCTCACCGCGCTTGTACGCGGTATAACCGGCCTGCTGACCGCCTAGAACAGGGTGGACAGGAAGGCCTGCGTGCGCTCCTCCTTCGGTCGCTCGAGGACCTCGTCCGCGGGACCTGCCTCGACGATCTGGCCGTCGGCCATGAAAATCACGTTGTCGGCGACTTCACGCGCGAACGCCATCTCGTGGGTCACCACGATCATTGTCATGCCCTCGTCGGCCAGTGCGCGCATCACACGGAGCACTTCGCCGACGAGTTCGGGGTCGAGGGCGGAGGTTGGCTCGTCGAAAAGCATCAGCTTCGGGTCCATCGCAACCGCGCGCGCGATGGCGACGCGCTGCTGCTGGCCACCCGAAAGCTGGATCGGGTACGCGTCTGCTTTCGTCTCCAAACCGACCATGGCGAGCAGCTCCATCGCGCGAGCCTTCGCCTCGGCGGTGTTTTGGCCCTTGACGTGGACGGGAGCCTCGATGATGTTGTCGAGTACGGTGCGGTGGCCGAACAGGTTGAAGTTCTGGAACACCATGCCGATATCGCGACGCTGCTTCGCGGCGTCCTTCTCGCTCATCTCGTAGAGCACGCCGTCGCGCTCGCGGTAGCCGATGAGCTCCCCGTCGACGTAGAGGCGACCGGCTGTGACCTGCTCCAGGTGGTTCACGCAGCGCAGAAACGTCGATTTACCGGAGCCGGACGGGCCGATGATGCACGTTACGGTGCCCGGCATCACTTCCAAGTTGATGCCCTTGAGCACGTCCAAGTTGCCGAAGGACTTCCAGACATCCACGGCCTGCACCATGGGGGTGTGCTTGATTGTCATGGCGTTAACGGCCTTTCTTTTCCGGGGCGTCGATGATCTGGACGTTTTTGGGGATGGTGCCCTCCGCGTCCGCGAGGCTCGCCAGCTGACGGGAGGTGAGTTGGCGCGACGCGCCGCGGTCGAAGTACTTCTCCAGGTAGAACTGGCCGACCATCAAAATCGAGGTGATTGCCAGGTACCACGTCGCCGCCACAAGCAGCAGCGGAACCGGCTCGAACAACGCGGCCGCGATATCCATGGAGCGGCCGTAGAGCTCAAGGGAATAGGGGATAGCCACCACGAGCGAAGAGGTCTTTAAGAGCGAGATGAACTCGTTGCCGGTCGGCGGGATAATGATGCGCATCGCCTGGGGGAGCACTGTGCGCCGCATGGTCTGGCCCCAGCCCATGCCGAGCGCCTTCGACGCCTCGATCTGGCCCTCGGGCACCGAGGACACGCCGGAGCGAACGATCTCAGCCATGTAGGCGGCCTCGTTGAGACCCAAGCCCACCACGGCGAGCATGAACGCCGAAGAGGTGAACGGCTCCAGCGAGATCTGGGCGAACCCTAGATTGATCGAATCGTAGATCGCGCCGATCAGGCCCCAGAACATGAGCTGGACGTAGACCGGAGTACCTCGGAAGACCCAGAGGAACAGCCACGCGATTGACTTAAACACCGGGTTCGGGCTCATGCGCATCACGGCGAGGATCACGCCGCCGACGACGCCGATCACCATCGCGAGGACCGTGATCGCGATGGTGTGCAGCGCGGCGCGGGCGATTCGCGTGTCAAAGAGGTACTGGAAGTAGGTGTCCCACCCGTACGCCTCGTTTCGGGCTGCACCGACGACGAACCAGATGAAAAGCGCCACCAAGATAGCGGCGAGGACCCACCGTCCGGGGTGGCGCAGCGGTTTGGCCTCAATACGCTCGGGACGCGCGGGAGCCTCCCGGCGGTTTCGCGGTGTCACGCGATTGCTCATGGTTATCGTTGCCCTTCTGGTTGCTGTGCGTACGGCTCTTCGTTGATCATCGCTTGCTCGAGGTGGCCGCTATCCACGCCCCACTGGGCGAGAATGCGGTTGTAGTCGCCGGTGTCTATTAGGTGCTGCATGGCGGCAGCCAGCGCAGGAGCTAGGCCAGAATCCTTCGGCACGGCGATGCCGTAGGGCGCGGCGTCGAACATGTCGCCGACGAGCTCCATGCGCCCGTCGGAACGCTGCACTGCCCACGCCGTCACGGGGGAGTCGGCGCTCAGCGCGTCGGCGCGGCCGACCAGCGCAGCGAGCGCCGCGTTGTCAGAGGTGTCGAACGCCAGGACCGTGATCGGGTCTTCGCCGCGGGCGACGCACTCCTCGCTCTTCGGGCGGACGTCGTCGGTGTCCGAGACAGTGGTGCGCTGGACAGCGACAGTCAAGCCGCACGGGTTAGCGGGGTCGATATCTGCGTCCGGCTGCTTCGCCCACTGGATGCCCGCGTAGAGAAAGTTGACGAAGTCAAAGGTCTGGCGGCGTTCCTCGTTGTCGGTAAAGCCCGACATGCCAGCATCCAGACTGCCGGCTTGCACGGCCGGCAGAATCATGGCGAAGTCCATTTCCTGCGGGCGGTACTCCAGCCCGATCACGCCCGCGAGCGCACGGCCCAAGTCCAGCTCGAGGCCGATTAAGTTGCCGTCGGAATCCTTGAACTCGAACGGTGCGAAGGGTGGGTTCGTGCCCATGGAGAACGCCCCGTCTGCAGCAACCTCGGCCGGGACCATCGCCGCGATCTCAGGCACGGTCTCAGGGACGATCGCTTCCCAACCGTCGGGGTTTCCACCCTCGTGGTTGGTCACGCACCCCGCCAGTGCCAGCGGCAACGCCGCGGCGGGTATCAGCGCCGCTGCGCGCCTCGGGTTGTTGCCTAAAAATCGCATCCGTCACCAAAAATCACGTCGGAAAGAAAAACATACACCGCAGTGCATAATAAACCCTCAGGGGGAAGAGCGCCGATTCGGGCCCTTGTGGGTGGGGACGTAACGAAAAAAGGCGCAGCCACCGAAGTAGCTGCGCCCAGTTATGTAGAGGGGGACTGCCCACCTAACCGCTAGAAGGTCAGGGCCGGGACCTCAATACCCGCCATCCGCAGGCCGCGCATCACCAACTCAATGAGTTGGCCAATCACCAGGCTGCCAACCAGCACCGGGATAATCACCGAAGTTGCCTGGCTAGAACCGCGGGAGCTTTGCGCGAAGTCGCCGGTGGCAAGACCGGACGACATCATGCCCAGGCCCTGGACTTCCTGCTTCCACAGTTCGATTGGGTTCGCGGTGTCCGGAATGGATGAGCCAGCCGCCCAACCCTGGACGACATCCTTGCCGGTGCCCTCCGGCATGTCCTTGGTCCAGTCCGTGAACATTTCGGAGCTGGAGACCTTCTTCAGCGGGTTCTTCTCCGGGTCGATGTAGAGGGGGTCGCCGTACGGGTCGGCGTCCAGGAAATCGAGGGCGTCGGAGCGCTTGCCTATCGACGGCGCCTCCGGAACATTCTTCGTCTCATCCCGCGACGAGCCCAGCTTCTTCTCGCCGGCGTTGTCAGCTGAACTCGAGCTTTCGATAGAGCTGTTCGCGCCGGTGCCTGCCGGCTGGGCGGTCTGTGCAGACGCGGTCGGTGCGACAAGGGCACCCGAGAGGAGAAGAGAGGCGGTGACGCCAGTAGCCAAGGTTTTGCGCATACCGCAGATGATAACGTTTTTATCTCGACGGCCGCGAATCCGGTCACGGGGGATAGTCCTGCTTTACGACGGCGCGCTATTGTCAGCAGCACAACGATTTAAGGACATTCTTACTTTGCTCAACAGGAGGACAGAGTTGAAAAAGACAGCACTCGTAGCAGCAACGGTCCTGACCGCCGTCGGCCTCACCGCTTGCGGCAGCTCGACGGCGGGCACGTATACCGGCGATGTCACCAACATCGACACCGGTGCAAAAGAGGGCACCGCCACCCTGGAGCTGGGCAACAAGTGCCGCTGGTCGTTCACCGATAACGCCGGCAACACGGACGACGCCCGCTGCCAGTCCAAAGACGGCGGAAAGAAGATCAAGCTCGCCGACGTGAAGACCGGCCAAGACCTCGCGTTCGAGGGCCAGTTCAACGGCGAGACGCTGACGCTCCAGCCGACCGACGACAACAAGCAGATGATGGTGCTCACTCGCACGAGCAAGTAGCCGTCACACAGCAGAGAACCCCGCCCACCAAGCCTCTCGTCGAGGCGGGTGAGCGGGGTTCTTCGGGATTTCGAAGAATTCTTTAACCAACGGCATTACGGTCCAGTCGTAGACTAAGTTCCACGGGCATCCTCGTTGAGACCCAAAACCGTAGTGCAGACGAACCCGAAGTCGAGAAGTGTACAGATGCACATCAGCTAAGGAGGTTCTGGGGATGGGATCTAGGTTTGAAATGGGTTTCGGAGGGGCGCTCGCCGCCAGAGACGAAAATGGGGCGCCATGGGTTCCGCCATGGTGGCAGAGTTTCGTCATTGTGCCTCTCGGGGCAATCGCCATGTACGTGGTATTTCCCGTCAACGAGGAATCCGGCACCCAGCACCCCAGCGCAAACAGCTCATTCTGGAGCAATTTCAACCTAGATGAACTGCTGATCCCAGTCATATTTACACTAGGCGTTTACTACGTCCTTATTTTGCCGATCTTTTACTTCCGCCGGTATCGGTGGAACAAGAAACACGGCTAGTGCGTGCTAAGTGCATCTAAGCTGTCGTTGGTAAATCGACAACTTTCCCTAAAATGAGTGTCTTTACGTTTCGTCCTTGCGACCGTACTGAATTCAGACGCACACAGCCGGCGCGGTCGCGAGAATCTAGAGCGAGTTTTCCAAGATCCCCGTAAGTCTGTCATGTGTGCCCCAGGTGAGACTCGAACTCACACTGGACGGGTTTTGAATCCGTTGCCTCTGCCAATTGGGCTACTGGGGCATCCGCGCCGCGTGAAAGCTCGCGTTCAAGCGTCAGCGGCGTGATTTCAAAGTGTAGCGCAGGGTGGGCGCATCGTTGAATCGCGTGCCCACCAGCGGTTTCGTAGCCACGCTACGCGATGAAGATGAAAGCGAAGACGACGGAAGCGATCGTGCCGACGAGCATCGGCACCAGCGTGCGACGCACCAGTTCAACAGGGTTCACGTCGAGCGCGCCGGAGACGATGATCACCGCCGCGTTGACAGGCGAGCCCTGCCGCATGAGATTCGACGCTGACCAGATCGAGGTGAGCATCTGCGGAGCGTGGATCGAAGTCTGGGCTGCCAGGCCCGGCACCATCTCGGAGAAAGCGAAGTACGGAGCCACGCCGGAGCCGGTGAGCAGCGCCATGAGGCCGGTGGCTGCGACGAAGATGATGACCATCAGCACCGCGGCGCCGGAAGAGCGCTGGGCGATGGTGGTCAGGCCGTCGATGACACCCATCTGGGTAATGCCCTCGACCAGGATGGCAGCGGCCACGATGAGGGCGACCACGCCCGCAGCGGCCTCGCCGAGCCCCGCGAAGAATTCCTTCAGCGAGTCCACGGCGTAGTTTATGTCGTGAAGCCTGATCGCCTCGATCACCATGGTCACCATGAGGGAGACCACGGTCACTGGGAGGATCTCCGCCTCGAACGAGATCACGCCCATGCGATTGAGAATCGCGGACACGATGATCAGGATGAGCGGCAGCAGCGGGAGGATGGCGTAGAAGCCGGGCAGGCCCTCGGCTCGCTCGACGGCCTCGCGCACGCGCCGGTCGGATTCGGATTCCTGCATTTCCGCGGCGTCCGCGGCTGTCACCTCGGCGCCGGTGCCGGCGGAACCGTTGCCCGCGCCAACACCAGCGCCAACCTCAGCCTGCATCTTCGCTGCGTCCTTAATGTCGCAGCGGCGCTGCCACCACATGTGGGTGAACGCCACGATGACCAGTGCGGGAATGGTTGCTTTAGCCACGTTGCCGAACACGAACTCGGTGACGGTCATGTCCACCAGCGACGCGCCCTGGATCAGACCAGCTTCGAGCGGGGAGGGGGCAATGGTGGAGGACGTCACGATGATCGCGCCCACCGTCAGCGGCGACAGGCCAGCTGCGATGAGCGCTGGCATTAACGTTGCGACCAAGAGCAGCGATAGGGCAGCGGCAGATGGGACGACGAGTGAGAGCAGGGTGCCAACGAGGAAACCGATGGGCACCAGCCAGTAGGAGCCGTTGAACTTGCGCAGCGGTTTGGAAAGCGCCACAACGGTCTTGGCGTCGGCGCCGATGTGGCGCATGTAGCCCACGAACCCGAACAGCACCATGATCGCCATACCGGTACCCGAGTACCGGGACTTGAACAGCGACTCAATGATCAAAAGCTCGTCGTAGAACGCGTTGCCGCTCGGCTCAATCTTCGCCGACGAGTACTCGATCCGGCCGGTGGCGGCCGCGATGATGAGGAGCAGGACACCCACCGCGAAAATCGCGGAAGCTGCGTGCACCTCCTTAAAAATGAAATAGCCGACGGCCACGATCGCGGCGACGGCGAGCAGGATGAAAATCATTAAAATTTCCCTACACTCTGGCTGGTATTTTCCTGCCTAATGTATAACGGTGGTCGTACAAGCGCAGGCAGTTAGGCGAGAGAGCAACGAAGGAAATTACCGTGACGCACAATCCTTGGAGCCCGCCCTCCCATCCGCAGCAGTCCTACCAGCCGGCCTTCGGCCCGCAGGGCGCCCCTCCGCCGCCGCCCGTCGGGCCAGGCGCGCCTGCGCAAACCGTTAAGACGAACCAGCTGCTGCGGGTGTTCCCGATCGGCATGGCGGTGGTGGCCGCGCTGTCCCTCGTCACCTCGTTTCTGCAGGCGTACAAGACCAGCGCGACCTTGGGTGCGTGGAGCATCGTCGAGGTGCGCACGCTCCTTGGCCACCGAACAGTCAGGTCATCCGACGGCGAGACTCACACCGGCTTCGACACCTCGCTGCTGCTTCGTGGCGAGTTTGTAAACCAGTGGATCGTGTTGCCGATCGCCGCGGTGGTCGTGCTCCTAAGCCTTGTCCTTACCGTTGCACTCGCCCATCGCGCCCGTGGCTGGTGGGCAACCCCGGTGATCGCCCTGATTGCCGCACTCACTCAGTTCTTCTGGGCAGTCCATCTCGCCTCGTTTCCGGTCAAGATCTACTTTGACGATGTCTCCCTGCAACAAAGAGTTGACCAATACGGGGCGCGTGACGCTGCGGTGGGCGCGGGGACCTGGTTATGGATGGCGCTTGGCCTCGCCGGCGCTGCGCTCAGCATCGCGGAGCTCGTCCGAGCCAAGCGCGCCGGCACGGCTGTTGCGCTGTGGTCGCCGAACCCGGCACCGCAGGGCAAGCATTGGTCGCTCATGGGTGCGAGCGCAGTGCTGGCGGTGCTCTTGGCGGCATTTACCCGTGCCCCGATCGCGTGGTTCGTCGAGGTCATGAACGATGGTTTTTACACGCTCACCTTCTACGGGTTCCTCACGCTTGTCGTCGCAGCGGCAGTGCTCGGCGCCACGAAGCGCTGGCGCGCGGCGTGGGTGACCGCGGCTACCGCGTACGGGTGGGAGTTCGTGTGGTTCTTCGTCTGCGCCCTGCAGTCCGAGAACCAGCTCTGGAGTAGGTACACCGCCGGCGCTATCGTCTGGCTCGTCGCCTCCGTCGCCGGCGCTGCCATCGCAGGCATTGGCCTGCGCGCAGCGGCAGTAGACACAGCGCCCCGACCCGCGCCGGCTCAACCCGCGCCGGCACCGTACGCAGGCTTCGGCGGCCACTACCCGCCGGCCCCCACCCGCCCGTAGTCCGGCGCAGCTTGGCCGGGTAGCTTGGAGGCCGTGAAACGCCTTCTGCTTATCGACGGCCACTCCATGGCCTTCCGCGCCTTCTACGCACTACCCGCGGAGAATTTCTCCACCTCCGGTGGGCAGCACACAAACGCGGTGTACGGCTTTCTGTCCATGCTGGCCAACATCGTGGCGGATGAGGAGCCCACCCACATGGCGGTCGCGTTCGACGTCGGCCGGCAGACGTTCCGCACCGAGCAGTTTCCCGAGTACAAAGCGCAGCGCTCCGCGGCACCGCCCGAGTTCAAGGGCCAGGTGCCAATCATTGAGGAGACGCTTGCCACCCTCGGCATCGCCACCCTGTCGAAGGAGAACTTCGAGGCCGACGACATCGTGGCCACCTTGGTCACCGAGGCCCGCGCCGAGGGCGATTTCGAGATCGTTCTGGTTAGCGGCGACCGCGACTACATCCAGCTGGTGGACGAGCACACCACGCTGATGTACCCGACCCGCGGGGTGTCCACGATGACCCGCTTTACGCCCGAAGAGGTGGAGAACAAGTACGGGCTCACACCGGCGCAGTACCCGGACTTCGCGGCGCTGCGCGGCGACCCGTCGGACAACCTGCCGGGCATTCCGAAGGTGGGGGAGAAGACGGCCGCGAAGTGGATTGTGGAGCACGGCTCGCTCGACGCACTGATCGCTGGCGCCGAGAACGTGAAGGGTGTGGCGGGTCAGAACTTCCGCGACCGCATCGAGCAGGTGAAGATGAACCGCCAGCTCACGCAGATGGTCACCGACGTTGAACTTCCGGTCGGGCCTAACGATCTGCAGCTCAAGCCGGCAGACGTGGCCGAGGTGGCCCGCGCCTTCGACGATCTGGAGTTCGGCGTGAACCTGCGCGAGCGCGTCCTTGCGGTGGTGGAGACCACCGGCGCGCCTGCCGACACCGCCTCGGCCGACACCGTCGCGTTGCCAGACGTGGTCGTGGAAGATATCCCCCTCGACGAGTGGCTTGCGGCCCGCGAGGGCGAAGGTGTGGCCGTGTACCTCACGGGCACTGTTGCTCCTGGGAGGGGGGATGTGGAGGGGATCGCTATCGTCGATAAGCAGCGAAAAGCCCTCCAGCGCGACGCAGCCGACCTGTCCCCGGAGGAGGACGCGGCGCTGAAGCGCTGGGCCGAGTCCGACTCACCCAAATTCCTGCACGACGCGAAGGCCGCCTACCACATGCTGCGCGGCCGCGACATCACGCTGCGCGGCATTGCGCACGACACGGCGGTTGCCGCTTACCTGTTGCGCCCGGGCCAGCGCACCTACGCGCTGGAGGACGTCTACCAGCGGCATTTGCAGAAGCAGCTGCGGAGCACGGCGCTTCACGACGCCGCCTCGGCCGTCCTCGAACTCGCCGCCGAACTGTCCGCCCAACTCAGCGCCATCGACTCCTTCGAGCTCTACGCTGACCTGGAAATCCCGCTGACCAGCGTGCTCGCCGAGATGGAGGACGCCGGCATCGCCGTGGACCAGGACGTGCTCGACGAGCTGCTGCGCGACTACACGGACAAGGTCGCCGCGGTGGAGCAGGAAGCGCGGCAGCTTGTCGACGAGCCCACCCTCAACCTCTCCAGCCCCAAGCAGCTCTCCGTGGTCCTCTTCGACAAACTCGACCTGCCGAAGACGAAGAAGACCAAAACCGGCTACTCCACCGCAGCCGGCGAGATCGAGGCTCTGGCTGAGAAGCACCCGCACCCGTTCCTGGACCACCTGCTCGCGCACCGCGAGTACCAGAAGATGAAGTCCACCATCGAGGGGCTGATTAAGACGATTCAGCCGGACGGGCGCATTCACACCACCTTCAACCAGACGGTGGCGTCGACAGGCCGCCTAAGCTCCGCGGAGCCGAACCTGCAGAACATCCCCGTGCGCACGGAGGCCGGGCGGAGGATCCGCTCCGCATTTACCGTGGGTAAGAACTACGACTGCCTGCTCACCGCCGACTACTCCCAGATCGAGATGCGTGTCATGGCCCATTTAAGCCAGGACGCGGGCTTGATCGAGGCGTACAAGGCGGGGGAGGACCTGCACAACTTCGTGGGCTCGCGAGTCTTCGAAGTACCGATCGACCAGGTCACCCCGGAACTGCGCCGTCGCGTCAAAGCCATGAGCTACGGCTTGGTGTACGGGCTGTCCGCGTACGGCCTGTCTAACCAGCTGGGCATCCCGGCAGGGGAGGCAAAACAAATTATGGAGGCCTATTTCCAGCGCTTCGGCGGTGTGAAACGCTACCTAGATGAGGTGGTGGAGCAGGCCCGCCGCGACGGCTACACTTCCACGATTTTCGGGCGCCGCCGCTACCTGCCCGAGCTCACCTCCGATAACCGGCTCGCGCGCGAGAACGCTGAGCGCGCCGCGTTGAACGCACCGATCCAAGGCACAGCCGCCGACATCATCAAGGTGGCGATGCTGCGTGTCGACGCCGCCTTGGACGGCTACACCTCGCGAGTGTTACTGCAGGTCCACGACGAATTGGTGGTCGAAGTCGCCCCGGGCGAGCTGGACGCGGTCCGCGAGATCGTCGAGCGCGAAATGGACGGCGCCATTGAGCTGCTCGTCCCGCTCGAAGTTTCCGCCGGCGAGGGCACGAACTGGGACGAGGCGGCGCACTAGCCGGAAAGACAATGAAACGGGGCGGGTGCCGCGGTGGTCACCACCGGCACCCGCCCCGCGAGCTATTCAGTTATCCCTCCATGCCGCTCACCTGTACGGCTGTCTACGAACTTAACAGGTTCTACAGGCTTGTCTACCGGAGCCGGCAGATGAAGATCGCGGTGCCCGGGAACAGCTCGCCGCGCTTTCTCGACCATTGCCCCCACGTGGTTGCTAAGCCCTCCGGCCACTCGGGCTCGAGCACGTCCTCCAGCTCGAAGCCGGCGCTGCGAAGGGCGCGCACCCAGTCGCCGAAGGTGCGGTGGAACTCCGCGTAGCTCAAGCGGCCGTTGTCGTCGACCTCCACATAGGCGCGCTCGAAGTAACTGATCTCGGCGTGCAGCGCCTCGGGGTCGTCGGGAAACACCCACCGCATGGGGTGGGTGACTGAGAAAACGAAACGGCCGCCGGGTTTGAGCACCCGGGCAATCTCAGCGAGTGCCGCGTCGAGGTCGGCCACGAACGGCAGGGCGCCGAAGGCGGAGAACGCGGTGTCGAAAACGCCGCCGCGGTAGGGGATGGCCAGCACGTCTGCCTGGACAAGGGGGAGCTCAGCCGCGGTACCGGGGCGGCGCGCGAGCATAGCGCCGGAGATGTCGAAGCCGGTCACAAATGTGTTCTCGTCCGCGGCATGCTCCGCAAGCCATGCGCTGCAGGGGGCGGATCCGCAGCCGATTTCGAGGATGGATCTGCCGCGAACGTCACCAAGCAACTGCGCTTCCTTTTCGCTGAGCATTTCCGGGCACCAGTAAAACCCGCTCAGGTACTCCGGATGCTCGGCGTGGTAGCGCGTAGCGTCTGCGTCCCAATGGCGGCGGTTGGCCTGCGTTTCTGCACTCATGTTTATTTGCTTCAGCTGGTCAAAGTCACTACTGTTATGCGGGCGTATCAATGCGACGGGGTGGCGGCGGCCGTAATAGGAGGGCCCTACCACTCTTGTCGTGAGATCGTAGCCCCACCGTGTTGCGCGCCTTCACGGTGCCGCCGAGAGATATGCCCCTACACATTTCGATCTCCTATTTTCGGAGCACATATACATATGCGCACTTCCAACGCACCCCAGGTTGCTATCAACGACATCGGTGGCCCTGAGGAATTCCTCGCCGCAGTTGACGCGACCATCAAGTACTTCAACGATGGCGACATCGTCACCGGCACCGTGGTCAAGGTTGACCACGACGAGGTGCTGCTCGACATCGGTTACAAGACCGAGGGCGTTATCCCGACCCGCGAGCTGTCCATCAAGCACGACGTCGACCCGGATGAGGTCGTCGAGGTTGGCGACGAGATCGACGCTCTCGTCCTGACCAAAGAGGACAAGGAAGGCCGCCTCCTGCTGTCCAAGAAGCGTGCGCAGTACGAGCGCGCTTGGGGCACCATCGAGGAGCTGCAAGCTAACGACCAGCCGGTTACCGGTACGGTCATCGAGGTGGTCAAGGGTGGCCTCATCCTCGACATCGGCCTGCGCGGCTTCCTGCCGGCATCGCTGGTCGAGATGCGCCGCGTCCGCGACCTGGATCCGTACATCGGCCAGGAGCTCGAGGCCAAGATCATTGAGCTGGACAAGCACCGCAACAACGTTGTTCTCTCCCGCCGCGCTTACCTGGAGGAGACCCAGTCCGCGGTCCGCTCCGACTTCCTGCACCAGCTGCAGAAGGGCCAGGTGCGTAAGGGTGTCGTGTCCTCCATCGTCAACTTCGGCGCCTTCGTCGACCTTGGCGGTGTTGACGGCCTGGTCCACGTGTCCGAGCTGTCCTGGAAGCACATCGACCACCCGTCCGAGGTTGTCACCGTGGGCGACGAGGTCACCGTCGAGGTGCTCGACGTCGATCTCGACCGCGAGCGCGTCTCCCTGTCGCTGAAGGCGACCCAGGAGGATCCGTGGCGCGTCTTCGCCCGCACCCACGCTGTGGGCCAGATCGTCCCGGGCAAGGTCACCAAGCTCGTCCCGTTCGGCGCGTTCGTCCGCGTCGAGGAGGGCATCGAGGGCCTCGTCCACATCTCCGAGCTGGCTCAGCGCCACGTTGAGGTGCCGGACCAGGTTGTCGGTGTCGGCGAAGAGGTCATGGTCAAGGTCATCGACATCGACCTTGAGCGCCGCCGCATCTCTCTGTCGCTCAAGCAGGCAGACGAGGACTACACCGAGGAGTTCGACCCGTCGCGTTACGGCATGGCCGACTCCTACGACGAGCAGGGCAACTACATCTTCCCGGAGGGCTTCGACCCAGAGACCAACGAGTGGATGGAGGGCTTCGAGGAGGCTCGCCAGGAGTGGGAGGCACGCTACGCCGAGGCAGAGCGTCGCCACACCGCGCACACCGCGCAGATCGAGCGCCACCGCGCTGCCGCAGCTGAGGCTGCGGAGCAGGGCGGCAACGACTCGAACTACTCCTCCGAGACCAACTACACCTCCGAGACCGGTGCCGGCGCTCCGGCGGCAGACGGTTCCGAGGTTGAGGGTGGTTCCCTTGCTTCTGACGAGCAGCTCGCTGCTCTGCGCGAGAAGCTGGCCGGCAACTAACCTTTAGCCCGCCTTAGGCTGGCTTGCTTGGCGACGGCCCGTTGCTGAACTCCACGGTTGGCAGCGGGCCGTTTTGCTACGTTTGGGTCCTATGAAACGCATCGGGCTCACAGGCGGTATCGGCAGCGGCAAGTCGACGGTGGCGGCGATGCTGGGGGAGACCGGCTACACCATCGTGGATGCGGACAAGATCGCGCGCGAGATCATGAAGCCCGGTTCACCGGTGCTCGGCGAGGTGGCGGCGACGTTCGGCGCGGACCTCATCCGCGAGGACGGCACCTTGGACCGGGCAGGGTTAGCCCGCCGCGCGTTCGCTTCCGAGGGAGAGACGGAGAAGCTCAACGCCATTACCCACCCCGCAATTCGTGCTGATGCCGAGCGTCAATTTGCGGCAGCTGAGGCACGGGGGGACAAGGTTGCCGTTTACGATATGCCGCTGCTGGTGGAGCAGGGTCTGCACAACGACATGGACCTCACCGTGGTTGTCGATGTCGATGCTGAGGAACGCGTGCGCCGTCTCGTCTCCTCGCGCGGCCTTGATGAGGACGACGCTCGGGCGCGCATCGCCCGCCAGCTTGACGACGCTACCCGCCGCGCCGCTGCCGACTTCGTCATCGACAACAACGGTCCGAAATCCCAACTCGCGCCCCAAGTAGAGCGACTTGTTGAGATAATTGGAACCTAAAGTATTTGTTCTAGACCAACGAAATTTACCGGGCGTTAACCTCTGCGGTTTAACCTACTCCGCCATGGGAACTTGGGATACGGGTCCGTTCGACAACGACCCAGCTACGGAAGCTGTCGTCGCCCTGGCGGACGGCACGTTTCGCATGGACCAGTTCCGGTTTGAATGCGGTCGCGGGCCCTTGGGTGCCGACGAGGCGGAATCCGTGATTGCACTGGCCGCGGTACTCAACGGCCACGTCCCGAACCAAGCTGTCGCACACGCGTTGGACTTCCCCTTCAGTTTGGATGACCGGCGGTGGATCCGCCGCCACGCAGCGAAAGCAACGCGCCCCGGTGAGTCCGAGCTCTACGACCTGTGGGCCGATACCGGTGAGCTGGAGGACTGGCTCGCAGCCACCCGGAAGTACGCGTCCTAGCGCAGGGACGGCCGGGAGGATTCCTACTGCTCCTGTGCGGCAACCGGACGCTGGTCCAACAACGCGGAGAGCAGCGGCATCGTCTTGCCTGCGCCGAAGCGCTTCGCGAAGGCCATGAGCACGAACATCATGAAGCTGTTGATGAACACGAAGGTGATGAACACCAGCGGCTCGTCGAACGCCATCGCGCTGATCACGCCCGCGGCTGTGTTGCGCTGCGCAGTGCCCAGGGCACCCAGCTGAGACTTCGCGCCGCCGCCGTCCAAGCCGGTGCCGTAACCGACGTAAAACGCCACGGTGAGGGCGAGCATGCCCACCAACACGCCCTTCCACAACTGTAGATCGCCGAAGTAGGGTCCGAAGGCGACCACAGACAGGACGAGAAAGAACATCATGACTGCGTTGGCCAGGGTACGCACCAGCGGGCGGATCTTGGCAGTCAGCGTCGGTGCCACATTAAACACAACCATGCCGATTGCGAGCGGAAACACCATCTGCAACAGCAGGGGTTCGATTAACGCACTTGAAGAAACGTCCTCGATACCCAGCACCGCGGGTAGCAGCAGCGGCATGATGACCACGGTGGCGACCATAAGCACCAGCTGGATGGTAGCGCCGAGCGCGACCGGGTTCTTACTCAGCTGCGTGAGCGCCATAATCAGGGGCGCCCCGGCCACACACGCGTGGATGAGCATGCCGGTGGAGTAGGGGTGTGCGACCTTAGCCAGCTGGACGAACAACAGCATGGTGCCGGGGACCACGAGAAAATTCACCAGCAGGAGGCGAACGAAGAACTGCCATCCCACGAGGGTCTTCTTCAAATCATCGACCTTGAGCGAAAGGCCGGTGGAGAACATGATCGCCACCACGAAGATCACAGAAGCCGGGGCCATCAGGTTCTGCAAGGTCTCGAACATACTACCTACGGTACTCCGGCGGGCTGAACTGCAGGGATACGTCCCTTCTCGCAGCACTGGTTGAATCCCAATGGGGGATGTGGAATGGCGACGGGAGCCTCATCTTCAGTGTTCGTCGCTGGGATTGTGCTGGGCGTATGCTTGCCAGCATGGCTTTTGCTGCTGAACACCCCGTCCTCGCGCAATCGGAGTTCCGCCCCGTCGGCGAGATCGAGCGTCGCGAAAAGCGTTTTGAGGTCATCTCCGAGTACGAGCCCTCCGGCGACCAGCCGGCAGCGATTAAGGAGCTGGATGCCCGCCTTCGGCGCGGCGAGGAAGACGTCGTGCTTATGGGTGCAACCGGTACCGGTAAGTCGGCAACCGCCGCGTGGCTGATTGAGCAGCAGCAGCGGCCCACGCTAGTGATGGCGCCGAACAAGACGCTGGCCGCGCAGCTGGCGAACGAGCTGCGGCAACTGTTGCCCAACAACGCGGTGGAGTACTTCGTGTCGTACTACGACTACTACCAACCCGAGGCCTACATCGCGCAGACAGACACCTACATTGAGAAGGACTCGTCGATCAACGACGACGTGGAGCGCCTCCGCCACTCCGCGACGTCCGCGCTGCTGTCGCGCCGCGACGTGGTCGTCGTCGCCTCGGTGTCGTGCATCTACGGCTTAGGCACCCCGCAGTCCTACCTCGACCGCTCCATTGTGCTGCGCGTCGGGGAGGAGGTGGAGCGCGACCGCTTCCTGCGCCTTCTGGTGGACGTGCAGTACGAGCGCAACGACATCGACTTCAAGCGCGGCACCTTCCGCGTCAAAGGCGACACCGTCGATATCATCCCCGCCTACGAAGAGGTGGCGGTGCGCGTGGAGTTCTTCGGCGACGAGATCGACTCGCTCTACTACATCCACCCGCTCACAGGCGACGTGATCAGCGAGGAAGACGAGGTGCGCATCTTCCCGGCCACCCACTACGTGGCCACGGACGACCGCATGGAGCGCGCTATCGAGGACATCAAGCTCGAGCTCGCGGACCGGTTGGAGGAGCTGGAGAGCAAGGGCAAGCTGCTGGAGGCGCAGCGCCTGCGCATGCGCACCGAGTACGACTTGGAGATGATTCAGCAGGTGGGCTTCTGCTCCGGCATCGAGAACTACTCCCGCCACATGGACGGCCGCCCCGCGGGCTCGGCGCCGGCCACGCTGATTGACTACTTCCCGGAGGACTTCCTCACCATCATCGACGAGTCCCACGTCACCGTGCCGCAGATCGGCGGCATGTTCGAAGGCGACATGTCGCGCAAACGGAACCTGGTCGAGTTCGGCTTCCGCCTGCCCAGCGCGGTGGATAACCGTCCGCTGACCTTCGATGAGTTCGAAGCGCGCGTGGGGCAGACCGTCTATATGTCGGCCACCCCGGGCGACTACGAGCTCGAGGCTTCAGGCGGCGAGTTCGTCGAGCAGGTCATCCGCCCGACCGGCCTGGTGGACCCGAAGGTGACCGTGAAGCCGACCAAGGGGCAGATCGACGACCTGATCCACGAAATCCGCGCACGCACCGCCAAGGACGAACGCGTGTTGGTGACTACCCTGACCAAGCGCATGGCCGAGGACCTCACCGACTACCTGCTGGACAACGGCATCAAGGTTCGCTACCTGCACTCCGACATCGACACCCTGCAGCGCGTGGAGCTTTTGCGCCAGCTGCGGCTCGGCGAGTACGACGTGCTCGTCGGCATCAACTTGCTGCGCGAGGGTCTCGACCTGCCCGAGGTCAGCCTCGTGGCCATCTTGGACGCCGACAAAGAGGGCTTCCTGCGCTCCACCAAGTCGCTGATCCAGACCATCGGCCGCGCCGCCCGAAACGTCTCCGGCGAGGTCATCATGTACGCCGACCAGATCACCGAGTCCATGCAGGAGGCGATCGACGAGACGGAGCGCCGCCGCGAGAAGCAGATCGCCTACAACAACGAGCACGGCATTGACCCCCAACCGCTGCGCAAGGCGATCGCGGACATCCTGGACCAGGTGTACGAGAACGGTGAAGGGGACGCTGCGTCGCCAAGCTTGAGCTCCGATGCGGCGGTTGCGGACCGCCCGGACGTGTCAGCGATGGCGTCGGATGAGCTTCAGGTGCTTATCGACGACCTGACAAAGCAAATGGGCGAAGCCGCCCGCGAACTCAAATTTGAGCTCGCCGGCCGCCTGCGCGATGAAATCGCCGATCTGCGCAAGGAACTGCGTGGTATGAAAGAGACTGGTAACTAGCGGTACGAGAAATGCAAGGACGATAACGAGCATGCATTCGTATTCCTCAGTCGCGGTCGGCACCGACGGCACGCCGCGCTCCATGGCGGCGGTACGTGCCGCGGCCAGCCTGGCCCGCGTGTACGGCGCAAAGCTGACCATTCTTTGCGCGCACTACTCGGCATCCGGATCGGTGCTCAACTCCACGAACGCGGAGCTGACCGGCGCCAACACCATCACCGAAACCGAGTCCCAGGAGATCCTGGCGCGCGCCGAGGCGGTGGCCGAGGAGGAGCAGGCCGGGGAGGTGGAGCTGATCTCCCGGGCCGGTAAGCCCGCGAACGTGCTCATCGAGGCCGTGGCCGAGATCGGTGCCGATCTCCTCGTCGTGGGCAACAAGGGCATGCACTCGCTCGCCGGCCGTGTTTTCGGCACGGTGCCGGGCAACGTGGCGGTGAAGGCCCGCGTGGATGTGATGTTGGTGGACACTCGGGCCGAAGCACGTAGCTGATGCTGAAGGGTTACACTTTAGACCATGGGCAACTACTACAACACCATCGTCGTCGGCTCCGACGGCTCCAAGTCCTCTCTCCTCGCTGTTGAGCGCGCCGCCAAGATGGCCGTGGCGTTCGACGCCACCCTGGTTATCGGCACCGCCTACTACAAGTCTGAGGAGGACGCCTCCAAGGCGCTGCGCCAGGATTCCGTAACCATCCTCGGCGACGACCAGGCGCTGAAGAACCTGGAGGCTGCGGCTGAGCACGCCCGCTCCCACGGTGCGAAGGACGTGCAGACCGCAACCCGCCCGGGCACCCCGGTTGAGGCGCTCATGGCAATTGTGAACGACAACAACGCTGAGCTGCTCGTTGTGGGCAACCGCGGCATCAACTCCCTGACCGGCCGTCTTCTCGGGTCGGTGCCGGCAGATGTCGCCCGCCAGTCCGACTGCGACGTGATGATCGTCCACACGGTCACCGAGTAGCTAGTTACAGTTCCCCGATCACCGACAGGGTCTGCGTGGCCCGGGTGACGGCGACGTAGAGGTCTTGCCACCCCTGTGGCGAGGCCTCTACTATTTTGCGCGGCTCGACCACGATGACGTGGTCAAACTCGAGGCCCTTCATCAGCCCGACGTTGCCCGCGTCGATCACGGCGCACGAGCGCTCGTCCAGCGGGGCCCGGACCTCGTCTGGGTCGGTGCCGTGCGGGTAGTGGGCGACTGGGGCGCCGGAGCGGATGCTTGTCTGCTCCGCCTTGTCGCCCCCAGCCCGCACCAACACCTCATCCGCGTACGCCATGATTTCTGCCGGGGTGCGGTAGTTCACCGTCAACTCGTGCATACGGAACCGCCCTCCCACAAACGGCTCCAACGTCGCCTCCCAGTCGTCCGTGCCGGCCGGCGCCGAGGTCTGAGCAGTGTCGCCGACCAGCGTCATCCACCGAGAGGGGCAGCGCCGGAACACCATGCGCCACTCCATCGGCGAGAGCTCCTGAGCCTCGTCCACGATCACGTGGCCGTACGCCCACGCCCGGTCTTCCGCGGCGCGCTGGGCCGTGGAACGGGTATCGCGCACATGTTGGCGCCTTGCCAGGGTCTCCGCGTCAATGACGTCGGCCGCGGAGAGGATCTCGGCTTCGAACTGGTCGTCGTCGTTGTCGGTGGCTTCCGACGACGCGAGGATGTCCAGCGCGTCCTCAGCCTCAGCGACCTGTGCGCGCCATTCCTCCTCCTCGCGGCGGCGTTCCTTCTCGGCGTCGTCCGTGCCGATGAGGACAGCGAGCTCATCAACCAGCGCCGCGTCTGCCGGCGTGAACGGCGAACCCGGCTCGCGGTAGAGCGCATCTTGGGTGTACTCGTCGTAATCCCCAGCGGCGTCGGCGATGGCTTCGCGGCTGGTCAACAGCGCATCGAGGACGTCGGCGGGCGCGAGGGTGGGGAAGTGAGCGTTGATCAGCGAACCCACCTGCGGGTGCTCCGCTAAGTCGTCGTGCAGCTGGTCCACGTCCGCCGCGGAAAGCAGGTTCTCCCCACCGAGCGGGTCCTCGCCGATGCGGTGCGCCAGCGCCGCGGCGATCTGGCTCGTCAGCTCCTCCGCGAAGTGGGCCCGGGCGGCGTTGTGGGGTTTGCGCGAGCGACGCGCGCGGGTGCGGGCCGCTTTGACCATGGCTGGAGTGGCGGAGACCGGCACCCCGTCGATAAGCAATGCAACCGGCTCCTTCGGAACCGTCTCGTACGCCTGCACAGCGCGCTTCAAAATCACCGCCATTTCCTCAGAGCCCTTCACCTCGCGCGCTGCGAAAGGTTCGTTCGATGCGAGCGCTTCCGGGGTGAAACCGGGCACAAGATCGGCGATGGTGGTGAGCACTACGCCCGTCTCACCGAGCTCCGGCAGCACGCGGGAGATGTAGTCGAGGAAGGTGTCGTTGGGGCCGATGATGAGCACACCGGTGCGCGAGAGCTGCTCGCGCCAGGTGTAGAGCAGGTAGGCAACACGGTGCAGCGCGACCGCGGTCTTGCCGGTGCCGGGACCGCCCTGCACTACCATCACGCCGCGGGTTGGGTCGCGGATAATCTCGTCCTGCTCGCGCTGGATGGTCTCGACGATTGAGCGCATGTGGCCGGTGCGCGCCGCGTTCATGGCGCGGCGCAGCGCGGCCTCCGAACCGACGCCCGCGCCGTCGGATTCCGTAGGCGCGCCTTCGCCGGAGAGCACCTCGTCGTCGACCGCCGTCACCGTTCGGCCCCGCATCCGGATGTTGCGGCGGGTCTCCACTCCCTCGGGGTGCGCCGTGGTGGCCAGGTAGTAGGGACGCGCACCGGGGGCGCGCCAGTCGAGCAACAGCGTGCGGTAGTGATCTGCCCGGTCGCTCAAACCCAAGCGGCCAACGTAGCGGCGGTCGAGGTCGGTGCGCCCCGCTACGGGGTTCTCGGGGGTGTCGTCGTGCACGTCCACCCGGCCGAAGACAAGGCCCACCTCAGCGATGCCGAGTTGGTCCAGTTTTGCGTTTAGCGCGTGGTACTCGGTTTCGCGGCGGACAAGCGCATCGGAGTCCGGGTTGTCGGGGTCCACGTCGGCCTGCACCTCGGCGAGCTTGGCGCGGGCGGCGTCAACTTCGGCGCCCAAGTGCTGGAACAGGACGTCGACATGCGCCTGCTCCTCGGCCAACTGCTTCTGCTCGTAGTCACGCATAAAGAGAAAAACGGCCCCGGGGGCCGGATTATTCCGGTTCCCGGGGCCGAAGCTTGGGCTAGCCCAGCTTCTTCTGCGCCTTCTTCACAAGCTTCTTCGCCTGCTTTTCAGCCTTGTTAGCCTTCTTTTTCCACTTGCGCTTCTGCCACCAGCTCGGGGAGGCGTCGAGGTTGTCCCACGCGGTCTGCAGGTCGTCCACGGCATCCTGCGCGCGGTCCTGCAGCTTGGAGGCCTTCTTGCTCACCTTGCGCTTTGCGCGGAACTTGTCCAGGCCAGACGGGGTGAGATCGTCGAGGGAGGACTGCAGGTCATCCACAACGGAGTTCACCTTGCGCTTGGCCTTGAACTTCTGCAGCGCGGACGGGGTCACGTCGTCCCATGCGTCCTCGGCCCAGTTCTGCGCGTCGCCCACAAAGTTGTTGACCTTGCGCTTCGCTTTGTACTGTTGGACCTTGCTCGGCTTGAGGTCCTGGTACTTGTCCTCGACCTCGCCGGTCGCGTCGTCGAGCCAGTCGCCGGCGTTGGAAAGGAACTTGGACGTCTGCTTGCGCGCGTCACCGAAGAGGTCCTGCGCCGCGTCGCCAGCCTTGTGGGCCGCCTTCTTCCAGTCGCCCTTGTTGTCGTCGATGTAGTCGCCGACCTGGTCGGTGGCGTCGGAGAACCAGTTGCCCGCCTTGTTCAAGGCCTTCTCGGCCTCGGACTGGGTCGGCAGCGCCTGCTGCACGTTCTTGCGGGCGACCTTCGCGGCGTTCTGCGCGCGCCACTTCATGTCCGGCTTGCCCGCGGTGTCCACGGAGGCGAGCAGGACGCCGCCGGTGAGGGCGAGGTCGGTCAGCGCGCCTGCCTTGCGGCGGGCCTTCTCGTCAGCGTCGCTGGTCTCCCAGAACGCGTTGCGTCCCACCAACGAGGCGGCGGAGGTGGCGGTAAGCAGCGCCGCGGCCGTGCGAGGAGCCTTGCCGAGGGCGAAGAGCGACGCGGCGCCGGCCTTCACACCGCCAGCGATCTGTGCCGCAGTCTCCGGGTCCTTCGGCAGGAAGGCGCGGTACTGGCGGGGGGTAGCGGCGCGCAGCTGCTTGAGCACGCTGTCGGCGCTCTCCTTGGCGCTTGCCGGGTTAAGCACGGTCTGCACGCCATCGATGATGAACACCGATGCGAGCATTGGTCGCGCGATCTTGCGAATCATGATCTAACCAATCCTTCTACGTTGAAATGATGCAGTTATACAACCCACTGTAGACAACATTCGCCGCCAGCGAGGCGGGGTTTGGCGACTACCAGCGGCGCTCCCACCATTCATCAAGGTGAGGGCGCTCAGCGCCGACGGTGGTGGAGGCGCCGTGGCCGGGATGGATCACGGTGTCATCGTCGAAGCGGTCGAAGATTTTTTCCTTGACGTCTTTAAACAGTCGTACGAAGTCGCCCTCGGAGGAGGTTTTGCCCAGACCGCCGGGGAACAGCGAGTCTCCGACGAACAGGTGCGTTTCGCCGTCAATCACCGCTGCTGTGCAGGCGCCGCCAGGGGTGTGGCCGCGCAGGATCGCAACAGACAGGCGCTGCCCGGCAAACTCGAGGTAGTCGCCGTCGTTGAGTTCGTGGTCGACGGGGGCGGGAAGCGCCGGCGACTCCAGGTACGGCGCCCAGTGGGTTGCTTTTGTCGCCTCGAGCACGGACGGTAGCGCGCGGACATGGTCGCGGTGGCGGTGGGTGGTCAGCACATCGGTGATGGTGACCCCGGCCTCGTCTGCGAGCGCGAAAAGGGCTGGGGCGTTATCGGCTGCGTCGATTAGCAGCCCCTGCCCCCTGGATGCCAGAAGGTAGCAGTTGTTGTCCATGTCGGAGACCGAAACGTGGTGCAGCGTCAAGGCATTTTCCATGCATCCAACCCTAGCGGCGAGGAATAGCAGGCGTGTGTGGGCAGTTGGTAGGTTGATGGGGGTTCGAGGCGAAAGGACGATCACTTCTGTGGCTGAACGGCTGACTGTGCGCGGTGCGCGCCAACACAATCTCAAAGGCATCGACATCGAGCTGCCGCGCGACAAGATGTCAGTCTTCACCGGCCTGTCCGGCTCCGGTAAGTCCTCGCTGGCGTTCGACACCATCTTCGCCGAGGGCCAGCGCCGCTACGTCGAATCGCTGTCGTCGTACGCGCGCATGTTCCTCGGCCAGATGGACAAGCCGGACGTGGATTACATCGACGGGTTGAGTCCCGCGGTCTCGATCGACCAGAAGTCGACGAACCGCAACCCGCGCTCCACGGTTGGCACGATCACCGAGATCTACGATTACCTGCGTCTACTCTACGCGCGCGCCGGCACCCCGCACTGCCCGGTGTGCGACGCGGTGATCGAGCGGCAGACGCCGCAGCAGATCGTCGACCAGATCCTCCAGATGGAGGAGCGAACGAAGTTCCAGGTGCTCGCGCCGGTGGTGCGCAAGCGCAAGGGTGAGTTCGCCGACCTGTTCCAAGACCTCGCCGCCCAGGGTTACGCCCGCGTCACCGTCGATGGTGAGACGTACCAGCTGTCGGACCCGCCGAAGCTGGAGAAGCAGGTCAAGCACACTATCGACGTTGTGGTGGACCGTCTGACCGTGAAGGCGAGCCAGAAGCAGCGCCTGACGGATTCGGTGGAAACGGCGCTCAAGCTGGCGGACGGTCTGGTGGGCTTCGACTTCGTCGACCTGGACGCGGATGACCCGGACCGGGTGCAGATCTTCTCGGAGAAGATGGCCTGCCCGAACGGACACAAGCTGGACGTGGAGGAGTACGAGCCGCGGGCGTTCTCCTTCAACTCGCCGTTCGGCGCCTGCCCGGCCTGCGACGGCTTAGGCGTGCGCAAGGAGGTCGACATCGACCTTGTTATCCCGGACCCGGACGCGCCCGCGGTAGATGCTTTCCAGATCTGGAACTCCAGCCCGAACAAGGCCTACTTTGTAAAGCTCATCGAGGCGTTGGCGAAGGAAGAGGGCTTCGACGCGCACGCGCCGTTCAGCTCCCTGACCAAGACGCAGCAGAAGCACTTGGTGCACGGCTCGTCCACCCAGGTCAACGTGCGGTACAAGAACCGCTACGGCCGGCAGCGCTCCTACACCGCCGCCTACGAGGGTGTGATCGGATACCTCGAGCGCAAGATGGAGCAGGCGGATTCCGACGCACAGAAGGAACGTCTGCTGGCCTACACCCGCGAAGTGCCGTGTCCGACGTGCAAGGGCGCACGCCTGAAGCCGGAGATCCTCGCGGTGAGGCTCGATTCCACGACGCACGGCGAGAAATCCATTGCAGGCCTGACCGAACTGTCGATTGAGGACGCCTCCGAGTACCTGGACAACCTGGTGCTGGGCTACAGGCAGGAAATGATCGCAGGTGCCGTGCTGCGGGAGATTCAGGCGAGGTTGCACTTTCTTATCGACGTCGGCCTGAACTACCTCACCCTCGCCCGCTCAGCCGGCACGCTCTCGGGCGGCGAAGCCCAGCGCATCCGTCTGGCGACCCAGATCGGTTCCGGCCTCGCAGGTGTGCTCTACGTGCTGGATGAGCCGTCGATCGGCCTGCACCAGCGCGACAACCAGCGCCTGATCAAGACCTTGAAGAAGCTGCGCGACCTGGGCAACACGCTCGTGGTGGTCGAGCACGACGAGGACACGATCCGCGAGGCGGATTGGCTGATCGACATCGGCCCGCGCGCCGGCGAGTACGGCGGCGAGGTGGTCTACCAAGGCGCGCCGAAGGGGATTGAGAAGGCGAAAGACTCGCTCACGGGCGACTACCTGTCTGGGCGCAAGAAGATCGAGGTGCCGTCGGAACGCCGAGCCGTGGACAAGGACCGCAAGCTCAAAGTCGTCGGCGCGCGCGAAAACAACCTCGACAACGTCAGCGTGGAGATTCCGCTGGGTGTGTTGGTCGCGGTCACCGGCGTTTCCGGTTCCGGCAAGTCCACCCTGGTCAACCAGATCCTGGCGAAGACCCTGCAGAACCAACTCAACGGCGCCCGCCAGGTACCGGGGCGCGTGAAGAAGGTTGAGGGGCTCGAGCACCTGGACAAACTGGTGCAGGTGGACCAGTCGCCGATTGGGCGCACCCCGCGCTCGAACCCGGCGACGTACACCGGCGTGTTCGACAAAATCCGCAACCTTTTCGCGGAGACGCAGGAGGCGAAGGTGCGTGGCTACAAGGCCGGCCGCTTCTCCTTCAACGTTAAAGGCGGCCGCTGCGAGGCGTGCCGCGGCGACGGCACCATCAAGATCGAGATGAACTTCCTGCCGGACGTGTACGTGCCCTGCGAGGTGTGCCACGGCGCGCGCTACAACCGCGAGACGCTCGAGGTGCGCTACAAGGGCAAGAACATCGCCGAGGTGCTCGACATGCCGATCTCTGAGGCGGCCGAGTTCTTCGAGCCGATCACGTCCATCCACCGTTACCTGCAGACGCTGGTGGACGTGGGTCTGGGTTACGTGCGCCTCGGCCAGTCCGCAACCACGCTCTCCGGCGGCGAGGCCCAGCGCGTGAAACTCGCGGCGGAGCTGCAGAAGCGGTCCAACGGACGCACCATCTACATCCTCGACGAGCCGACGACCGGCCTGCACTTCGAGGACATCCGCAAGCTGATGCTGGTGCTCAACGGCCTTGTGGACAAGGGCAACACGGTGCTGGTGATCGAGCACAACCTCGACGTGATCAAGAGCGCGGACTGGATCATCGACATGGGCCCCGAGGGCGGCTCGGGCGGCGGAACCGTTGTGGCGAAGGGTACCCCTGAGGACGTTGCAAAGGTCGACGCGTCCTTCACCGGCCAGTTCCTGAAGGACATCCTCGCCGAGGCTTAACCGCGCGGCCGTCGTGGCGCTGTGCGCGCCAATTTGGAGATGGGCGGTGGGGCGTGGTACTTTTACCAGCACTACCGCCCAGTGCACCTTTTCTAGGTGTGCGGGCCACAAGTGGAGTTCTTCCCACCCCACGCCGCCGGTTAGAGTTGGCTACGGGTAAACGGTACGAGAGGATTGCGCATGCGCGATCTGATCTGCTGACGAACTCCCGCTGAACCCAAACGGTTCCAGCGGGTTTTTTCTTAGGGAGGGCTCGGCGCGTGGCCCGGTAGCACCGGTAGCAACTGACATTGTTTTCCTCGTTTATAGGAGTGTTCTCATCAGCGCTGAAGCTCGGATCAACGAACGTATCCGTGTCCCGGAAGTTCGTCTCGTCGGCCCGTCCGGCGAGCAGGTGGGTATCGTCCGCACTGACGACGCCCGCAAACTGGCGTACGACGCCGATCTCGACCTGGTCGAGGTGGCGCCGAACGCCAAGCCCCCCGTGTGCAAGATCATGGACTACGGCAAGTTCAAGTACGAGCAGGATCAGAAGGCCCGCGAGGCCCGCAAGAACCAGCAGCAGACTGTGGTCAAGGAACAGAAGTTCCGGCCGAAGATCGATGAGCACGACTATCAGACGAAGAAGGCCAATGTTGAGCGCTTCCTAGAGAAGGGCAACAAGGTCAAAGTCACGATCATGTTCCGCGGCCGCGAGCAGTCGCGCCCGGAGCTCGGCTTCCGTCTCCTCGAGCGTCTTGCAGACGACATTGGGGATCTCGCGGTGGTCGAGGCCCGTCCGAAGCAGGACGGCCGCAACATGACCATGGTTTTCGCACCTGCTCGCAAGGGCAAGAAGTAGCACGTCAACGATTCTGAAGGGCTTTCACAATGAAGCAGAAGACCCACAAGGGCACCGCGAAGCGCATCAAGGTTAACGGTAACGGCAAGCTGCGTCGCGAGCAGGCCGGCAAGCGCCACCTCAACGAGAAGCTTTCCTCCAAGCGCCGCCGCAAGCTGTCCGGCACCACGGACGTCGCTGCGGCTGACGTCAAGCGCACCAAGCGCCTCCTCGGCATGTCCTAAGCACTGCCTGATTCACTACCACGACGAAGAAAGACAAGGAAGTAAGAACTCATGGCACGTGTCAAGCGTTCAGTTAACGCCAAGAAGAAGCGCCGCGCGATCCTCAAGTCCGCGAAGGGCTACCGCGGCCAGCGCTCCCGCCTGTACCGCAAGGCCAAGGAGCAGTGGGTCCACTCCGAGACCTACGCCTACCGCGATCGCCGCAAGCGCAAGAGCGAGTTCCGCAAGCTGTGGATCCAGCGCATCAACGCTGCCGCTCGCATGAACGACATCACCTACAACCGCCTCATCCACGGCCTGAAGCTTGCTGAGGTCGAGGTTGACCGCAAGATCCTCGCCGAGCTGGCTGTGAACGACTTTGCTGCGTTCTCCGCCCTGTGCGAGGTTGCGAAGAACGCCCTCCCGGAGGACGTCAACGCTCCCGTGAACGCTGCGTAAGAACGCCTCGTTCTACGAGCAAGTCCCCGCTGCCGCTTACTTTGCGGCGGCGGGGACTTTTTGCTGGCTTGGGACGCCTGGGTGGCGATCGGTGATAGCGGGTAACTCAGAGATGGCTTGGTCGCGACCTGCGGAAACGTCGACCCGGGCGGAAGTTACCCGCTATCAGCGCAACCCACTGGCAGCCTACCGGCGGCGGACCGGCTGCCGATGGGCACCGGCCGGCGGCTTACCGGCGCGTGCCGATCGGTGATAGCGGGTAACTCGGAAGAGGCCATTTTGCGACCTGCGGAAACGTCGGCCCGGGCGGAAGTTACCCGCTATCAGCACGACTCGCCAGCGACGGACTGCGATCCGCTGGCGGCCCACCGGCCACCCACCGGCGACCAAGCCACCTACCGGCGGCCGCTGAGCACCGTCACCACCAAATCGAGGCGCGAGGTCACGTCGTACAGGCTGAGCAGGTTCGACACGTGCTTCTTCACGGTCGACTCCGAGTAGTTGAGACGCTTGGCGATGTCGGCGTTGCTGAGGCCCTCGCACAGCAGGTCGAGCACGCTGCGCTCGGCGGCGGTGATCCCCGCTGGGTAGGAACGCTCGTTGCCGGCAATCGGAGCGGATGCTTCGGCGTCGTGCGGCGCAAGGTAGCGGACCAGATTGTTCATGGCGGCGGGGGAGACCACGGTGCCGCCGGTGACCGCCTGTCGCACGGAGAGAACGATTTCGTCCGGCGGTTGGCTTTTCAGGATGTAGCCGCGGCCGCCGTGGGCGAGGATGTCCAGCATCGCCTTGTCGTTCTCTAGCGATGTGATGGCGAGAAACGCCGGCGTGTTCGGCCGCTGGCTGAGGTGGTGGAGAAGCGTGGCTCCGCCCATCTTGGGCATGTAGACGTCGGAGAGCACGAGGTCTACTTGATCCGGGTCGATGAGGTCGAGGGCCTCGGCGCCGTTGGAGGCGCTGCCCACGACATCGATGTCTCCCGCAGTTAGCAGGTAGCGGGTGAGGACGTCGCGGACGAGTGGGTCGTCGTCGACAAGAAACACCCGGATGCGTTCGTTGCTCACCGCTTAAAGCCCCGCTTGGTTTACTTGCACCAGAGGCGGCCGATGATGCCGCCGCATTCGAAGGTGTCGCCGACTGCGCCGGATGCGAAGGTGGTGATGACCTTCTCCTCAGCAACCTCAGCAACCTCAGCAACCTCGGCCTGGGCGGCGGAAACCGGAGCGATCGCGGTGAGTGCTGCGGCAGCCAAGGCAGCTGCGGCGACGCGCTTCGGGGTTTGCGATACACGGGTGCGCATGGGAACGGGTCCTTTCGTTCTGGTGACGCGAAACTAGCTGGCCCTCATTATCCGCCTTTGCAGCCGGCAGTCGCAATGAGGCGCGCGAAGGGGGAACGAAAGTACCCACCCGGGGAGGCTACTTTGGTGCATTCGGAATTCGCAGCTCGTAGCGCCACGTGTCACCCTCGAAGCCAGACGAGAACGAGCCGCCGTCGGCCGCCACCAGCGCCTCGATGTCCTCCAACCCGATGCCCGTTGTCATGTGGACGTTGCGCTGCCGCGGAGCGATCATGTTCTGCACCGCTACGGTGACGGCGCCGTCGTCCGCCACGGCCGCGACAATGACCGGCCGACTCGGGTCGGCGTACTTCAGCAGGTTCGTCTGCATCTCGCGGCAGACCTCCGCGGCGTGGGGCAGAGACGCGCCCTTGAACACCGCGGGTTCCAGCCCCGACTCGATCACGGTGAAGCCGTGGCTTCGCAGCACCTCGGTGAGCTCCTGGAGGGAGGCAAACGGGGTCACCTCAGCGGGAGCGAGAACCGCCAACGCGTCGTCGGAGCGCATGAACCGGATGAGCTCCCGAACCTCGTGCATCGCGCGGCGGGCGTCCTCGGCGATCAGCTGCGCTGAAGCTGCGTCCTCCGCGTTGCCGGCCATGGCTAGCGCCTCGCTGCGTAAGACCACGGAGGTCAACGACGCCGCGACTGACCCGTGCAGGGCCTTGACGGTGCGCTCGCGTTCGTCGTCAAGCTGCTGCTTATAACGCGCATACGCCTCGCTGCGAACCTTCATTGCGTTGCGCAGCGCGGTGCCGCTGGCCCACGCAGCCGCGAGCAGTAGCAGGAGGAATACGGCGGTGGCCAGGTCGTCCGGAACGACCACCCCGGCCGTCAGGTGCGTCTGGAGTAAGTACCAAGTCAGCAGCGCTAAAGGGATGCTCGCTCGCGGCCGCGCACGTAGCCCGAGGAGCGCGACCAACAGGATCGACCCGGCCACGATGAGCGGGCCGCGGTACGCTGCGTGCGCCGCGGCGAACTGCAGCAAGACGCCGTAACCGACGGCCCCCGCGACAGGGGAGAAGTACGCCGCACCTAAAACCGCGGCAGCAGCCAAAGGGAAAATCACAGTGCCGCTGACGATCCCGTCACCAACGCCGCCGGCAATAGTCGCCAGGCTCACCGCCGCAACCGCGGCGAGCACTACAGCGGTACCGACGATCGCGGCGCGTCTTGAAGCAGCGTCTGCGCGCAAGGATCTCATCACGGCTGCAAGCGTATCGCGGCGCCGACGTAGGCTGTGTGCCATGACTTTGGATTTCACCCAGCCCTACACCGAGCGCACCCCGCGGGTGGTGAACGCGGCGAAGCTCAAGCGCGCTGCCGGCCGCAAGAAAGCGAAGGCGTTTCTTGTGGAGGGGGAGAATTCCGTCGAGGCCGCGACCGCCACGGGTGCGGCGACGGACCTTTTCGTCACCGAGACCGCCGCGGAGCGTTTCGCCGAAGTGGTGACCACCGCGCGCTACATGGACGTCTACATCCACCCGATCACCGACAAAGCCGCCGACCACCTCGCCGACACGGTGTCGCACACGGGCATTTTCGCCGTCTGTAGGCCGGTGCTGTGGTCGGTGGGATCCATTCTGAAGGGTAAGCCGGGCACCGTCGCCGTGTGCGTGGAGACGAACGACCCAGGCAACGCGGGCACGATCATCCGCATTGCGGACGCGCTGGGGGCCGACGCGGTCATCTTCGCCGGCGACACGGTCGACCCGGAGTCGCCCAAGGTGGTTCGCTCCACCGCAGGCTCGCTCTTCCACATCCCGGTTGCCCGCGACCGGGACATCAACCGCGTGATAGGGGAGCTCAGGGCAGCAGGCTTATCGACGTTCGCCACAACAATGCACGGCGACCTCAACCTGGCCCAGCCCGGCGATGCCCTGCGCCAGCCCACGGCGTGGCTCTTCGGCAACGAGGCCCACGGCCTGCCCGAGGACCTGCTCGAAACCGCCGACTACCGCGTTTCCATTCCAATTCAGGGCAACGCCGAGTCGCTCAACCTCGCAACCGCCGCGAGTATCTGCCTCTGGGAATCGGCCAAAGCGCTCGGAGAACGCTAATCGCGGAGTGCGCGCGCCAAACAAAACTGGGTGAGGACGATCTGGTTCGCCTCGCAGAGCTAGCAGGCAAGTAACCTCCACCCGTGCGTGTCCGCTCTCTGTCGACGTACTCGAGACGGTCGATTTCCGGGTCGTCATCCCTATATAGAGCGGTGCCCGCTTACACTCTTCCGCATGGCACGGCTGAACCTAAAGGCGATCGAAAAACGGGTCGCACACCTAGCAAACCAGGTTGAGTATGACCGGGAGTTTATCTTCGATCTTCTTCTCGCCTTTGGACGGTCGAAGGGCAACGTCACGCGCCTGCGCAATGGAAGTCTCAACGTCGCAGATGACCCGACCCATGAAATAGCACAAAAGAACGTCGTGTATTTCAGCGAGGTGGACGGTGGTCTCCTGGAAGAGCTGGAGCGGCTTCGCACCGCGCCGACGGTGGTGAAGTACAGTCCGCGGTTCATTATCGTGACGGACTACGAAGATGTACTGGCGTTCGACACGAAGACGACGGAGAACCGCACGTTCCCCATCCGTCAGATCGACCAACACTTCACTTTCTTCCTCCCATGGGCGGGCATGGAGAAAACGCAGTACACGTCTGAATCGCACGCCGATGTGAAGGCGGCGGAGCGCATGGGCAAGCTTTTCGACGAGCTCGCCTCTGCCAACCCCGACATGATGGCTGCCGACACCTCCCGCCACGGCCTCAATGTGTTCTTTACCCGACTGTTGTTCTGTTTCTTCGCCGAGGACACAGGCATTTTCGGCGATAATCAATTCACGAACGCGGTGGCTTCGCAGACGCTTGGCGATGGCTCCGATACCGACACATTCCTGCGCGAACTGTTTGCAGCCCTGGACGAGCCTGCTCCGGCGAAAAAGCCCGCCTATCTGGTGGAGTTCCCTTACGTCAACGGCCGGCTTTTCCGCTCCGACGCGCATCTGACAGTGCCCCGCTTCAGTGCAAAGGCCCGTGAGGCGCTCATTGATCTGGGCACGCTGAAGTGGCAAGACATCAATCCGGACATATTCGGTTCGATGTTCCAGGCGATCGTGGATCCAGGACAGCGTTCGAACCTGGGTCAGCACTACACGTCGGTGCCAAACATTTTGAAGACGATCGAGCCGCTGTTTCTTGACGAGCTTCGCGACGAGTTTGACTCGGCCTACAACAGCTCCACCAAGCTGGCGCGCTTGCTTGATCGCATCGCGGCGATCAAGGTGTTCGACCCCGCCTGCGGTTCCGGCAACTTCCTAGTCATTGCATACAAAGAGCTGCGCCGCCTTGAGCACGCGATCCTGCAACGGCAGGCGGAGCTGGCAAAAGCACAACCGCTCTTCGACAAATCCCGCATCAGTATCGAGAACTTCTACGGAATCGAGATCGATGACTTCGCCGTCGAGGTGGCCATCCTGTCGCTGTGGATTGCGAAGCACCAGATGAACCGCGAATTCGAGCAGCAGTTCAAGGTGGCCATTCCGCTTATCCCACTGAAGGAGACCGGCCAAATCCACGCCGGCAACGCCACCCGCATGGGCTGGAACCAAGTTTGCCCGAACAACGGGGAAGAGGAGATCTACCTGATCTCGAACCCGCCGTACGCAGGCTCCAAGAAGCAGACCGCGGAGCAGAAGGCGGATTACGGGTACGTCTTCGGCGACCGGCCGTACAGTAAGAATCTCGACTACATCGCGTTGTGGTTCATCAAAGGTGCGGAGTACATCGCCGGCACCGTTGCGCAGCTAGCGCTGGTCTCTACCAACTCCGTCGTGCAGGGTGAGCATGTTGGATTGATGTTCCCCATTATCTTCGACATGGGGGTTGAAATCGGGTTTGCTTATACCTCCTTCAAATGGGAAAACAATGCGAAGGGGAATGCTGGCGTCACCGTTGTGGTGATCGGCCTGCGGGCGAAGAGCGATGCACCGAAGTTCCTGTACACCGATGGGATAAAAAATCAGGTCGGTAACATCAATGGTTATTTGGCGGATGCAGCCTCGGTTTTCATGGGCCGTCGAAACACCCCGTTAGCTCGCGTCTTCCCACCCATGGTCTTCGGAAGCATGCCCCGGGGCCCACTCGATCTCACAGCGCAGGATGCGCGGAGACTCCTCGATGAAACTCCTGTAGCGGAACCATTTATCAAGCGCTACACCGGAGCGAGCGAATACATCAACGGTGAAGATCGTTACTGTCTTTGGATTGAGGATTCCCAGATCGAAGATGCGCGACGCATTCCAGAAATTTCGCGCAGGTTGGACCGGGTTGCAAGGGAACGGTCCGAGAGTAAAGCTCCGAGCACGGCAAAATACGCCTCTCAACCTCACCGTTTTGTGCAGATTGCCTATAAACCAACGGATTCCATCATCGTGCCCAGCGTCTCCTCCGAGCTCCGCGCGTATATTCCGATGGGATATCTGGGGCCAAATACAGTTATCTCGAATGCTGCTTTTGCCGTCTACGACGCGGAGCCGTGGCTCTTTGCCCTCCTCACCTCCCAAATGCACATGGCCTGGGTTCGGGCGGTTGGCGGGAAGATGAAAACGGACTTCAGGTATTCGAACACGATTGTATATAACAACTTTCCGGTGCCGGAGGGCGTCGAGAAGAAGAAGGCTCGATTGAACGAGACGGCCTTGCGGATTTTGGATGTGCGAGAGTACCACTGCGAGCGAACGTTGGCGGAGGTGTATGACCGGGACTCAATGCCGCGAAACCTGCGGGAGGCCCATGAAGCGAATGATGAATTGGTGGATTCGCTGTACTCGACGAAGCCATATACCTCGGATGAGGAGCGACTGGCGGACCTGTTCGCACTGTACGAGGAAATGATCGCCGCTGAAGAGGCGGCGAAGCCTGCGAAGCGCTCGAGGAAAACCGCGAGAAAGTAGCGAGTGGGAACGTGTGTGCTAACTCTGCCGAGTGGTGTCCGAGGGGCCTGCGACAATGGGCAGCGTCAAAAGCGGAACGACGAAATGGAGTGAACTCATGGCCACGATGAACCGAAAGAACGTGAAGGACAGCGTCATTCGCGTGGAGTACGCGCAGGCGGGGACCTCGGTGAGCACAGACGGACTGGGGATGCGCGAAATGCAGCGTCGCGTGTACGAACAGCGCGCGGCGCAATACCTCTTGATTAAGGCGCCGCCGGCGTCGGGCAAATCCCGCGCGTTGATGTTCGTTGCGCTGGACAAGCTTTTTTATCAAGGTCGTAGGAAGGTGATTGTGGCGGTGCCGGAGCGTTCCATCGGCGGTTCGTTTGCTCCGACCGATCTGCGCTCCCACGGTTTTTACGCTGACTGGGAAATTAAACCCGAAAATAACCTGTGCACGCCGGGCAGCAGCACGAGCAAGGTAGCGCAGTTCATCCGCTTCCTTGAGGGGCCAGATGCGGTGCTTGTGTGCACGCACGCTACGCTACGTTTCGCATTCGAGAAACTTACACCCGATGCATTCAACGGCACGGTGCTGGCTATCGATGAGTTCCACCATGTCTCCGCCGACCTGGACAACAGCCGCCTCGGCTACCTGCTGCGGGAAGTGATGAACGGCTCCGACGCCCACATCGTGGCCATGACTGGTTCCTACTTCCGCGGCGACACGGTGCCCGTGCTTCTGCCGGAAGACGAAGCGAAGTTCACGCCCGTCACGTTCAACTACTACGACCAGTTGAACGGGTACCAGCATCTGAAGTCCCTGGGCATCGGGCACCACTTCTACCAGGGACGCTACACCGACGCGGTGGGCGAAGTGCTCGACTTAGACAAGAAAACCATCCTGCACATCCCGAACGTGAACTCCGGCGAATCCACCAAGGACAAAATCGAGGAGGTCGGCGCCATCATCGATTCAATCGGCGTGGTGATTGAAGAGGAAGAGGACACCGGCATCATCGTGGTGCGGCGCCACGACAATGGTGAAACGCTCCGCATCGCTGACCTAGTGGACGACACTGACCAGAAGGCCCGCGCCCGCACCCTGAACTACCTGGTGGATGTGGCCTCGAAGGACCAGGACGCGGTAGACATCATCATCGCGCTGGGCATGGCAAAGGAAGGCTTCGACTGGCCGTTCGCCGAGCACGCCCTGACCATCGGCTACCGTTCCTCCCTGACGGAGATCATCCAGATCATCGGGCGGGTCACGCGCGACAGCGAGGGCAAATCGCACGCGCAGTTCACAAACTTGCTGGCAGAGCCGGATGCGGTGCAGAGCGAGGTCACCATCTCGGTGAATAACATGCTCAAGGCCATCACCGCGTCGTTGCTCATGGAACAGGTGCTGGCCCAAAACTTCGAGTTCAAACCCAAGCATGATCCGGATGACAAGTCCGAGGGAAACACGGTGAAGATCGACGGGTTTAAAGAGCCGTCCACACCCCGGGTAAAGCAGATTGTGGACACGGACCTCAACGATCTAAAGGCGACGATTTTGCAAGACCCCACCTTCGCACGAGCGGCGGTGGGCAAGGTGGACCCGGAGACCACGAACAAAGTCCTCATTCCCAAAATTATCCGAGAGCAGTACCCAGACCTCAGCGATGACGAAGTTGAGGAAGTTCGCCAGCGAGTAGTCGTGGATTCGGTTGTCAAGACCGGCGAGGTGAAGGAGGTTGGGGACAAACGGTTCATTCAGATGGCGAATCAGTTCATCAACGTCGATGAGCTGAGTATCAACCTCATCGACTCCATTAACCCGTTCCAGCGGGCTTTCGAGATCCTATCCAAGTCAGTGACACCCAGTTTGCTGTCGCTTATTCAGGACGCAATTGCGACCACCCGGATTGAGATGACGGCGGAAGAGGCGATGGAGCTGTTCCCCAAGGTGCAGGCATGGATGAAAATGGAAGGCCGCGAACCTGACCGGCGTTCTGACAACCCGGAAGAGAAGCAGTTGGCAGAGGCGCTGCTAGTGATGCGGAAAGTGGTCAACGAACGGAAATCTGAGTTGAAATCTCGCGCAGAGAACCAGGAAGGGGATGAGTAATGGCTGAAGAAGCGTTCCTCGCAAAGTTGGATGCCCTTATAGCGGCGGATGAGGATGGTCTCCTTGACATGCCGGAGAAACCACTGCCGGTCACCGAAACGGATCGTTTGCGGCGTGCTTTCCTGGAAGTCAACGAGTTTGTGTCCGCGCAGGGGCGCGAACCGGATCCGGAAACCATGAACATCTCTGAGCGAAAATTCGGAGCTCGGCTTGTGGGTATCCGTGCAAGCAAGACTAAGACCGAAGCTCTAAGCGACATTGATGAGCATGGGTTGCTTGAGGTGCAGGACGCTCCCATCTCGGTTGATGATCTGTTAAGCTCCGACGCCCTCGATCTGCTCGGGGATGCTGGAGGTATCTTCGACACCTCGTCGCTGCCGAAGCGGGATAAGCCAAAAGAATCTGAGCGGGAACTGCGCCGCCGCTGTGAAGATTTCGACAAGTTCGAGCCGTTGTTCAAACAGAAGCATGCTGAACTTGCGGATGGAACTTGCGCAATGACAGAGTTTAAGGGTGCACAGACGGTAGTGCCTGGGGCCTTTTTCATCCTCAGAGGACTGATGGCATTTATCGCCGAAGTCCGAGAATCCGAGATGGTGAGCCTCAAGCACAAGGAAGAACGCAAAGAGCGCTTGCGTGTCATTTTTGAAAATGGCACCGAGTCAGCCATGTACCGACAGTCGTTCGGGGCGCGGATGGGGGAGCAGGGCGGTTTTGCCATCACTCGTACCGGTTTCACTGCCGCCGAGATTGGCGACGCGGATCTGCATACTGGGTTTATCTACGTCCTTCGGTCGAAGAGCGATCACCCCGATATTCGGGGGCTGAAGGACTTGTACAAGATTGGCTTCTCCACCACGCCGGTGGACAAGCGCATTCGGGGTGCAGAGAAGAGCCCTACATACCTTATGGCCCCCGTAGAGAAGGTCGCGATTTACCGAGTGTATAGTCTCCGCCCGTCCGCGCTTGAGCACCTGCTACACCGACTTTTTGCAGCTGTACGGTTGGATGCTGCGATTGTGGACGAGGCCGGTGGGTCGGTTGCCGCCAACGAATGGTTCCTTGTTCCGCTAGACGTGATCAACCGGGCGATCGAGCTAATTATGTCGGGTGAGATCGTCGACTACACCTATGACCCATCGAGACAGCAGCTGGTAAAGGGGAGCTAGCAGGACTGAAACGGCACCCGCGCATCGTCCAGTTCGCGGGCGGGCACCGAAAATTCTGGGAAGCTACCGGTTTCCTCGAGAACGTTTACAAGCTCTGCTCCGGCGTTTAGCTGCATGTCGCCACCTCCCGCGCTGCTCCTGAGTCGTCAGCCGACAGAGTACCGCATCGCTGGCGCCGAGAACGTGTCCTCGTCGCGGGACGGCGTAGCCCCCGCAGGTATGCTTGTCTGCGTTTTGAAACCCTTTGAAACCCAGCCGTGAAGGAAAGGTGCGGGCGAGCAGTGAGCTCCGAAAACCCACAGATTGAACTGACAGAGGAAGCCCTGAACCGGGCTGCTGATGAGGCGATCGCAGCCTTCGAGGCAGCACCGGATCTGCCCGCGCTGGAGGAGGCGCACCGCGAGCACCTGGGGGAGAAGTCCCCGATCTCGCTCGCGCGTCGCTCGCTCGGCACCCTGCCGAAGGACCAGCGCAAGGACGCCGGGCGCTTCGTCAACATGGCCCGCGGCAAGGCCGAGAAGCAGTACGCGCAACTTCGCCAGGTGCGCGAGGCTGAGTACCGGGAGCAGCAGCTGAAGGCTGAGACGGTCGACGTCACTCTGCCCACCGCACGCAGCCAGGCCGGCGGCATGCACCCGATCACGACGCTGAGCGAGCAGATCGCCGACATCTTCATCGGCATGGGGTGGGAGGTCGCCGAGGGCCCCGAGGTGGAGGCCGAGTACTTCAACTTCGACGCGCTGAACTTCATCCCGGACCACCCGGCCCGCACGCTGCAGGACACGTTCTACATCGGCGAGGAGGGCTCCAAGCAGGTCATGCGCACCCACACTTCGCCGGTGCAGGTGCGCACCATGCTCGAGCGCGACGTGCCGATCTACATCGCCTGCCCGGGCCGGGTATTCCGCACCGACGAACTGGACGCCACCCACACCCCGGTGTTCCACCAGGTTGAGGGCCTCGCTGTGGACAAGGGACTGACCATGGCGCATCTGCGCGGCACGCTCGACCACCTGGCCAAGACCCTCTTCGGCCCGGAGACGAAGACCCGCATGCGCACCAACTACTTCCCGTTCACCGAGCCGTCGGCCGAGGTGGACGTGTGGTTCCCCAACAAGAAGGGCGGCGCGGGCTGGATCGAGTGGGGCGGTTGCGGCATGGTCAACCCCAACGTCTTGCGCGCCGTGGGCGTGGACCCGGAGGTCTACACCGGTTTCGCGTTCGGCATGGGTCTTGAGCGCACGTTGCAGTTCCGCAACGGTCTGACGGACATGCGCGACATGGTTGAGGGCGACGTCCGTTTCACTATCCCGTTCGGCGTGCAGGCGTAAGGAGCAACAATAATGCTGATTTCGAAGAAGTGGATTACCTCCCTGCTGCAAAACGCGGGCAACGAGGGCTGGACTGTGAGCGACGAAGAGCTCGACGCAGGCTTCGTGCGCGTCGGCTTTGAAACGGAGGGCTACCAGCCGCTGCCGGAGATCCAAGGGCCGCTGGTGATCGGCCGCGTCCTCGAGATCGAGGAGCTGACCGGGTTCAAGAAGCCGATCCGCTACTGCCAGGTGGATGTCGGCCAGGCCAACGGCACCGGTGAGCCGCAGGGCATTATCTGCGGCGCCCGCAACTTCGCTGAGGGCGACCTTGTGGTTGTGTCCCTGCCCGGTGCGGTACTCCCCGGAGGGTTCGAGATCGCCGCGCGCGAGACCTACGACCACATCTCCAACGGCATGATGGCGTCCGCGGCGGAGCTCGGTCTCACCGCGAAGAGCGAGGGCATTATTACGCTTGCCGACGGCACCGCGACCCCCGGCACCGACGCCCGAGAGATTCTCGGCAGCGACGATACGGTCTTCGACGTCAACGTCACGCCGGACCGCGGGTACGCGCTGTCGGCCCGCGGCCTGGCCCGCGAGATCGCCTCCGCGTTTAACCTGCGCTACACCGACGTGGCGGAAGACCCGTCCGTCGCCGGTATTGACGTCTCCGGCGTGCCGGCCCCGGCAGGTGACGTGCTCGAGGTGAACGTCGACGAGTCGACCAAGGCGAAGCGCTTCGGCGTGCGCAAGGTTGCCGGCATTGACCCGGCAGCGCCCGCGCCGTTCTGGATGCAGCGAGAGCTAATGCTGTCTGGCATCCGCTCGGTCAACGCGGCGACCGACGTGACCAACTACGTCATGCTCCTGACCGGCCAGCCGATGCACGCGTTCGACGCGGACAAGATCGCCGGTGGTCTGCACGTGCGCAACGCCGAAGCGGGCGAGACTTTTGAAACGCTCGATCACGTCAAGCGCACGCTGACCGCTACCGACGTCGTTATTGCCGACGACAACGGCATCCAGTCGCTCGCCGGTGTGATGGGCGGCACCACCTCCGAGATTTCGGATGAGACCACCAACGTTTACTTCGAGGCGGCCACGTGGGACGAACTCACCGTGGCGAAGACGGCCCGCCACCACAAGCTGTCCTCCGAGGCGTCGCGCCGCTTCGAGCGCGGCGTGGACCCGGCGATTGTTGAGGTCTCGCTCGACATTGCCTGCGCCTTGCTCGCCGAGATCGCGGGCGGCACCGTGGAGGCGGGGCGCACGCTGGTCGGCGAGGTGCCGGCGCGAGAGCCGATTGCGATGCGGGCGGCGCGGCCGTCGGAAATCACGGGCGTTGAGTACACCGCGGAGACGGTCGAGCAGCGCCTGCGTGAGGTCGGCTGCGAGGTGGAAGCCGACGACGACACACTGAAGGTCACCCCGCCGACGTGGCGCGGAGACCTCACCGTTCCCGTTGAGCTCGTTGAGGAGATCGTGCGGCTGGAAGGGCTCGACGCGATCCCGTCCATCCTGCCGACCCCGGTGGGCGGGCGCGGGCTGTCGCCGCTGCAGAAACGCCGCCGCGCTGTGACGCACGCGCTGGCGTACTCCGGCTACGCCGAGATCATTCCGACGCCGTTTATCAAGAACACCACGTTCGACACGTGGGGCCTGGATGCCGACGATCCGCGCCGCAACGTGGTGAAGGTGCAAAACCCGCTCGACGCCGACTACGGCGTGCTGGGCACGACCCTGCTCCCGTCGATGCTCGAGGCTGTGGGCCGCAACGTGGCCCGCGGCCGCCACGACCTGCAGATCTTCTCGGTGGCGCAAACCGCTGTGAAGCGCGGCGACTCCTCGCCGCTGCCGAGCGTTGCCGAGCGCCCGGATGAGGCGACGATTACCGAGCTGATCGAGTCGCTGCCGGATCAGCACCTGCACGCGGCGACCGTAGCTGTCGGCCACAGCGAGCTCGACGGCCCGCTGGGGAAGGGCCGCGCCTACACCTGGGCCGACGCGATCCAGTCCGCGCAGGTGGTCGCGGCGGCCGCGGGTGTTGCGCTCGAGGTTGAGGCTGCGCAGCAGCTGCCGTGGCACCCGGGACGCTGCGCAGCGCTGAAGGTGGGCGGCACCGTCGTCGGCTACGCGGGTGAGCTGCACCCGCAGGTCCTCGAGGCCCTCGACCTGCCGGAGCGCACCTGCGCCACGGAGATCGATCTGACCGCGCTGCCGCTTACGGAGACGCTGCCCGCGCCGGTACTCTCCGCGTTCCCGGCGGTCAACCAGGACATCGCGCTTGTGGTGGATAAGCACGTGCCGGCCGAGGCGGTGCGGCGCACCATCGAGGCCTCGGCAGGGGAGCTGCTCGAGAGCGTTTCGCTTTTCGACGTCTACGAGTCCGATCAGCTCGGCCCCGACAAGAAGTCCCTGGCGTTTGCCCTGGTGTTCCGCGCCGTGGACAAGACATTGACCGAGGACGAGGCGTCGGAGGCGCGCCTGCGCGCCGCCAAGGCCGCCGAGGCCGAGCACGGAGCGGCGGTGCGCGGCATCTAGGTCGCAGCGGCTCGGTATAAATTGCGAACCAATGCATAAAGTACTAGGTTCGTTTGCATGAGTTACACCGTCGCTGTTGCCGGCGCCACAGGGTACGCCGGCGGTGAGATCCTCCGGCTGCTGCTCGGTCACCCGGATTACGTCTCCGGCGAGATGGAGATCGGGGCTCTGACCGGCAATTCGACCGCGGGTGAACCGGCGGCGCAGGTGTTGTCGCACCTGCCGCAGCTGGCCGGCCGGGTCATCGAGGCCACGACCGCGGAAAAGCTTGCGGCCCACGACGTGGTGTTCCTCGGCCTGCCGCACGGGTTCTCCGCGGAGATCGCGAACCAGCTGCCGGATGACACGCTGGTGTTGGATTGCGCGGCGGACTTCCGCCTGAAGGATCCCGCCGCGTGGCAGCGCTACTACGGCTCTCAGCACGCAGGCTCGTGGCCGTACGGCATCCCGGAAATGCCGGGCCACCGCGAGGACATTGCAAAAGCGAAACGCGTTGCGGTGCCTGGGTGTTTCCCAACCGGTGCCACGCTAGCGGCGTACCCGGCGGTGCAGGCGGGCGTCGCCAAGCCGGACCTGCGGATTGTGTCTGTGACCGGCGTGTCCGGGGCGGGGAAGAAGGCCTCGGTGGCGATGCTGGGTGCAGAGACCATGGGCTCGCTGAAGGCCTACAGCACCGCTGGCGCGCACCGGCACACCCCGGAGATCAAGCAGAACGTCGCTGAGGCCACCGACGCACCGATCACCGTGAGCTTCACACCGGTGCTTGCGCCGCTACCCCGCGGCATCCTCACCACGATCACCGCACCGCTGCACAGCGGCGTCGACGCCGCGAGCGTGCGCGCAGCGTACGAGGAGTTTTACGCCGACGAACCGTTCGTGTGGGTGCTGCCCGAGGGGGTGCAGCCGCAGACGCAGAACGTGGTCGGCTCCAACATGTGCCACGTCCAGGTCGAGGTGGACGAGGACGCGGGTGTGCTGCTCGTGACCTCGGCGATCGACAACCTGGTCAAGGGGACCGCGGGTGCGGCCGTGCAGTGCATGAATATCGCGCTGGGGTTGGACGAGACCGCAGGGTTGCCGCGCCAGGCTGTCGCGCCCTAGACCAGAGAAGGCGAAACGTAATGGGAGAGGAAACAATGGTTGACGGTTCGGTGTCCACCCCCGCAGGCTTTGTCGCTGCCGCGACCACGGCCGGCATCAAGCCCTCCGGCAAGCCGGACATGGCGCTCGTGGTCAACGAGGGGCCGGAGTTCAACGCGGCCGCGGTGTTCACCCGCAACCGCGTGACGGCCTCGCCGGTGAAAGTGAGCCGTGAGGCGGTGCGCGACGGGCAGCTGAAAGCGGTGCTGATCAACTCTGGCAACGCGAACGCGTGCAACGGTAAGCAGGGGGATGAGGATGCGGGGGAGATGCAGGTGGGCGTCGCCAAGCATCTTGCCCTTGAGCCGAACGATGTAGCGGTGTGCTCCACCGGATTGATCGGCGAGCTGCTGCCGATGGAGAAGGTGCGCGCCGGTATCGCTGCGGTGGCGGGGTCGCTCGGCGACAACGGGCGCGCGGCCGCGGAGGCGATTCTGACCACGGACACCGTGGCGAAGGAAGCGTTTGTGCAGCGCGACGGCTGGTCGGTCGGCGCGATGGGCAAGGGCGTGGGCATGCTCGCGCCGTCGTTGGCGACGATGCTGGCTGTGGTGGTGACGGATGCGTCGGTAAGCAGCCAAGCCCTCGACGCAGCCTTGCGCAAGGCGGCCGCCGTGACCTTTGACACGCTGGACATTGACGGGTCGACCTCGACGAACGACACCGTGATCGTGATGGCGTCAGGCGCCAGCGGTGTCGCCCCCGCGCAGGACGAGGTGGACGATGCGATCCTCACCGTGTGTCAGGAACTGGCCGGGAAGATGCAGGCGGACGCCGAGGGCGTGACGAAGCGCGTGAGCATCACCGTGCGCGGGACGGGCGACAACGCGCAGGCGCTCAACGCCGCGCGCACGATTGGGCGCGACAACCTGTTCAAGTGCGCCATGTTCGGCTCCGACCCGAACTGGGGCCGCACGCTGGCTGCCGTCGGCATGGCGGATGCGGAGATGGACCCCGACAACATTTCGGTCAGCTTCAACGGTCAGCCCGTGTGCGTGGCGTCCACCGGTGCGCCGGGTGCGCGCGAGGTCGACCTGTCGGGTGTGGACATCGACGTCGAAGTGGATTTAGGTACTGGCGGGCCGGGCGTGGCCACGGTGCGCACAACCGACTTAAGCCACTCATACGTGGAGATCAACTCCGCGTACAGCACGTAAGAGAAAAGGAGCGACTGCGATGACCTACCCCCACAGCGAGCGGTTGAGCAACGAGGCGCGCGCCCATGTGCTGGCCGAGGCGCTGCCCTGGCTGCAGCACTACCGCGACAAAATCGTCGTGGTGAAGTACGGCGGCAACGCGATGATCGACGAGGAGCTGAAAAACGCCTTCGCCGCCGACATGGTTTTCTTGCGCACCGTCGGCGCGAAACCGGTCGTCGTGCACGGCGGCGGGCCGCAGATCAGCGCGATGATGCAGCGCTTGGGGCTCGACGGGGGCGAGTTCGTGGGCGGCTTCCGCGTGACCACCCCGGAGATCCTAGACGTGGCGCGCATGGTGCTCTTCGGCCAGGTGGGCCGCGACCTCCTAGGCAAAATCAACTCCCACGGCCCGTACGCGGTCGGCACCTCGGGCGAAGACGCGGGGCTGTTCACCGCCGAGCGCCGCCTGGTGGAGGTCGACGGTGAGCTGCGGGACATCGGGCTGGTGGGCACGATTACCCACGTCGACCCGTCCGCGGTGATGGACATCATTGAGGCCGGGCGCATCCCGGTGGTCTCCGGCATTGCGCCGGGGGACGACGGCAACGTGTACAACATCAACGCCGACGAGGCTGCCGGCGCGCTCGCCGCGGCGATCGGTGCGGAGCGCCTCGTGGTGCTGACCAACGTGGAGGGCCTCTACACCGACTGGCCCGACCGGGATTCGCTGTTGTCCAAGATCACCGTGGGCGAGCTGGAGAAGATGATGCCGTCACTGGATTCGGGGATGATCCCGAAAATGGAGGCGTGTCTGACAGCGGTGCGCGGCGGCACGAAGGCGGCGCACGTCATCGACGGCCGGATCGCGCACTCGGTTTTGCTGGAGCTTCTCACCATGGGCGGCATTGGCACAATGGTGCTGCCGGACGTCTACGACGCGGCGGAGTACCCAGAAGGCACAGTCTTTCGGAAGGACGACAACGAATGAGCGAGATTGTCAGCGGCTGGCAAGCCGCGTTGATGGGCAACTACGGAACCCCGACCGTGGCGCTGGTCTCCGGTACCGGGTCGACGGTCACGGACGAGGACGGCCGCGAGTACCTCGACCTGCTCGCCGGCATTGCGGTCAACTCCCTCGGTTACGCGCACCCGGCGGTGGTGGAGGCGGTGAGCGCGCAGGTCTCGCAGCTCGCGCACGTGTCCAATATCTTCGCCTCCCGGCCGGCGGTGAACGTGGCAACTCAACTGATCGAGCGCTTCGGCGACCCCGACGCCCGCGTGTTCTTCTGCAACTCCGGTGCCGAGGCCAACGAAGCAGCGTTCAAGCTTGCCCGCTTGACTGGGCGCTCGCGGATCCTCGCTGCAGCCAACGGCTTCCACGGCCGCACAATGGGTTCGCTCGCGCTGACCGGGCAGCCGTCGAAACGCAAGCCCTTCCAGCCGGTCGCCGGCGGCGTGGAGTTCTACCCCTACGGCGACATCGACTACGTGCGCAAGCTCGTCGAGATCGACCCCGAGGATGTCGCGGCGATCTTCCTCGAGCCGATCCAGGGTGAAACGGGTGTGGTGCCCGCGCCCGAGGGCTTTTTGCAAGAGCTTCGGCAGCTTGCCGACGCCCACGGCATCCTCCTTATCACCGACGAGGTGCAAACCGGCGTCGGCCGCACCGGCACCTTCTTCGCGTTTGAGCACGATCTTGCCCCTGGGGTGCGCCCAGACGTGGTGACCATGGCGAAGGGTCTTGGCGCCGGCATGCCGATCGGCGCGGTGATCGCCACCGGCGAGGTCGCGGCGAGGTTCACCCCTGGCATGCACGGCACCACCTTTGGCGGCAACCCCGTTTCCTGCGCCGCGGCCGAGGTCGTGCTGGACACCATGGACGAGGCCTTCTTGGCCGAGGTGCGCCGCAAGGGCGAGGCGTTCGCGTCGCGCGTTGCGGCCATCGAGGGAGTGAAGGAGGTCCGCGGGCGCGGCCTGATGCTGGGCGCAGTCCTTGACGGCGACTGGGCAGCAAAAGCCCAAGCACTCGGGTACGAGCACGGGGTGATTGTCAACGCACCTAAGCCCAACGTGCTGCGGTTCACCCCGCCGCTGGTGATTGCGGACGAGGAGCTGAGCGAAGCCGCCGCGCGTGTCGAAGCGGTGATTGCGGAAGCGAAAGAGAAGACGGAAAACACGGAGAACGAGAACTGATGGCACACCACACCCCACGGCACTTTCTCGCCGACGACGACCTCTCGCCTGCGGAGCAGGCGGAGGTGCTTGCGCTCGCGGCGGAGATGAAGCGCGACCCGTACAAGTACCGTCCGCTGGAAGGGCCGCAGTCCGTCGCCGTGCTGTTCGACAAAACGTCGACGCGCACGCGTTTCTCCTTCGACACGGGCATCGCGCAGCTAGGCGGCCACGCGATTGTGACGGAAACCGGCAACTCCCAGATGGGCAAGGGGGAGACCTACCAAGACACCGCAGCGGTACTGAGCCGGTACGTCTCCGCGATCGTGTGGCGCACCTACGCCCACCAGAACCTGCTGGACATGGCGGAAACGGCCACTGTCCCAATCGTCAACGCGCTCTCGGACGACCTCCACCCGTGCCAGATCCTTGCGGATCTGCAAACGATCATCGAGAACCTCTGCCCGGAGGAGGGCGCAGCTGGCCTTTCGGGCAAGCGCGCCGTGTACTTGGGCGACGGCGACAACAACATGGCGAACAGCTACCTCATCGGCTTCGCCACCGCAGGCATGGACATCACCGTCATCGGCCCTGAGGGCTTCCTGCCGCGCACCGAGTTCGTCGACCGCGCCCGCCGCCGCGCCGAGGAGACTGGTGCGAAGATCGAGGTCACCAGCGACGTCGGCGCCGTCGACGGGGCAGATGTGGTGATCACGGATACGTGGGTGTCGATGGGGATGGAAAGCGACGGCAAGGACCGCCGCACGCCGTTCCTGCCGTACCAGGTTTCGCAGGCGACGATGGATGCGGCCGCGGACGGAGCGATCTTCCTTCACTGCCTGCCCGCGTACCGCGGCAACGAGGTGACCGCCGAGGTCATCGACGGCCCGGCATCGCGCGTCTTCGACGAGGCGGAGAACCGCCTCCACGCCCAGAAGGCGCTGCTGACTTGGCTTCTGGAGCACCAGCCATGACGCAGCCGGTGTCGCGCACCGCGCGCCAAGCGCGAATCCTCGAAATCCTCGCCGCCACCCGTGTTGCTTCGCAGGTGCAGCTCTCTGACCTACTTTTGGCCGAGGGCATCGACATCACCCAGGCCACGCTGTCACGCGACTTGGATGAACTGGGGGCGCGCAAGGTGCGCCCGATGGACGGCAGCGGTGCCTACTACACCGTCGGCGCCGTGGCCGAGACCTCGCACGACATCCAGACCGGCCCGCGCGAAAAGCTCGGCCGGATGATTGAAGAGCTGGTGGTGTCGGTGGACCACTCGTACTCCACCGCGGTGCTGCGCACCCCGCCTGGGGCAGCGCAGTACCTGGCCAGCTACATCGACCGGGTGGGCCTCGACCAAGTCGCCGGCTGCATCGCAGGTGACGACACCATCTTCGTCCTGGCCCGCGAACCCTTCACCGGCAAGGATCTGGCAGATCAACTCTTTGCCAGCTCCCCCCGCAAACGCGAGAGCGACCGCGGGTAACCTAACTAACCGCAACTTCTACTCATCTACAAGGAGCAATTTCCATGACCAACCGCGTCGTTCTGGCGTACTCCGGCGGCCTTGACACCTCCGTGGCTATCCCGTACCTGGCGGAGATGACCGGCGGTGAAGTGATCGCCGTTTCTCTCGACCTCGGCCAGGGCGGCGAGGACATGGAGTCTGTGCGCCAGCGCGCGCTGGACTGCGGCGCAGTCGAGTCCATCGTCGTGGACGCGAAAGACGAGTTCGCCGAGGAGTACTGCCTGCCCACCATTAAGGCCAACGGCATGTACCAGGGCGAGTACCCGCTCGTCTCGGCCATCTCGCGCCCGCTGATTGTGAAGCACCTCGTCGAGGCCGGCCACCAGTTCGGCGGCACCCACGTGGCTCACGGGTGCACCGGTAAGGGCAACGACCAGGTGCGTTTCGAGGTCGGTTTCTTAAACCAGGACCCGGACCTGGAGATCATCGCCCCGGCGCGCGACTACGCCTGGACCCGCGACAAGGCCATTGAGTACGCGGAAGGCAAGGACCTGCCGATCGAGCAGTCCGCCGCCAGCCCGTTCTCTATCGACCAGAACGTCTGGGGCCGCGCCGTTGAGACCGGTTTCCTGGAGGACCTGTGGAACCCGCCCACCAAGGACCTGTACTCGTACACGGAGGATCCCTCCTTGGGCAACGCTCCGGACGAGGTCATCATCTCCTTCGAGGGCGGTAAGCCGGTGGCTATCGACGGCCGCCAGGTCACCGTGCTCCAGGCGATCGAGGAGATGAACCGCCGCGCCGGTGCGCAGGGCATCGGCCGCTTGGACATGGTGGAGGACCGCCTGGTGGGCATCAAGTCCCGCGAGGTCTACGAGGCACCGGGCGCGGTCGCCCTGATCACCGCGCACAAGGCGCTGGAGGACGTCACCGTCGAGCGCGAGTTGGCCCGCTACAAGCGCCTCATTGACGCGCGCTGGTCCGAGGAGGTCTACGACGGCCTGTGGTTCGGCCCGCTGAAGCGCTCCCTCGACGCGTTCATCGAGTCGACCCAGGAGCACGTCACCGGCGACATCCGCATGGTGCTGCACGCTGGCAAGGCGACGGTTAACGGCCGCCGCTCCAACCACTCGCTCTACGACTTCAACCTGGCCACCTACGACACGGGCGACACCTTCGACCAGACCCTGGCCAAGGGCTTTGTGCGCCTGCACGGCCTGAGCTCCCAGATCGCGAACAAGCGCGACCGCGAAGCTGGCGCGCAGAAGTAGGCCCGGTATGCAGCAGCACAAGACCAACGAGGGTGCGCTGTGGGGCGGCCGATTCTCCGGCGGCCCCTCCGAGGCGATGTTCGCCCTCAGCGTGTCCACGCACTTCGACTGGGTGTTAGCGCCCTACGACGTGCTCGCTTCCAAGGCTCACGCCAAAGTGCTCAACAGGGCAGGGTTGCTTAGCGACGCCGACCTGCACACCATGCTGACCGGCCTCGACCAGCTCGGCGCCGACGTCGCCGACGGATCGTTTGGTCCGCTGCCGACGGATGAGGACGTGCACGGCGCCATGGAGCGGGGCCTGATCGACCGTGTCGGGCCGGAAGTGGGCGGCCGCCTGCGCGCCGGCCGTTCCCGCAACGACCAGGTCGCGGCGATGTTCCGCATGTGGCTGCGCGACGCAATCCGCGATATCGCGCAGGAGGTGGCTGACCTGATCGACGCGATTGTGGAGCAGGCGAAGGCGCACCCGGACGCGATTATGCCGGGCAAAACGCACTTCCAGGCAGCTCAGCCGATCCTGCTCGCGCACTCGCTGCTCGCTCACGCGCAGCCACTGCTGCGCGACCTCGAGCGCATCCAGGACCTGGACAAGCGCCTGGCGGTGTCGCCGTACGGCTCGGGCGCGCTCGCCGGGTCCTCGCTCGCACTCGATCCCGAGGCGATCGCAGAGGAGCTGGGCTTCGATTCAGCTGCCGACAACTCGCTCGACGGCACGGCGTCGCGCGACTTCGCCGCCGAGGCGGCGTACGTGCTCGCTCAGATCGCGGTGGACCTGTCACGCTTCGCGGAAGAGATCATTGCGTGGTCTACCCCGGAGTTCGGCTACGTTACGCTGCACGACGCGTGGTCGACCGGGTCGTCGATCATGCCGCAGAAGAAGAACCCCGACGTCGCGGAGCTGGCGCGCGGCAAGTCTGGACGCTTGATCGGCAACCTAACCGGCCTGCTAGCCACGCTGAAGGCGCAGCCGCTGGCGTACAACCGCGACCTGCAGGAGGACAAGGAGCCGCTGGTCGACTCCGTCAGCCAGCTGAGCATTGTTCTTCCCGCCTTCACCGGGCTGGTGTCCACGCTTGTCTTCCACGAAGACCGCATGCGCGAGCTCGCGCCCGCTGGTTACACCCTGGCTACCGACTTGGCGGAGTGGATGGTGCGCCAGGGCGTGCCGTTCCGCGAGGCGCACGAGGCTTCAGGCGCCTGCGTGCGCATCGCCGAGTCTCGGGGGGTTGGCCTTGATGAGCTCAGTGATGAGGAGCTCGCGGGCGTCGATAAGCGACTGCTCCCTGAGGTCCGTGAGGTGCTCACCATCGACGGGGCGGTAGCGTCGCGCACCACCCGCGGCGGCACCGCCAAGGTGCGCGTTGAGGAGCAGCGCGAGCGCGTCGCAGCTGCAAGCGCCGGCTACCGGCAGTGGGCGGCTACTCCGGTGCGCCCCGAATAGGCAGCACCGGCGTCCGGCGCGCTCTACGATGTGCGTATGAGCGTTCCGAGCAGTGCGACGAGCACGCAAAGTCCCAAGCGCGGGAGACGGATAGTGTCGATCGCGCTTGGGACTTTACTTACTGCGGTGGTTATCGCCGCCGTTGTCCTTGGCCGCAACGGGTCGACCGGTTTCCCGGGCTCCGAAAAGGCGGACGGCGGTCTCACCCAGGTGCACGGCGTCATTGGCTCTGAGAAGCGCGCCTACTTCGAGGACCCGGACGTAGCGGCCCGGCTGGCGGAGTTGGGGTACGAGGTGCACGTCACCACCGCCGGCTCCCGCCAGATTGCAACGGGCACCGACATTGCCGCTGAAGATTTCGTGTTCCCGTCATCAGCGCCCGCGGCGCAGAAAGTCCGCGAGCAGGGGTCGGGCTACTCCGTGGAGTACCCGTTCTTCTCGCCGATGGCGGTGGCCAGCTGGAAGACGATCGCGGACATTCTGCAGGAGCAGGGCGTGGTGACCGAGGACAACGGTGCCTATGTGATGGATATGGCGCGCTACGTCGACCTCGCCCGCTCGGGTGCTCGTTGGCGCGACTTTTCCGACGCATTCCCGTCGCCGCGCACGGTGCAGATCCGTTCCACGGATATCCGCACGTCTAATTCTGCGGCGATGTACTTGTCCCTCCTGGCTTGGGAGTTTCAGCAGCGCGACCCGGACCGTGCAGAAGACACGCAGTACTTGGTCGGGGAGATCGCGCCATTCTTCACCGGTCAGGGGTACTCCGAGTCCTCGTCTTCCGGACCGTTTGCGGAGTACTTAAGCCAAGGCATCGGCGCCGCACCCATGGTGATGGTGTATGAGGCGCAGTACCTCGGTGAGTTGATGAGCGACACCTCGCGAATCCGCGACGACATGGTGTTGTTGCAGCTGAGCCCGACCGTGCTGGCGAACCACGGCATTGTTGGGGTGACGGAGGAAGGTAAAGAACTCGGGCGCTTGCTCACCAACGATCCGCAGCTGCAACAGCTCGCCGCGCGCCACGGGTTCCGGCCCGCAAACCAGGGGTCGCTGGCCACCGAAATGGAAAAGCGCGGCCTTCCCGCGCCGTCCGATTACGTCAACTCCATCGACGCGCCGAACTACGACCGCTTGGAACAGCTAATCGACGGCGTCGGCACGCGCTACGGCTCGATCGCCCCGCCGCTGAAGAAGGAGGAGGAAGAGCAGTGAAGAAACTTTGGGCGCTGATCACTGCGCTGCTGGCAACGGTGGCCGTGGCCGCGTGCTCGACTGAAACCACCTCGAGTTCGTCAGGGGGCCCCGGAAGCGCCTCGGATCTGACCATTGTCGCGGCGACTGAGCTGAAAGACATCCAAGACTTGGTGCAGCAAGCTGCAAACGAACTGGGATTCTCAATTGAGATGCAGTTCCCCGGCGGCACGCTGGACAACTCGCAGTCGCTCGCCCGCGGCGATTTCGATGGTGCAGTCGACGCCACGTGGTTTGCAACGAACCGGTACGTGAACCTCATCGGTGCGTCGGGCAAGCTTGCAGACGAGACGAAAATCGCCACTAGCCCCGTTGCTTTTGGCGTTTGGGATGAAGCTGCGAAGCGCCTCGGTTGGGACGCGAACCAGCCGACATGGGCGGACTTCGCCGCCGCCGCTGAATCGGGCGAGTTCCGCTTCGGTATGACCGACCCGTCGTCGTCTAACTCGGGATTCTCGGCGCTCGTGTCTGTCGCCACGGCGGTTGCTGACACTGGCGAGGCGATTAGTCCCGCGGATTTGGAGCGGGTAAGCACCACGCTGGAGGGGTTGTTTCAGGCCCAGTCGCTGGTCTCTGGTTCCTCCGGCTGGTTGGCCGACGCGTTCGTGGCGGACCCGTCGCGCGCGGACGCCATCGTGAACTACGAGGCGACGCTGCACCAGCTGCGCGCGGACGGCCAGCCGATCGAGGTCATCGTGCCGAGCGACGGCGTCATCTCCGCCGATTACCCCTTATCTACCCTCGCAAATCCGGCGTCGCCGGAGGCAGGGGATCGCGTCCGCGCGCTCGCCGACTGGCTCTTGGAGCACCAAGACGACGTCGCGAACACTTACCGCCGCCCCGTCGCTCAGGTTGCCAGCGTGCCTGCGGAAATCGCAGGTCAGCAGGTCATTGAGCTGCCGTTCCCCGCGAACCAGGGGGTCGTCGACGACCTGCTCTACGCCTACAACAACCAGTACCGCAAACCTGGCACCACCACGTTTGTGCTCGACGTTTCCGGTTCGATGGAGGGAACGCGGCTAGCTTCACTGAAGCAGATCATGCATTCGCTTATCGACGGCACCGCGTCCACCCTCACCGGCGACGTCTCGCTTCGGGACCGCGAGACCGTGACCCTGTGGTCCTTCGACGATGTCCCCAACGAACCGCTCACCGTGGTCTTCGACCGGGCGACCCCCGACTCCGCGGCGCAGCTGAACGGGTACGTCGACAGCCTCGCCGCCGGCGGCGGGACCGCACTCTACCCGGCGCTGTTGGCGGCGCTCGCCGCGACCGACACCTCCGACGGCATCCCCTCCATCGTGCTTCTTGGCGACGGCCAGGCGAACATGGGCGAAAACTTTGACGAGTTCAGCAGGGCGTACCGCGAACTACCGGCGGAGCTGCGCCGTGTTCCGGTCTTTATCATCCTGTACGGCAACTCGAACGCGTCCGAAATGGAACAGCTCGCCGAGCTGACCGGTGGCGCGGTGTTCGACGCCATGAACGGCGATCTGGCTTCGGCATTCAAGGAGATCCGTGGATTCCAGTAAGGCAACCAACTACCTATTGTCGCGAAAGAACCAAGTCGGCCTCCTCGTGGCCATCCTAGTGGTGGTCCTCCACATCGCGTTCAATTTCGGGCCGCTCTGGCCGGTCGCGGCCATCGCCGCGTACGGTGCCGGGGCCGTGCTCACCCCGCCGCCGAAGCAGCGAGCGCTTCCGTCCGCCACGACGCCGACGCCCACACTTCTCGACGACGCGCTGAACCGGACCGCAGCCCAGCTGCGGCAGGCCGCCGCACCGGCCGCCGTGGTCCGCCAGGCGCAGGAGCTGGAAAGCAACGTCCGCTTCGTGCTGGGGGAGTGGGACCATCTCACACCCACGCCCGAGCACCGTCAGACGATGTGGGACGTGGTGAAGGTGTACTACCCGGAGGTCACACAGACCTACCTTGCAGCCCCGCAGCGCCAGGACCCGCGCGCCGTGGCAGTGGTGACCGATTCGCTTTCCACCCTCACCAGCGCCGTCGGCCGGATCAAGCAGGGCATTGTGGACGACAACTTGCGTGCGATGGATTCGCAGGCGAAATTCCTCCGCAACCAACTCGGCGCCCTGCCCGGCCTCGACGGCGGCGAGGAGATCGCGGGCAGGTACGATTAGCCCTATGAGTCTCGATCCGCGTTTGCTCGACATTCTGGTCTGCCCGCAGGACAAAGGTCCGCTGCGATATAGCGAAGATGAGCAGCTGTTGATCAACGAGCGGCTCGGTGTCGCGTACCGGATAGATGGGGGCATTCCGGTGCTGCTTATCGACGAAGCGCAGCCCCACCCCGCCCACCACGCGTAAGAAGGAGCGTTCTTTTTTCATGTCTTCCCCCCAGAACATCGTCGACGAAATCGCTTGGCGCGGCCTGATCAACCAGTCAACCGACTTAGACGCGCTCCGCGGCGCCGCGCAATCGCCCATCACCTTGTACTGCGGCTTCGACCCGACCGGACCGTCGCTGCACGCTGGCCACTTGGTGCCGCTGCTGATGCTGCGCCGCTTCCAGATGGCTGGCCACCGCCCGATCGTGCTCGCCGGCGGCGCCACCGGCATGATCGGCGACCCGCGAGACGTCGGCGAACGAACCCTCAACTCCGCCGACACCGTTGCGGACTGGGCCGACCGAATCTCCGGGCAGTTGTCCCGCTTCGTCTCCTTCGAGGGGGACAACGCCGCACTTCTGGTGAACAACGCGGACTGGACCAGCAAGCTCGGCGTGATCGAGTTCCTGCGCGACCTGGGCAAGCACTTTTCCATTTCGACAATGCTCGGTCGCGAGACGGTCAAGCGCCGGTTGGAGTCCGACGGAATCTCGTACACCGAGTTCTCCTACATGCTCCTGCAGGCGAACGACTTCGTGCAGCTCCACCGCGAGTACGACTGCGTGCTGCAAATTGGCGGCGGCGACCAGTGGGGCAACCTCGTGGCAGGTGTCGACCTTAACCGCCGCATGGACGGCGCTTCCGTGCATGCGCTGACCGTGCCGCTCGTGACCGATTCCGAAGGCAAGAAGTTTGGCAAATCCACCGGTGGCGGCTCTCTTTGGCTGGACCCGGAAATGACCAGCCCGTACACGTGGTACCAGTACTTTTTGAACACCGCTGACGCCGACGTGGTCCGCTACCTCCGCTGGTTTACGTTCCTGGATCAGGAGGAGCTCGACCGCCTAGCGCAGGAAGTTGAAGAGCGACCCTTCAAGCGTGAAGCCCAGCGCCGTCTTGCGCAGGAGATGACGGATTTGGTTCACGGAGAAGATGCCCGCAAGGCAGCTGAGCTGGCTGCGGAGGCGCTGTTTGGCAAAGCGGACCTGGCCGAGCTAGACGAGAAGACCCTTGCGTCCGCCGTGTCCGAGACCGAGGTGTTCGAAGTGTCTGCAGGCGACGTGCCACAGATCGTCGACCTGGTCGTTGGTGCTGGCCTCGCCGACTCGAAGGGCGCTGCCCGCCGTTCGATCAGGGAGGGCGGTGTGTACGTGAACAACCAGCGCGTGGAATCCGAGGACTGGGTGCCTAGCGACGAGGGTTTCCTTCACGGCACGTGGCTCGTTCTGCGCCGCGGCAAGAAGAACTTCGCGGGCGTAAAACGCGTGTGAGTCGGTACCGATATCTCAGAAATGCCGTTTGAGCAGCGCAGTTTGCATTCATTCGAAGCGTGTGGCTAATGTTTAGCCCACTGCTTCGGCAGTCGGAACAACTGCAGAAAGTCAACGAGTTGACATGATTCGTTACTCTCGGTAATGTTTTTCAAGCCGCTTTTGACAGAAGCGAAATCGCAGCTGTCAGGTGTGCGTGTGTTGTTTGAGAACTCGATAGTGTGCCAATACTTTTTTGTTTGGTGTGATTGTTGTGCGTGTGCGCCATGATTTTTGTTGTGGTGTGTGCCGGTGGCAGTGCTGCTTTTTCTTTGGGTGGTGCTGTTGGACGGTGGGACGTGTGATGGTTTCACTATTTTTTGTTGGTTGTGGTTTTTCCTCGTCGGATACATGACCAACGTTTTTTCAAAGGATTGCCAGTCCAACGTTTTTTGTTGGGTGGTTTTGTTTTGGTTGGGTTTGGGCTTTTCACGGCTCGGTTTCTTTTACTGAAATGTTTTTGTGGAGAGTTTGATCCTGGC